>NZ_JBHINK010000058.1:0-828 GCF_042194905.1 Bartonella sp. CL63NXGY
TGCTTAAGGATTGACTAGCAACCGCACTAACACTGTAACTTTGACTCAGCATTAAGCTGGTCCCCAAAGAATCACTCAGCAAATTAGAGTTACTCAAGGAGTAACTAGTGCTCAGTGATACCCATAAGGACGTGCTTAAAGAAGCAGCCAGCGATTCGCTTAAGGAATAACTGCTACTTAAGGATGTTTGTAAGGAAGTGCTAATGGAAGCACTAGCAGAATAACTGGTACTCAAGGAAACCCATAAGGACGTGCTTAAGGATGCAGCTAAGGATTCACTCAAAGAATAGCTAGCACTCAAGGAGGTACGAATTGACGTGCTTAAGCTAGTTTGGAGAGATTCACTTAAGGAGTAACTAGTTGATAATGACGTCCAAAGAGAAGTACTCAAAGAAGTAGCCAGCGATTCGCTTAAGGAATAACTGCTACTTAAGGATGTTTGAACCGAAGTACTGATGGAAGCACTAGCGGAATAACTAGCACTTAAGGAGTTGCTTAAGGATTGACTAACTGAGGCGCTAGCGGAATAGCTAGCACTTAAGGAGTTGCTTAAGGATTGACTAACTGAAGCGCTCGTGGAATAGCTAGCACTTAAGGAGTTACTCAATGATTGACTAATCGAAGCACTAGCGGAATAACTAGCACTTAAGGAGTTACTCAATGATTGACTTTGGCTAATGGAAGCACTAGCGGAATAACTAGTACTCAAAGAAGCACTGTGTGAAGTGCTCAGTAAAGCACTCGTGCTGTATGAAGCATTAACCGAGGTTGAGTATGATTCGTTAATAGACGTACTAATACTGTAGGACGTGCTTAAAGAACGTGAGC
>NZ_JBHINK010000058.1:838-1129 GCF_042194905.1 Bartonella sp. CL63NXGY
TAACTGATAAGCTTTCTGAATTAGCATATGAAGTGCTCAAGCTGGTCGATAATGATTCATTGCTTCCACTATTGGATTCGGAATTAGTCGAGCCAGCAGTCGTTGTACTCGTGGTATTTGAATTGGATGCTGGTTGCGAGTTGGAAGCAGAGTTTGAATGATGGTGACGGTGGAAGTTAACGTTACTTTCCGTTACTTGCCACTTATTGTTACCACTCTCATTGTTCTTCTGCTGGGTAGCAGGCGTCGCAACGGCGTTAGTAAACAATTGCGTCATTAAATCAGCCGTAT
>NZ_JBHINK010000059.1:0-1109 GCF_042194905.1 Bartonella sp. CL63NXGY
TAGCCAAAAACACTGGAAATAATGGCGCCTACCAGACTGCCTAAAAAGCCCCACCACCCCATATTGGAGGCTGTTTTTGTGGCTTTAGTCGCAGTGTTTTTTGCTCCCTTGATCGTATCCTCAAGATTGTCTGAGAGTGTTTCTGCCCGTTCTTCAAGGACTTTGATGGCTTTTTCGGTCTTTTCTTCTGCGCTTTGATAGAGTTGGACGGCACGGTTTACTGCTGTTTGTGCATCCGCACGGGACATGCCATCGGTCACAAGGGCCTTGATGATATCACTTCGATCAAATTTTGTCGTGAGATCTTCTACACGATCAGACAGACGCTCACCAAGATTTTTTAAAGTGGTGCGATAGTAAGAAGGATCATTTTTGAAAGCTGTTATCGCAGAACCAATATCATTGAGTGCAGCTTGATAGGTTTGTTTTAAGCGCTCAGGGTTGAGAGCAGGAATGTCGCTTTTATTGAGAAGGGTGCGCAATTCACTCGAAAGTTGGTCAAAATTGATGCCATTGTCACTATTTTTTGCAAAAAACTTTTCAAGACTTTCGCTGTTTAAGTTTGCAAGTATGGGGGAAATATTGTTTTTGAGGCTGTCCACGGTTTGTTGGACCATGGAGCTGTTTTCTAGAGCCGTTTTAGCTCCTATCTTTGCTGTACTAGAAACCACGTGGATGGCTTGGAGGGTCATCAGCAATGTTATGAGAGCCCAGGTGAGAAAGCCATGAAGAGTCCCTGAGGTTTCAGCAAAACGTCCAGCTACAAAGCCTCCCAAGGCTAGGCTAATCAGTGTAACGATAACAGAGCCCACGCCAAAGGAGAGGAAAGAGCCTTCAAATGGGGTTGAAGAAGTAAAATCCATTTGGCTTAAGCCTAAAGCGGCGACCAGAAAAGAAAGGCAGATTGAGGTGGCAAGAGCTGTCACCAGTCCCGCAAAGATTGCGGACCATGAAATGGGTGTGTGAAAGAGTGAATATTTTTCTTCTAGAGATGTTTCTCCTAGAAAATTCGTCTCGAATGGTGTGTTTTCAGGAATGCGAGTTTCCATGTTTTATCTCCTTGAATATGCTGGAGATACAATGCCTTTTTGCAAATTATGTTCCAAAAG
>NZ_JBHINK010000060.1:0-1103 GCF_042194905.1 Bartonella sp. CL63NXGY
ATTTAGAATACTCACTCATCATTCTACATATTGAATAAAAAACTGAATATTATAAATTTCTTTCATTCAAACCTGTTTATATTTAATCAATTAACCCCTTGTTCATCACAAACGAAGCTGGCATGTAAAGAAGGACTTTTGAAAAAAGGTGTATTGCTTCTTATGAACATTCTCGAGTGCTAAAATCTGCGCAAATATTGAATGCTGAAAAAAGAATGATGATATCCGCGCATAACCGCAATAAAAATAATATCCTGTATCCAATCAAAATTTCTCTGCCACCTATCATTTACAAAACAACAACCGTAACAATACGATAAAGCATACTTTACTTTTATTATAATTTGACCTCAAACTCCCTCTGTTTGTTCTAAAAACAAGTATTTATCCAAAATTCTTAAGTAAACATCCTAAAAAAGGAAACAAATAATATGCGTATGAAATGATATAAACGTAAATAAAGTTCTAAAACAAAATTCAAAAAAATGCATAAAGCTCGTAAAGACTAAACTTATGATCTATAAAATTTAATAAAGAAATGGACAAAAACAACCATCAATATCGTCTCTTTTAAAAGATTATACCACAAGAATTTAGCATTCAAGCTTCTCACATTCACAATGAAATCTGCCCCCATATCTTAATATCAAAATTTTAGGAAAATTCCTCATCGCATAGAAGAAAGCATCTATTGTAATCTTTTATATCAAAAAAATAACCATATTGATGAGGAAAAATAAATTTCAATACATTAAAAGGCAGAAAAATCTTCTGCCTTTCATATAAAAATGCACATTATATCTCTTCAAAAAAGATGGCGCAATCCAGCAGAGAAACTGGCTCCAGAAAAACCAGCTTTCTTAAATTTATGCTGATAAGTTACATCTCCATGAAGAAAAAGTTTTGAAGAAAGACGAGCATTAAACCCAAGACCTGCTTCCAAAAAAGAACCAAAAAAACCTAATTGGAAATCGTTTTTAAAAGAAACAAATTGCTTATCTTCAAAACTATGCAAATAAGAAAGCTTACTATAAAAAGAAACGACACGTCCCTCTTCAGAAACATTAAGTGTCTTGCTTAAACGCCCACCAACACGCCCCACC
>NZ_JBHINK010000061.1:0-1058 GCF_042194905.1 Bartonella sp. CL63NXGY
TCTCTCCATCACCTGACTCTTTAGAGATGCTACCTTCCTTAAGAGATTTGATCTTACTGTTGCTCTTATCTGCACCATGCTGCGCGACAAACGCACCTTTATCGTTATCCCACAACAACGCATCTTGAAGACGTTCAGAAACCTCATCTTTGTTCTGAGCAACTTGATCCTTAAGATCCTTGAAGCCTTGATCAACCCCACCAAACGCACCAGAAAGATCATGATACTCTTTATCATCTAATTTATAGGTCGGTTCAGTCCCTTTTAAGACATCGGCACCACCACCTAAATATTTCGAGGCATTCTTAGCAACTGTCTCTAGATTACCGGTGATACCCTTGACATTCTCATTCGTTGCATAAAGCTGGGAACCCGTCACTGCATCATTTGAGCCTTTGGCAAGAGTTCCATCCTTAACACCCGAAAGCGTACGCGTTTCACCAGACTTATTCGCTATGTTGATTTCACTGCCAGCAACAGCTGAACCAATCGTTATACGCTTGGTGTCGGCATCTTGCTGAACTAGGCTCTTTTCATTGGCTTGAGTGATCGCTTCATCAACCTTCTTACCAACAACATCATCAACCTTATCACCTATAATATCATCAACTTTATCGCCAATAACATCATTCACTTTTTCCGTAATCTGGTTGTTAACTTTTTGCTCAAAACCTGTGAAGGCAACATTAACACCATCAAAGGCATCTGCAACACTGTCATAGCTCTTGCTTCCCTCACTGCCATCTTCTCCAAAGGTTTTGACTGTGAAGTGTGGAGCTTGCCACTTACCCGCATCATCATAACCTGCACCGCCACCTAAATAGCCAGCAAGCTGTTCATTCATGGAATAAAGCTGAGAACCTGTTACTGCATCACTGGAATCTTTAGAGATGTCACCTGCTGCAACCGCTGTAATCTTGCTATTTTTGACTATACCATCTTGCTTATGCTGCGCGACATATGCTCTGGCTTCATCACTCCACAACAATCCATCTCCTTGTGCCGAAGTGGTTATATCTTTGAGTTTGTCATCAAAACTCTTCATAACATTCTCAAAG
>NZ_JBHINK010000062.1:0-1052 GCF_042194905.1 Bartonella sp. CL63NXGY
GATTATTGGGGTGGGAGCAAGCAAGAAGGACATAGCAATAACATTTCAGCGAGTGTGAGTATTCCGTACGGTTATTGGACCTTTGGATTGAATGGCACTGTTTATAATTACCAAAGCATTATCCCTGGCAATTTTACCGATATTGAGACGACAGGGATTCCAGTGAGTTGCACGCCAGTACAAGCAGGGTTCTTTACCGTGATAGTGTTTCCCTTACTACCTTGAATTTAGGTCTTTCTTATAAAAGAACCAACAATTACCTTCTTGGCAATAAGATTGAAGTGGGCAGCCGTCAATATAGCGTCGCCAATTTTGGGATTTCGCATTCGCGCCAGATGCTGGGGGGGACTTGGACCTTTGATGTGAGTTATTTGCAAGGTCTTCCCTTGTTTCATTCTGTCAAGAAGTACGATCCAGGAGTAGGGGATGCGGAGCCACAATTTGCCAAATTTACCGGCACACTCAGTGTTATGACGCCTTTTAAGGTAGGGGGCTTGGACTTTATACTGAGCAATCTTTTGAGTGGTCAATATTCACCGCATAATTTATTGGGTGCTGAGCAGATTTCGTTGGGGGGTGCTTCCAATGTTCGTGGTACGCGTGAGAGTTTGCTTTTTGGCAATAACGGTTTTTTTAGCCGGAATGATTTGTTGCTACGCACCATTCCGTGGAGCAATCACGCGACCTTCAAAAAGGTTTTTGGAGAACTTCGCCCTTATGTTGGTTTGGATTATGGGCGTGTTTTTGCACAACCCTTGTATGGGATTAAGAGTGACCAGCTTGCCGGTTGGACAGCAGGTGTCAAGCTTGCGGGAGGCATGGTCTCTCTTGATGCCAGTTATTCCAGTATTTTTTGGAGCACAGTTAAGCACAAAAAATCAGGAACATTTTTTATGACATTAACAATGGAACTTTAAGCATTTTTTATTGGGGAGTTAAAGTATGAGATATGAGAAGAGAGCAGAAAGAGCAGCTTTATTAGGTGTTTTGGTCTCCAGTACGATGCTCAAAAAGGTTTTATTTGGGGGACTTGGTTTTTCTTGTTTGTTAGC
>NZ_JBHINK010000063.1:0-1003 GCF_042194905.1 Bartonella sp. CL63NXGY
AAAAGGCAGCATATTGTGGCTGCCTTTTTTGTTAATGCATAGAAAAGAAATACGCTGTTTTGACAGTTTTATTTTAAAACTGATAGCGTATTCCTCCTGAAAAGCTTGCACCACTTATACCAGTTTTTTGAAGCTTTTGTTGATAGCTGACATCACCATGAAGGGAGAAATTGTGAGACAGTTGCGCGTTAATGCCAACGCCACCTTCAATTGCAGGTCCCATAGGATCAAGGTCAAAATTTCTACCAATATGAATGGTACCATTATCACCAAAGGTTTTGATCAAGTTTACTTTTCCATAGAAAGACATCGGACGGTTGTTTTCAGTGGAAATGGTTTTTGTCAAACGTCCACCAACACGGATCAACCATTGAGAAGGATTGTTCATATCAACGGTAAAATTATCAGCATCTTCAATGGTATTAAACATCAAATGTTGATAGGCAATTTGTGCTTGCGGCTCAAATGTTAAACTTTCCATTCCGGTTGCAAACTCTTTGCCAAAAGTGGTGGAGATACTCAACATTTTGGCATTTTGCAATTTTGCGGTTTTGCCAATGAGAGCATTGCCGATATCTCCTTTTAGAATTCCATAGGATAACAGTGTATCCATATAGAAACCATTGTTATGCTGCACGCTGCCATAAGCTGTTAGTGACCATTTATCCAATGTGCTCTTACTTACATCATCCATATCCTTTGGAGTGAAAGACAGCCGCCCATAGGTGCCTACAAGACCGAAATGTGTTGTGGTATTTTGTCCTTCTAATGCTGCGAATGTGACACCGGCTTGTAGAGCAGCATAGCGGATATCAGCACCATAACCATATTTGAGAGGTCCGCGTTCAGAAGATAAGGTTCCTGTGTTTCCGTAAGTATAGAGGAAGAAACCGGTTTGTTTTTCTTCTTCTTTTCCTAAGACAGATGTTCTGATATTGGCTAAGAGTGCGTTTTGTTTAGCCATATCGGTTAATCCACTATAGAAGAGAGCATTTGGCATGAC
>NZ_JBHINK010000064.1:0-1000 GCF_042194905.1 Bartonella sp. CL63NXGY
AGATACATGCTAAACGCTTCATTTTCATTTATACATTACCTAAGTATTTTCATTACGATATCTTGACTTTGATAAAAGCTTTCTGCCTCTCTGAATTGTTCGGATAGTACTGAACCTTCTACAGTGGATTTTGTTTTCATGAAAAAAAGCAAATGTTGTAAAGAGCTTTATTGGTTAGATCTTATTTTAGGCATATCGTTGTGGTTAGAGGCTATAATTTTTCCATACAATTTACGTTTTTGTATTTCGATAAGAGCCTCTTCGTTATCGCTTAAATTTCTGACCATTTGTAGTTTTGTATATTCATTTTGGAGCATGGCTGACATGGTCTTGATGCGTGTTTGCAGCTCGAAAACTCCTTTCAAATCTTTTGTTTTATCTATATTATTTAAGAAATCGACAATTTGTGTAAAGCGGTTCTCTGCGTCTTGAAAAGTTTGCAAACTTACAGCTTTATCGACAATTCCACTATAGTTAAGACGGGTATTAATTATTGTGCGCATCTCATGATACGGCAATGACCAGAAGACAACCCTTTTCTCTTCGTCAAGAACAGAATATAAAAGGTCTCGAAATTGTCCAACATCTACGCCACTGTAGTTGGGATGCGTTTTTGGATAGATAGAAGGCGAATCTTGTATGAAAAAGCTCTTGTTCTCTCCTATTGTTGGTTTTTGGATTCTATTTCCTGTTATAGACTGATAGATTTTTTTCGCGTTTTCGATCTGGTTTTCGTTTGTTCTGATTTGTTGGTTTAACAACTCAATAATTTTTAGATATTCTGCTTTTGAAACAGGGAAAGGACTTTGAACAGTTGAACCTTGAATCCCAGAACCCCAACTAAAGTTAGACGTTAGAGTTAAATTTATCGTTCCTAAAAGGGTAATCATTCCTATTGTAATAAATCGCTTTTTCATCTGTCTCTCGCTTGATTTCGGCAGGGATTGTTTTATTAATAGGCACACGGTTCCTATCATTGGGCTGTTTTAGCTTTGGTGCT
>NZ_JBHINK010000007.1:0-102965 GCF_042194905.1 Bartonella sp. CL63NXGY
GGCAAGGTTTATGGCAATGCTAGCGTGGGCTGTCATACTGATGTTTATGGCTCTGTTTATGGTAATGCGAAAATCTCATATTGTGCAACAATCTGGGGGCGTGTTTATGGCAATGCTAAAATCAATAAAAAAAGCAAAGTAAGGTTGGTTCCAAAAAATTGTGAGGTTTATGAAAGGGATAATGTTGTCAATATAACTGATAAAACAGAATAAAGAACGGCGTGGGGGGCGTGCCTTCTTTATGGTGTATAAACGCATATAAAACGCATTGCTATAAACATATCATAAAAGAGAGCATTCATAAAAGAAAGCCGTGCCAAGTGATATGACGCGGCTTTCAAATAGCGTTTCTTATTGATTAAAATGAATCATCCACAATGGAGTAATCAGTGCATATATACAAAACGTATCATATTGCAAGCGCTCTATGAGAGATATGAAAACTTATCAAAAGAAACGTAAATGATGCGTATGATCTTTAATCACTCATTTGAATGAGAGAGCCTATAAAACGCTTATTATGGCTATCAAACGTATCAAACAAATCAAAACGCTCGGTAGCTTTATCAATCCAATCAAAAGCAAATGCATATTAAGTGAATGTCTTGTAAAAAACGTTCTTTTTAGCTTGCAAGCGTTGGTTTTAAAAAGCAGCTTTTCATAAGATAAATAAACAAACGCTTTTATAAAGTGTAAGGTTTTTAAGATTTTGCTCTGCTGTGAAATCTAGATCTTCGTTTTTCATAAATGAAACGTTCTTAAGAGCAAATGATAACTAAGTTATAACTGTAATAAAAAAAGTTTTAACGTTTCTTATAAAGATCTCATTTTATGTTTCAAACGTTTAAACGTGCATTTAAAGAGGTTCTCATAAGCGTATTTGTACTTTTCATTAAAACCTAATTTCTTTAAATATTAGCCGGTCCATTTTGGGGATGTTATCTTAGAATAGAGCATTCTTAAATATTACAGCTTTTGACTCAAAATTAAGTAAAAACCCATACCTTATGATGTTACAACGATTTTAAATTTTACTTGCTTATCTTGTCTAAATAGCTGCCCCCAAATTTGGAAAGAGCTCATTTGGTTCCGTATTTTTAAACTATAACTTTTAAAACGTTTTTAGTACCAAATCTAAAGTAGATAGTAATTCTACTGCCATGGCATTATTTGCTTCCATTTTTTTGTGGAAGCGAATAGTTCCGTTCTTAAAGACTAGCCTGCAATCTATTCATTAAAAGGCTTTTCATTTCATAAGATATAACTTTTTGAATTTCATGACCTTTATTTCCTACCTCGGTAAAAAAATACCGTGGTTATAAAATCAATCTTGTCTTTAAATCCTTTGTGCAATCTTTATGAATTAAACCTATAAGCTTATGACAGGTTCAAACAGTTAATTTCTTTAATGCTATTTTAGAGGTTTTTCCCAATTTTGGGAAAAATTATATGATCTCTATTTTCTATAAATGCGTATCTTTTGGTACAATTTATCTTATAACAGTTTCAAACGATTACCCTCTTATAGGTAATAAGATATTGCTATAGCATTTTTAGATTTTACGCTTCTCAATTTTGAAAACTGTAATTTTATGTTTTTATCATGTGATTAACAAACCAATTATTAAAACAAGATGTGATCTTTAAACGTATGTTATCGATAATTCCAAACGACTAAATTTTTAAACAATGCGATTTTGAGTGATAAAAACGTATCATAAAATTTATGAACTGTTATGAATAATATCTGCTTTTCATTTCATTTGAATGCACCCATGCGTTATAATATTTACATCATGATTTGCTTTTTATGGTCTATTCATACATGGCAATCTTATATAAAAAATGGTCAAATGAATCATGCATAAAAGTGTGGATTCTTGAGTGGATTCATATAAAATAATTACGCTTAACATATTGACTTTATTGTATTTTTTGATATTATATCTTACATATCAAATTTGCACGACACATATTGGCTGGACAGATGACGCCATGTCATCTCTTTACACAAAGAGCGCAGACCGTAAAAAACTCGCTCTTGAAGCTATAAAAAAACTTCAAAAAGATGAGGAATAGAGGCAAAAAAACGTAATAGAATCAATAGCGAATAAAACCCTCACTATTAATATAACTTATTGACTTAATTATTATTGAGTATCCATACGGTGGTATTGAATATTCGGTTGAGTTAAAAAAATAGCATTTTCGCTGCTACCACATAGAATATTGACAATTCTTATGAACAAAAAGGGGTCTATTACCCCTAGACCATATTTAATCTTTGAAAACCTTCCTGTTGATAGACAAATTAATACGTCACCTAATCCTTATAATTTAGATGCGTCTTGTAAAAGTGACTATATTAGCGAAAATTTAATTATGATGTTTTCTGTAGTGATCGGAGAGCCTTATTCAATTAAGTTTGAAGGCGAACATATAGTAAATAACCTGCTTCCTTTAGAGGATAATAAAAAAGATTATACAGAATTAGGATCTGAAGTTGAGTTAGATTTTCATACAGAAAATGCTGCACTAAAATTTATAACGGGTTTAAATTTATCTCTTAAAGGGGATACTTTTATCTGGTGTTCGCAATGATGTTGATGGCCCGTTAACGAGAATAGTCTGATGCACGTCTAGCTTTAAAATTTTTAAGTGAGGAGGATTTGAGTAGCTTAAGGGATAATTTATATATAATTAATGTTCCCTATAGATGGAGAAAAAATGGGGTAACCTCTACAAGTAAAGTGCCCCTAGTTCACAGGGACAGTGAATTCCCTGATATCAGCGCTGTTTTTTATCCTGGCATGTTAGAACCACAGTCAAAAAAGCCAAGGAAGCTTTAGATCATTTTTATGAAGCTATTAAGGCTGTATCTTTTGGAATTGATGTACCACTAAGGAAGATTATTATACATTGATAATAGAATGGCTCTACACTCTAGAGATAAGTTTTTTGGATCATTTGATAGTTATGAAAATCCAATGCGGTGGATTCAAAGAGTGTTTGTGTCTGCAGATTTATGGAATCATAGATATATAGAACAAATAAAAGAAAGAGTATTTAATTTTCAATGTTAATATCCTGATAATGATATGATGTTGAGTATTATTCTGATTTATATATATTGATGATACATCTCATATGTATAGGTTTCTCCCGCATAATCAGGTGAGGTTACTACCTAATTATAAGCTATGGTGGCCAATTGATTTTCTATGGCTGCATTTGATCTTTGTTATTTTTGCCCTTCCTTCAAGCCGCTAGGGGGATTCCCCTATCAAGCCCTTGAAAAAGCGATTTGGAGTAATTTCATAATGCGAAACCAAAACATAGTGACAAACTTTTCTATTGTTTTCACAAGTATGACGGTTTGCATGGTTGCCCCCTTCAAGCATAGTGGATTTTTTTCTTGCACGATGGAATCTTTCATATATGAGACAACATAATTAATTTATAACAGATAATTCAATGTATTATCTAAAAAATGCAACGAAATAGCTATTAATGTGAACATATGAATTAAAAAAATAAACATCGCGTACAAATAAATTCAAACATAATTGTGCACACGACTTATAACATTTTTTAGATAAACAAATAATAATACACCCCATGTCTTTAAACAAAGAATGAAAATCATAAAATGATCTCTAAGGATAATAGGAACTCTCCACAAAGAAGAGACAGAGATGAGGACTCCAAAGACTTCATCATCACTATCCTTCACCATTTTGTTAACATATTAATTTTATACAAGAATCTTTCCCTCGGAAGAAATAGCATTTGCAATAGCTTCTTCGCTTGCCTCATCGGGTAATAACATCTCATTATGAGCACATCCCGATGGGATCATAGGAAAACAGTTTTCTAAATGATAAACACGACAATCAAAAAGAACAGGCTTATCACAGTCAATCATCTGCTGAATTTTATCATCAAGTTCATCGGGTTTTGAACAATGAATTCCCACGGCTCCATAAGCTTGTGCCAATTTCACAAAGTCAGGCATAGATTCCGTATAAGAATGAGAAAGACGATTACCATGCAGCAATTGCTGCCACTGGCGAACCATCCCCATATACTGATTATTTAAAATGAAAATTTTTACAGGTGTGTCATGCTGAATAGCTGTTGCAAGCTCTTGAATATTCATCTGAATGGAGGCATCACCAGAAATACACACAACAAGCGCATCAGGATGTGCTATTTGAACACCGATAGCGGCCGGAAGACCATACCCCATCGTTCCAAGACCACCAGAAGTCATCCAATGTTTTGGTTCATCAAAATGATAATACTGTGCTGCCCACATCTGATGCTGTCCGACATCCGTTGTAATATAAGCATTCGCATCTTTGGTAAGAGCATAAAGTCGTTCAAGAGCATATTGCGGCATAATGACATCTTTTTTCTCCGCATATGCCAATGAATTACGAGCTTTCCAACGGTTAATTTGCGTCCACCACGCCTCACGGACTTCACTGTTAAACGCTGGTTGCTGTATTCTTAAGAGTTGCGTCATATCTCCTAAAACACAAGCCACATCACCAATAATTGGAACTTCTGCTTTTACAGTTTTATTGATGGAAGAAGGATCAATATCAATATGAATAATACGCGCATGAGGTGCAAATGCATCAAGGCGCCCCGTGATACGATCATCAAATCGTGCTCCAACAGCTAACATGACATCACAATCATGCATGGCCATATTAGCCTCATAGGTTCCATGCATTCCAAGCATTCCAAGCCAATTTTTACCGGAAGCAGGATAAGCACCAAGTCCCATTAATGTTGAAGTAATCGGAAAATCCCCCAATTGAACCAAATTACGTAAAAGCTGTATAGCTTTCATCCCCGATGAAATAACACCACCACCAGAATAAATAATAGGGCGTTTTGCCTCAACTAAAAGAGAAACGGCAGATTCAATAGCCTTAATATTCCCTTTCAACGATGGAAAAGAATGTAAAGACTCCTGAACTTGAGGTGCTCTATAAAGTCCTGAAGCAAATTGAACATCCTTAGGAATATCAATCAAAACCGGCCCAGGACGACCTGATTGAGCAAGAGCAAAAGCTTCATGAATAATAGCCGCAAGATCATTGACATTTTTAACCAGCCAATTACGCTTCGTACAAGGCTTTGTAATTCCAACTGTATCAGCCTCTTGAAAAGCATTTGTTCCAATTACCGTTGTTGACACCTGCCCAGAAAAACAAATAAGAGGTATCGAATCCATAAGAGCATCTTGCAAAGGTGTCACAGCATTCGTTGCCCCTGGACCAGAAGTCACAAGCATAACCCCTACCTTCCCTGTGCTGCGTGCATAGCCTTCAGCCGCATGCCCTGCAGCTTGTTCATGGCGCACCAAAATATGTTGGAGTGTATCTTGGTGATAAAGAACATCAAAAATAGGCAAAACAGCCCCACCAGGATAACCAAAAATATGTTCAACGCCTTGATCTATAAGAGCCTGAACCACTATTTCAGCGCCCGACATTATTTTTCCATCTGCACTCTCTTGCTTTCTTGGATCATTTCTCATTTTTCCCACTCACCTACTTTATAGGACAATAAAAAAGCCCCTAACGGAGCCCATAAAAAAAGCCCCCAAAGGAGCCCATTACACAACACATACTGTATGATTACCCCCCATTATTCCAACGTATAAAATATATAAAAAATTCCTTGTAGACAGATTTCTAATTCCATTGATACCATTCGTCAATAAAAAATTATATTTTCTAAAAAATTTCTTTTTTACGAATTATCTTTTATCTTTCGAAAGTTTCTTTGCAAGGCTCCAGCTCTTTTATCAAAAAGTAAGCATCCATTCTTCATCAAATTGATTACGAAACCATGTCATTTGTCTTTTTGCATATCTCCTCGTTTGTATTTTCACCGCTTCAAGAGCACTCTCAAAGCTTCTATATCCATCCAAATAAGCCATAAACTCAGGTATACCAATAGCCTTCATTGCTGGTAATGAAGGGGAAAGTTTAAGTTTTTTCATAGCCACCACTTCTTCTAAAGCTCCTCTTTCAATCATAGAATCCAAGCGTTTATGAATACGTTCATAAAGCAAAGGACGTGGTGGCATGAGAAGAATTTTTTCGGTCAAATTCGGCGCAATGAGAGGTGTTGTTTTTTGTTTCTGCCACCAACTGAGCGTCTTACCGGTTGCATCATAAACTTCCAAAGCACGGACAATACGCTGTCTATCATGCGAAGAAATTTTTTCAGCAACAACAGCATCAATCTGCAACAACTGGCGATAAAGACTTTCAGGTCCCTCTTTATCAAGCAGCAAACGCCACTTCTGCCGCACAACATCTGGAACATGAGGGACTTCCGAAATCCCCTCTAAAAGAGCACGAAAATAAAGTCCTGTTCCACCAACAAAAATAACTGATCTTAAAGAAAAAGTAGCCAATAGCTTCTCGACATCATACAACCATTGCCCTACTGAATAGTTCAAAGTAGGACTCACATGACCATAAAGATAATGGGGAACAATCGCGGTGTCAGCCTCCCCCGGCCGTGCCGTTAAAATATTTAAAACATCATAAACCTGCATTGAATCAGTATTAATAATGAGAGCATTCTTTTCTTGAGCCATTTGCAAGGCAAGTTCTGACTTCCCACTTGCCGTTGGCCCTGCTATCAATGTAATTGTTCTTTGTGCCATGAATAGCAATTTCTCCCAATCAATAACTTATTGCAACATACAGACACCCCCAAAGCCACTATCTTCTCTCCATTATCATAGAGTAAATACTTCAAACAAAAATACGAACACAAATTCTCTTCAATACAAAGAAAATCCTATGAAACTTATAAAAAAGAAAAAATAGACTTAAGAACAACACCAAAGGAATTTCCAAGCATTTTTTGCTATCATAATTCAATAACAAACCACAGCTATAATAATTCTGTCCGTTAAGGCCATTAAAAACATACTCTTTGTCATCATTTATAAAAATAATACTGAGTTTAACCTATACAATCAAACAGCTTTATTTTTTCCTATAAAAACAGCATGCTACTCTGATTTATAATAGGAGATTCAGAAATTGTCTTCTTCACGCTCTTTTTTTATAACTATTTTTTCATCCATCACCAAGAAAGGTGTAAATATATATAACTAATTTAGTCTAATATGATTTTTCTCTGAGAGAGCTTTTTTCAAACTGAAGTGAAAAAACGTTCTCTATAGCACACAAAATACAATCACAAAGTGCTAAAATTCTCACTAGATACAACATTATTTATAATAATAATTGACTTAAATACAAAACATAGATCTCTTATGCACTATTTTAAAGCCTAAGCTGTTGCAAGGTTGGAAATCTAGCAAATCTATGATGGTAGCAACTTGTACTTTTATTTAACGCAAAAATAGAGCTGCCCAATGAATTTTATATTGCACACCCCATGCTCTCTATCGTGAAATGAATTTGAGAAATATTGGACATCACATGCCTAGCTTGCAAAATATCCCATATACTAAGGCTGATAAAAAACAAAAAATAATTTTTAAGGATCAATCCATTAGGAGCGTTACGAACCGTAACTCTCCATCTGGACGCGCTACAATAAATAGAGCATTTTTGCGTCCAGCTTCACGTAATTTATGAATACGTTTTTTAGCCTCATCAATTGTTGTGATAGAACTCTGATTGATATCAACAATCACTTCACCAACGCGAATACGCTTTTTATCCGCTGCGCTATTTTGTGCAACAGATGTCACCACTAGTCCTCGAAGTTTATCTGAAATTGAATAACGATGACGCAAATCCTCCGTCAGTTCAGATAACGTCATTCCCATAAATTGCATTGTCACGTTTTTCGACAGATCTTGATTTTTTTTATCATCAACTTCTTCTTCTGTATCTTCATTTGGATCTGTTTCAATCAAACGTCCAAGCTTAACTTTTACTGTTTCTTCTTGCCCATTCCGTAAAACAGTAACATCCACCACCTTTCCTTCTGAACTTTCTGCAACTAAACGCGGCAAATCACGTGCATGCTTAATTTTGGAATTACCAAAAGAAAGAATAACATCTCCAGTTTGTAACTGGCTATTATCTACATTATTTTCTTCCGTCTGTTCTATTTTACCAGCCACCAATGCTCCCACAGCATTGTCCAATTTTAAACTTTTTGCAATATCCTCTGTTACCGGCTGAATACGAATAGCCAACCAACCACGTCTTATTTCTCCAAAATCACGCAATTGATTAATAACAGAAAGAGCCATATCCGATGGAATAGCAAATCCAATACCGATAGATCCTCCCGAAGGTGAAACAATTGCTGTATTAATGCCAATGACTTCACCATTTCTATCAAATAACGGACCACCAGAATTGCCCCGATTAATTGCTGCATCTGTTTGAATAAAATTATCATAGGGACCAGCATTAAGATCACGGTTACGCGCAGAAATAATACCAACCGTCACACTGCCACCAAAACCATAAGGATTACCAATAGCCATAACCCAGTCACCAATACGTGCTTTTTCTGAGTCACCAAAACGCACAGCTTTTAATTTTTTACTTCCTGCATCGACTTGAAGCAACGCCAAATCAGTTTTGCTATCCTTTCCAAGAAGCTTTGCCTTTAGTTTTGTACCATCCGTAAAATTAACTTCAATATCATCAGCATCAACAATAACATGATAATTTGTAACAATAATCCCTTTTTGCGCATCAATCACAAAACCAGACCCTAAAGAACGCACCTTTTGAAATTGACTATCTTTTTGAGCATCCTTGGGTGTAAAAAAATCACTAAAATATTCCTCCAGCAATGAATCTTTTGGGATAACGGGTACCGAGGTATTTTCATCCTGTTCTGTTCCTTCAACAGTCTGTGCCGTGGAAATATTCACAACTGTTTCCAAAAGCTCAGAAGCTAAATCAGGAATAGAAAGCAATGCCTCGCTTGTCTCTGCTCCCCAAGACAAACCTGACCCTGATAGAAACAAAGTCACACAAAAAACAACTCTTGTGATAAAAAACTTTAAAAACGTATTTTTACTCACGACACTTCTATCCATGACATGCCTTTAATCAAAGATGCAAAGAGCCCCACTAAATTTATCTACATAAAACCAGCACGGCTCGATACTCTCTACCACTTTTACCATAAAAGAAAATGGTCACAGATCATTCTTTTCATGCAAAATCTCGTATCTGCAATCCATTATTTTATCTATTCTCTCCCGATTTTGGATCAGTTTTACTAATGCCAGTATTCATTGTCGGTAAGAATGCTTTATTTGCCTGCGGCGGATTACGAAAATAGAAAAAGAAATCCTCATTTGGAGAAATCACCATCGGTGTTTTCTCTAAATTCTTGTATTGTTCCATCGCCAACCAAAAATCGTAAAAAGACGGATTAGCCTCCCTCGCATTCAATAAAAGACGAATACTTTCAGCCTGACCTTCACCACGAGTAATTTCAGCATCACGCTTTGCCGCTGCTACAATTTCTTCATATTCACGATTAGCTTCTGCTACAATACGATCTCGCTCTTGTTGACCACGAGCACGGATATTTTCCGCAGCAGCTTCACGTTCAGCTGCCATTTGCCGATAGACATCTTCTGAAACAGCATCAGTCAAATCGGTTTTACGAATACGCACATCAACAATGGTAATACCCAACGAACCTGCATCTACAGAAAACTGCTTCTGTACTTCAGCCATCATCGCGCCTCGTTCATCCGATAAGGCTGCTTTAAATTCTCGCTTACCATAAACAGCGCGCAAAGCGTCAATAAACCGTGGTGCAAGGTTTTCACGTGCCGCAATTTGTGGACGCCCAGAAGCAATGCGCTGTAAAAACAACTTAGGATCTGTAATACGGTAAATAAAGAACGCATCCACCTCATAATACGCACCACCACGAACCTGTACAGATTGTGTAGGAACATCGTAACGCAATAACCGATTATCAACAATGATCATCTTATCGATAAAGGGCGCCTTGAAATAGATTCCAGGATTAGATTCTACCTGAACAATTTGTCCAAAACGCTTAATTGCTACTTGTTGACGAGGATAGACGATAAATACGGACATCCACAAAATCATCAAAACAAACACTATAGCACTAAAAACAAACAAAAAGCGAGATTGCTGCATAATTAATCTCCTCCAGAAATACGAGAATCTAAGAGTAACGCAGGACGCGCTGATGTTGCCTTTACTTTTTCCGATGACTTGCTACGCAACAATTCGTTCAAAGGTAAATAAGGCACCGCTGGAGAATTTGCCTGATCAAGAACCAGCTTATTTGGTGAAGAAAGAATCCGCCCCATCGTCTCCATATAGAGACGATAGCGAGCAGCTTCTGGTGAAATCGCAGCCTCACGAGCTATCGCCTGAAAACGTTCAGCACGCCCTGTTGCCTCTTCAACCATTTGTGCCTTTTCACCTTTTGCGATTTCCCGTGTGCGTGAAGCTTCACCATTTGCTAAACCAATTTTCGTAAAACGCACACGATTCCCCTCTTCAATCATTCTTCCACGTTCCTGCTCCGCCTGCTGAACAGAATTAAACGCAGCAGCAACCTTTGTCGGAGGAGCAGCCTCACTGATAGACACACGGCTTATTTCAACACCAAGTTGATATTTATCTACAGTCAACTGAATAATCTTTCTGACGTCATTAGCAACTTCTTCTTTCTTGTCACGTAAAACATCATCAACCGGCCGCGAACCAATGACCTCACGCATTGCACTCTCAGCAACTTGGCGGACTGTTCCCTCTTGATCATTCACATTGAATAAAAACTGACTAGGGTATGAAATCCGATAGTAAACGGAAAAATTAACATTAACGATATTCTGATCACTTGAAAGCATTAAGCCATCACTTTGTTGCGCCTGACCAGGCTTCCCACCAATCGCAATTGTTTTTTCCGTTAAAGGTACTTTCATATAGGTCTCAATTGGCCAAAAATGAAAATGCAACCCATCACCAATAATGCCTTCTTTAGGGATGCCAAAGCGCAACTCTACCGCTTGTTCATTTTGCTGAACAATATAAATTGACTGGTATAGCCAAAAAAACACAATAAGCAGAAGGAATAAAACAGAAAAACTGCTTCTCCCGAATTGTTTAAACTGATCCTGCCCTTTGCGCAAAATATCATTAAGATTAGGACCATTTTCGCCACCATTACCGCCACCAGAACCAAAGAGATTCTTAGCTGGTGTTTTTTTGTCACCACTGTTTTTATCGCCACTCCACGGGCCACCACCATTTTGATTTGTCCAGGGCATTATCACCTCTTTAACTGATTACCACTACTCGAACACCAACCATTTGCTTGATCTTATAGGGTGTCTCTTACCTCATTACAATACAACTGATAACCCCTTCCACTTCATATTACAAAAAATTATTTCCGCTCATAAACAACAAAACGTGTCGGATGACTATCTTTATCCCCTTTTGGAATATCTTGTGTTTGCACAATAGTCCACTTTTCTTTATCAAAAACAGGAAAAAAACTATCACCTTCTATAGAAGCTAAAACTTCTGTAAGAAATATTTTATCAGCCATATGCAACCCTTGTTGAAAAATTGCACCACCACCAATAATAAAAATTTCCTCTACATCATTTTGAGAAGCAACGCTTGTTGCAAGAGAACAAGCTTGCGATAAAGAGTGAGCAACAACAGCCCCCTCAGCACAAAAGGTACAATCACGCGTAATGACGATATTTGTACGCCCTGATAAAGGTCTCCCGATAGAATCCCAAGTTTTTCTTCCCATAATAATGGGCTTACGCAACGTCAAAGCTTTAAAGCGTTGCAAATCCGTCGATAAATGCCACGGCATTGCACCTTCACGACCGATAACACCATTTTCTGCAACAGCAGCAATTAAACAAATGGAAATCGTCATATTGCTACCGGCGCTTTAATATGAGGTTGTGCTTCATAATTAAACAACTCAAAATCCTCAAATTGAAAAGAAAAAAGATCTGTTACCGCTGGATTTATGCGCATACATGGCAAAGCATTTGGTATACGAGACAATTGATATTTTGCCTGTTCAAAATGATTAGAATAAAGATGAGCATCTCCCAGAGTATGAATAAAATCGCCTACTTTAAGACCGCTTACTTGCGCAATCATCATCGTTAGCAATGCGTAGGATGCAATATTGAATGGAATACCTAAGAAAATATCCGCCGAACGCTGATAAAGTTGACAAGATAATTTACCCTCCGCAATGTAAAATTGAAAAAGACAATGACACGGAGGTAACGCCATTTCCTCTATTAATGCAGGATTCCAAGCTGATACAATCAAGCGACGAGAATCTGGCGTTTCCTTAATCATCGTTAAAAGATTGTTAATTTGATCAATATGGCGTCCATCAGGAGCAGGCCAAGAACGCCACTGATAACCATAAACAGGACCAAGATTTCCCTTTTCATCAGCCCATTCGTCCCAAATCGACACACCATGCTCTTTCAACCAAGCGATATTTGTATCGCCTTTAAGAAACCACAAAAGCTCATAAATAATTGAACGTAAGTGTAGCTTCTTTGTTGTCAACAACGGAAATCCTGCTTGTAAATCAAAGCGCATCTGATACCCAAAGATAGATCGCGTGCCAACACCCGTTCGATCTGTCCGATCAATACCCTGATTTAAAACATGAGATAAAAGAGCAAGATATGACTTCATAGGGCTATTATGTCCGATTCTTCTCATTATAGAAAATAAAAACTGTAAAATCCGTACAAACATAATTCAAATCTTTTTCCAAAAACATCTTACACAAGAAATTATCATGATCTGACTAAATTTTTGATGCAAAAGATAAAATACTATAGACAGCTTCTAAAAAAATGACATAAATGAACAAAGATGGATAAACATCAAATAAAGGGATCGACTATGGAAAAACAAGAAGCTTTAAAACCACATGATACAAGAAAACGTATCTGGGCTATCGTGTCCAGTGCATCAGGTAATCTAGTAGAATGGTATGACTTTTATGTTTATTCCTTTACATCTATTTATTTTGCATCACAATTCTTTCCCTCAGATGGCAATGTCGTTACGCAACTTTTAAAAGCGGCTGGTGTCTTTGCTATTGGTTTTCTTATGCGCCCAATCGGCGGATGGCTTTTTGGCTTCATTGCCGATCGTTACGGACGCAAACGCTCAATGCTTATCTCTGTTTTTATGATGTGTGGTGGTTCGTTCTTAATCGCCCTACTTCCTACCTATGAAACCATTGGAGTGGCAGCAGGAATTCTTTTACTTTTACTCAGAATGCTTCAGGGGCTTTCTGTCGGTGGTGAATATGGTACAACAGCAACTTATATGAGCGAAATCGCCCTCAAAAATCGCCGCGGATTTTTTAGCTCTTTCCAATATACCACACTGATTGGTGGTCAACTTCTAGCCAGTCTCGTTATATTCATTTTAGCGCTTTATCTCACCGAAGATCAGCTAAAAGCGTGGGGCTGGCGTATTCCATTTGCTATTGGTGGATGCGGCGCAATTGTTGCGATTTATCTACGCCGCACACTCCATGAGACAACGACCAAAGAAAGTCGTTCTAGTGCACAAGCTGGTAGTATTAGGGGACTTCTGAGCAACCACCGAAAAGCTTTTTTTCTAGTTATCGGCTTTACCGCTGGAGGATCGCTCACATTTTACACCTATACGACTTACATGCAGAAATATCTGATCACAACCACCGGCTTTGATAAACATACAGCCACAACTATAATGACTGCTGCACTCTTTGTTTTCATGTTACTCCAACCCCTCTTTGGTTCTCTCGCAGATAAAATTGGAACAAGAACTTCTCTCCTTATTTGGAGTGTCTTATCTATTATCTTTACCATTCCTGGACTTAATATGATTGGTAATACTGATAGTACATGGATTGCTTTATCAGTCATTACTGGAATGCTCTGCATTATGAGCTTTTATACATCTATCTCTGGCATTGTAAAATCAGAAATGTTTCCCGCTTCAGTACGAGCGATAGGAGTTGGGCTCTCTTATGCTATTGCCAACGCACTGTTTGGCGGTTCTGCTGAATATGTCGCGCTTGGATTAAAAGATCTTGGATATGAATCTGTCTTCTATTTTTATATAACCGGCATGATGATTATTGCATTCATTGCTGTTCTCTTAATGCCAGATGCTCGCAAAAAAGGGTATTTACAAGGAGACGATATTCATTAACCTTTAATGTTAACAAACAAGGGTTTCAACAAAAAAAGCAAAGCCCAGTATTCTGGGCTTTTTTATATTCTTTCCAATAGAAGTTTAAAGCTCACAGTTTTTTATCCCTTCAAACACTCTAAAGAAGCAATGTTCCCTCCTACACACGCCGCTTATAAAAACAAATGGCTTCATATTATTATGTAATAAATACTTCTTTTGCTGAATTTAATTCACTGAAGATAAAAAACTTTTGATTTATTTTAATATTCCCATTCCCACTCAACGTTGAAGAAAAGTGATTATCTTTCAAGAAATTTTATCAATAATAAAGATTACACTCATGATTTTGTTTAATACGTTCTTAATAGTACCCCCTCATGCAAAACAAATCCTTTCATGAAAAATAGAAAATACCATTATATTATGAATTCGCACACTTTTTTGAGAAACATTTCTCAATGCACCTAACTCCATTTCACAACGACACCCGTGAATGACATAACGTAAAAGCCCCGTAAAGTATAAACATGGGCATCACTCTCTTTACACTTAATAAAAGTGCAAGCCGCTATCATTATACTATTGAGGAACTCTTAATATTGTACTCCCCCTTAACACTTAAGATCATTTCTAAAAAGTATTTTAACTGATACACCAACCTCGCATGCAATAGTCAATAACATCATTTTACGAAACAACATCAAGCATATAAACTAAAGAGTATCATATCTTCATAAGCACTCTGCATATGCAAATAATTCACAATCAAACAAAAAATAATATTTCCTTAAGGATAGTAAAAAGCGCATAATTTACGCAATATAACAACACCATAAGCCCAAAACAGCACTGATAGCTCTAGAAAAAATCTTTATGTTTCCCTGAAAAATTATCATGGTACAATGGCGTTTTTATAATGCACATCGTAAATAGCTTTAAAAAGAAGAAAAGTTATAAATCTAAAAGGGGAATACTTCATGAATAATCAAACAACTTTAGACCCACATGATACAAGGAAACGTATTTTTGCTATCATGTCCAGCGCATCAGGAAATCTGGTAGAATGGTACGACTTCTATGCTTACTCCTTTGCATCGGTTTATTTTGCCTCACAATTTTTTCCTGAAGATGAAGATATCGTTACACAACTGTTAAAAACAGCAGGAATCTTTTTTATTGGCTTTCTTATGCGTCCAATTGGAGCATGGCTCTTTGGATTCATTGCGGATCGTTATGGACGTAAACGCTCAATGCTTATTTCTGTTTTTATGATGTGTGGTGGCTCTTTTCTCATTGCCATACTTCCTACTTATAAAACCTTGGGAATAACAGCAGCATTCCTTCTCCTTTTTGTCCGTATGTTTCAAGGACTTTCCGTTGGAGGTGAATATGGTACAGCAGCAACTTATATGAGCGAAGTTGCACCCAAAAATCGTCGCGGGCTCTTTGCTTCTTTTCAATATGCAACAACGATCTCAGGTCAACTTCTCGCAAGTTTTATAATATTTATTTTAGCCCTTTACCTTACTGAAGATCAGTTAAAAGCGTGGGGATGGCGTATTCCTTTTGTGATTGGTGGCTTTGGAGCAATCGTTGCAATTTATCTGCGTAGTTTGCTCCATGAAACAACAACCCACAAAAGCCGCTCTGAAAAACATGCTGGTAGTCTTCGAGAACTTTTTCGCAATCATAAAAAAGCTTTCTTTTTGGTTGTTGGCTTTACAGCTGGTGGATCACTCACATTTTATACATACACTACTTATATGCAAAAATATCTGATCACAACCACCGGCTTTGATAAACAAACCGCAACAACGATAATGACTGCCGCCCTCTTTATTTTTGTGCTACTCCAACCCCTTTTTGGTTCCCTAGCCGATAAAATTGGAGCAAGAGCTTCACTCATTAGTTGGGGGCTATTATCCATTATCTGCACTATCCCTGTACTTAAAATGATCGGTAATGCCCATAATCCATGGACAGCACTCTTAATCATTATTGGAATACTCTGTGTTATGAGTTTTTATACGTCCATTGCTGGTATCATAAAAGCAGAATTGTTCCCTGCTTCAATCCGAGCAATTGGTGTTGGATTTGCTTTTGCCATTGGCAACGCACTCTTTGGCGGTTCTGCCGAATATGTAGCGCTTGGATTAAAAAATATGGGATACGAATCTGTTTTCTTTTTTTACATAGTTGGTATGATGGTCATTGCACTCATCTCTATTCTTCTTATGCCCGATATAGATAAAGGAGGATATCTCGATAAAGACGATAGACTTCATTAAACTTATTTTCTGGATAAAAAAAAGCCCAAGAAATTGGGCTTTTTTGGATCTCCTCTCCATCCTAACAAAGAACGAAAATTCTGCCCCGCATTCGTCTTACAAACAACTCAGTTTCTCTTAAATTGTCTATAGTTACTGCCCTCTTTATGTAATTTACTTGATAAGATTCTATAGGCAAGCCCTACCCTAAATATTTATCATGATATCTGAAAAACACCTCATACGGAAAACCTTATATGAGCCTTACCTCCCCCTCCTAAATAATGATGTGTGGTGATACAACAAGATAAGCAAAGACACAAAAATCCCCTTTTACATTATTTAAGCTTTATGAAATGTCTTCAGTTTTTGGGCTTTCTGCTCATAAAGACCATCTCTTCTATAATCTTCCGGTATGCCAATAATTGCATTCTTCTCATAAAGTTTAAAGGTATCTTGATCTACTTTTCAATGTTCTCTCCCTTTAAATGCAACGTGATAACTTTTTATTCTATAACACAAGTAAAAATCTTAAAACGAATGACAACATAACTCTAATAAATCATCTTAAAGAGTTTCCCTAAGAAATTATTATAATACAATTGAATTTTTCTGGAAATCATAAACAATTATGTTTAGAAAATATAAAATATAAATCCAAAAGGGGAACAATTCATGAAAAATGAAACAACTTCAGCATCACAGGATGCAAGAAAACGTGTTTTTGCTATTATAGCAAGCGCATCAGGAAATCTCGTAGAATGGTATGATTTTTACGTTTACTCATTTGCATCAATTTATTTTGCATCACAATTCTTTCCCTCCGATGGTGATACGATTACGCCACTGTTAAAAACCGCGGGTGTGTTTTTTATTGGCTTTCTTATGCGCCCTATTGGAGCTTGGTTTTTAGGATTTGTCGCCGATCGTTATGGACGTAAACGCTCGATGCTTATATCCATTTTTATGATGTGTGGTGGCTCTTTTTTCATCGCCATACTTCCCACCTATGAAACCTTAGGAATAACATCAGCAATCCTTTTACTTTTAGCTCGAATGATGCAAGGACTTTCAGCGGGTGGTGAATATGGTACAGCAGCCACTTATATGAGCGAAGTTGCTCTCAAAAAACATCGTGGGCTTTTTGCTTCTTTCCAATCAGCCACCCTTATTACAGGTCAACTTCTTGCCAGCTTCATTATATTTATTCTAGCATCTTATCTCTCTGAAGATCAGTTAAAAGCATGGGGATGGCGCATTCCTTTTGTGATTGGTGGTTTCGGGGCAGTGATTGCGATTTATCTGCGTCGTTCTCTCCACGAAACAACCACGAAAGAAAGCCGCTCTCACAAACACTCTGGCAGTCTTAAGGAACTTCTCACCAAGCATACAAAAGCCGTTGTCGTAATTGCATGCTTTGCATCAGGAGGATCACTCACATTTTACACCTTTACGACTTATATGCAAAAATATCTAATCACAACCACCGGCTTTGATAAACATACCGCAACAACGATTATGACAGCTGTACTATTTATTTTCATCCTATTCCAACCCATAGCTGGTATCATAGCCGATAAAATTGGAACAAAAACTTTACTTATCATTTGGAGTATACTCTCTGTCATCTTTACATTTCCTGGACTCTGGATAATCGGTAATACGCATAGTATATGGGTTGCCTTTTCCGTCATTATTGGCTTGCTCTTCATTATGAGCATGTATACATCCATCTCTGGTGTCGTCAAATCAGCAATGTTTCCCTCTTCAATACGCGCATTAGGCGTTAGCATCTCTCATGCCATTGGCAACGCCTTATTTGGTGGTTCTGCTGAATACGTCGCGCTTGGATTAAAAAAGTACGGTCATGAATCACTCTTTTATTTTTATATAACCGTCGTGATGATCATGGCATTCATTGCTCTTCTCTTTGTCCCGAGTATGCGTAAAGGAGGCTACCTCCAAGAGGATGAAAAACATTAACCCTTTTTATCAACGAAAAAGCCCAAGAAATTGGGCTTTTTTTATCATTATCACAAATTTAATATTGTTTAAATTTTATGAAGTGCATTAAGGTGCTTAGCAACTAGATAATAAAAAGTCAGTCGATTTTTTCTACGCTCTCCAGACATCATCTCAGCCACTTTTGAAACAGCCATTTTAGCACTCTTCTCATCGGCTTCTAAAACATCTTGAACCCATTTTTCAACACGTTCTAACTCTTTTGGATCCGATGTAGCAACAAGCGCTGCATCCTGCTTTTTCATCACCAAAGCTAAACGACGGCTAAGTCGTTCTACTGCTGCTTCATCGGGATTTGAATCATATAGTTTAATATCTGCTAAATTATTTGTCATTTTGCATCATCTCCTCTCCAAAAATGAGCGGACTATACTTTACAGCCGCATCATATAGCTCCATAAATAATTAGAGGATTAAAAATATTAACAACCCCCCCTTTTCCTAAGACTGTTCTTCATCTATATTTAGAGGGCTGGTTTACCAGCTATGGTAATAAATGGACGGTGAAATAAACCTATTGGACCCGGGGGCGGTACCCGGCGCCTCCACCAAAATATAAGAAACCAAAGTTATATTTTGGTGGGGGCGAAATAGGATCGACAAGGGTGTAAAGATCGCTCTTTTACTCGGCATTGTACCACCGTTATCGGGCTAAATGAGTAGTTGCAAATGACAACTATGCGGAAGCACGTCTCGCCGCTTAAGGTGGTGTGAATGTTTCAATTTGAGCCTTAAACCGTCGCAGGTTTAAGCGGGGTTCGGAGGCACCTGGCAACAGAAGCCTTCACTTTTTTAAATGTTGTTGATTGATCTTTCAGACGTTATCAGACATTATTTACCATAGAGTTTCGTATTTATTTGATTTATTGAGGTGCATCGTAGAAAAAATCTGCTAATTTAAAATATATTCTGTCACACAATATCAATACGCCCCATTCTGCTACGTGAAATAAAAGGAATAAACTTCGATGGTTAAAGATCAAATCCGTTACGATATTCTCGTTCAGGATGCGCTTCGTGGAGTTATCCGTAAAGTTTTATCGGAAGTTGCCAAAGCAGGTCTTCCGGGAAATCATCATTTTTTTATAACTTTTTTGACCAATGCCCCAGGCGTTAAAATTTCTCCTCGGCTAAAAAATCGCTATCCCGAGCAAATGACAATCGTCTTACAACATCAATTTAGAGATCTCAGTGTTTCAGAAACAGCTTTCGAAGTAACCCTCTCTTTCAGGGAAATAACCGAAAAGCTCGTGATTCCTTTTACTTCCATTCAGGTCTTTTATGATCCTGTAGCAGCATTTGAAGCAGCATTTGATCTGCCCTCAAATCTGACCTCTGGAGAAAGTGAAAATTCAGAAAATACCTCAACTACGCCCATTACCTTATCAAACAAACAAAAAATAGAAAATACGCTTACAAAAGAACAAAATCTCAGTACAAACAAAGAACCTTCAAATAACGATGCAAAACAAAGTCAAAGTGCTGATGTTGTCTCTTTAGATTCCTTTCGGAAAAAATAATTTTTCTCATGACTGAATTGATTAATCTTCGCCAATTTCGAAAACAAAAAAAACGTACAGAAAAATCTCTTCGTGCTGAGCAAAATCGTTATCGTTTTGGACGAACAAAAACTGAAAAAAATTTTGAGCAACAAAAATCTTTAAAAACGCAAAAATTTCTTGATCAAAATCGTTTACGAAACGACGAATAAAGGTGAAAAAATGCACGAAAATAATTCTATCGATTGGTCAAAAGTCATTCCACGAAAGATATCTGTTCGCGTTGATGGACACGCAACAAGCGTCTCTTTAGAACCACCATTTTTAGATATTCTAAAAGATATAGCCCGCCAAAAAGGACAATCTTTAGCCTTTATTATCACCGATATTGATAGCAAAAGACCACAACAAGTAAATCTTTCGGCTTCGTTACGCGTTTATGCCCTTCAAAGCGTTCTCACCCAGCGCCTTTAATGTTTGTGCTTATTTTTTTACGTTCTCTTTCTGTCTGTTTAACTGAAACTGTTGTGACTTTTTAAGAGAAGTTCTTTTAATCTAGAACTTCAATAAAAAAAAGACTACAAAAGAGAGATAATGAGTAATTTTTCTGATCACAACATACCTTTCTTTGAAGAAGATTCCCCTCCAGACCATGATAAGAAGAGCTCTGGTTTTTTCTCCCATACTCTAAAAGAACAAAAATCATATAACACAGATTATTTAGAACAACTCAATCCAGAACAGCAACAAGCTGTTATGAATACTGAGGGACCTCTTTTAGTTCTTGCAGGTGCTGGTACAGGAAAAACGCGCGTTTTAACAACCCGTATTTCTCACATTTTACGCTCTGGACTTGCCTCTCCTCAGCAAATACTTGCTGTCACTTTCACCAACAAAGCAGCACGTGAAATGAAAATACGTATTGGTGAACTTATTGGAGAAGTTGTTGAAGGTATGCCTTGGCTTGGAACCTTTCATTCCACTGGCGCTAAAATTTTACGCCGTCACGCAGAACTTGTTGATTTAAAAAGAAACTTTACAATTCTCGATAGCGATGATGTTCTTCGACTTTTAAAACAGCTTATTCAAGCTGAAGGATTAGACGATAAGCGTTGGCCCGCACGAAACCTTGCCATGATGATTGATTCTTGGAAAAATCAAGGACTTTCACCAAAACATATCTCAAAAAGTGATGCTCATTCCTTTGGTAACGGCATGGGACGTGAACTTTATCACAATTATCAAAATCGATTAAAAGATCTTAATGCTTGTGATTTTGGTGACCTTCTACTTCATTCTATCTCTATCTTCCAACATAATCCAGATATTCTTCGCGAATATCATTCTCAATTTCGTTATATTCTTGTCGATGAATATCAAGATACAAATACAGCACAATATCTTTGGCTTCGCCTTTTGGCCCAACATCCTCAAGGTCAACATGTTAATCTTTGTTGTGTTGGCGATGATGATCAATCCATTTATGGATGGCGTGGTGCAAAAGTCGAAAACATATTACGTTTTGAAAAAGATTTTCCTTCTGCTAAAATTATTCGTCTAGAACGCAATTATCGCTCAACATCCCATATTCTCAAAACCGCCTCCCATCTCATTGCTCATAATGAAGAAAGGCTGGGAAAAGTCCTTTTTTCTGCTCAAATAAAGAGTGAGGAAGAAAAGGTAAAAATTCATTCAGCATGGGATTCGGCAGAAGAAGCACGAGCAATCGGAGAAGAAATCGAACGCGCACAACAAACCGGTCATGCATTAAATCATATGGCTATATTGGTACGCGCATCATTTCAAATGCGTGAATTTGAAGATCGCTTTGTAACACTTGGCCTTAATTATCGCGTCATTGGTGGTCCTCGTTTTTATGAACGAATGGAAATACGTGATGCCATGGCTTATTTACGCGTTGTTGTCCAACCTACTGATGATTTAGCTTTTGAGCGTGTTATTAATACACCAAAACGCGGCATAGGAGATGCAACCCTGCGCATTCTTTATGAGAGTGCACGTGCACGTGCTGTTCCTCTCTTTTCTGCTGCCGCTGACATCATTGAAACAGATGAATTAAAGCCTAAGGCGCGCAGTGCGTTACGAAGCCTCATTGAAAGCTTCCGCCGCTGGCAAAATATGCTTCAAGACACTCCTCATAGAGAACTTGCCGAGATCGTCCTTGATGATTCTGGTTATACAACCATGTGGTTAGAAGATCGCTCACCAGAGGCTCCTACAAGACTAGAAAATCTTAAAGAAATGATTCGTTCCATGGAACAATTTGAAAATCTTCAAAGTTTTTTGGAACATGTTGCACTCGTTATGGAAACGGAAAATAATGAAAATATGGATGCAGTCAACATCATGACACTTCATTCAGCCAAAGGACTTGAATTTGAAACAGTTTTTCTTCCAGGTTGGGAAGAAGGACTCTTTCCCCACCAACGCTCATTAGATGAAGGTGGACGTTCAGGATTAGAAGAAGAACGGCGCCTTGCTTACGTAGGTCTAACAAGAGCAAAAAAACATTTGCATATATGGTTTGTATCTAATCGAAGAATTCATGGACTTTGGCAACCTGCTCTTCCCTCCCGTTTTCTAGATGAATTACCAGCAGAACATATAGAAGTTGTAGAAATGGAAACATCCTATGGTGGTTATGGAAAATCTTCCTTTCAACATCACGATTCCTTTTATACTGACTATGCAACAGCAAGACAAAAGCGTGCACAAAAAAACAAGAATATTGAAGGGAAAGTTATCTCTCAATCAATCTCTCATGCACCATCAGATTTTTCTGTCAATGATCGGATTTTTCACATAAAATTTGGTTATGGTCATATTACAGCAATAGACGATCATAAATTGACAATAATGTTCGAAAAAGCCGGAGAAAAGCGTGTACTAGACAATTTTGTAAACAAAGCTTAATTACAAGTAAACCACGATCAGTTTTTTCAAGAAACCACTTTATTTTATTCTGAATGTCATTTCCATTTACGAACAAAGGCTTCAATGGGCAAATTTTGCATATCAGGCAATGCGTTGTGAATTTTATCAAGCGGCCAATCCCACCAAGCCATATCTAAAAGGCATTCTATCACATTATTGGGAAAACGCATCCGCAACCGTTTAGCAGGCACCCCAACGACAATCGTATAAGGCAAAACATCTTTCGTTATAACAGCGTTCGCGCCAATGATAGCGCCATGACCAATAGTCACCCCAGGCATAATAACCGCACCATATCCAATCCACACATCATGCCCAATAATAACACGTTTTGCACAACGCCTTTCACGAAAACCACTATCTAATGCCATATAACGAAAATATTCGTTTGGACGATAGGTTATTTTATGCGTTGAAACGCGCTCCATAGGATGCTCCAACGCATTCATCCGTACATGAGATGCAATAGAACAAAAACGCCCAATATCGCTATAAATAGCCTCACTATTACGTTCTAAATAAGAAAAATCTCCAACGGTTACATCCCGTAAAATCACCCGCTCATTAATTTCCACATAGCGCCCTAATTTACAACCATGCAGCCGTGCCGTCGTATGGATACGAGGCTCACTTTCATGAAACCGAAGATCGTTCTCAATATTCATGCATCTTTCACCAATGTTTCATCATAGATATGGAAAGACATACCAATCAAGCCAATAAAATCAACCATGAAACACACATTGCAAAACAAACCTGCCGATGTTACAATTTCTCGATCTATTTAAGAGAGTCAAACTATGAAAAATGTAATACGCATCTTGGGGCTGACAATCATATTTCTTGCAGGTGTTTTTATTTATGATACGCTGACAAATAAGCCTTTAGGTGATAACTTTACTCTCACTGATTCTAATGGAAAAAATATTACTGAGGCTGATGTTCGAAGCAAGCCTTCAATAATTTTTTTCGGCTTCACTATGTGTCCTGAAAGCTGCCCTACCACACTGATGAATCTTGATCGATGGCTTACAGCCCTTGGGCCTGAAGCTGATAAATTAGGTATATGGTTTGTGACTGTTGATCCTGAACGAGACACACCAAAAGTACTCCATGATTATCTCAGTAATTTTAACAATAAAATTGTTGGCATCAGCGGAGATCCTGAAAAAGTTCATAAAATGGTCAATTCTTTCAACATCGTTGCTGAAAAAGTCCCTGAAACAGATGGAAACTATACATATAACCATACAGCAGCAATTTTTTTACTCAAAAAAGGTGGAAAATTAGCTGGCGTTATCCGTTATGACACGAAAGAAAGCGATAGCGAATTAAAAGATGAAATCGCCATTGAACGGTTAAAAAAACTCATCTTAAACTAAAAAAACCGATCAAAAGAAAGAACAGCATGTCGCAACAAATTCGCCTCTATTATACTGCTTCTAAAAATGAAGCAGAACGGTTCTATACCCTTATAGAAACAGCCTTTGACGAAGAAGGGTATCCTCTTGCTCTTACAGAGATAGATGAACAAAATGCTGTATATGAGCTTTCTCTATATGTCGATCAAGACAATCAAGAGAACGCATTGAAACGTTTTGCTCAAATCCTTTCTATAGATTTTGATAAAATTAATATGGAAGTTTTACCCAACATTGATTGGGTACAAAAAAGCCTAGAAGGACTAAAACCTGTGCAAGCCGGTCCTTTTTTCCTTCATGGAAGTCACAACCGAAACGCCATTCCAGCAAATGTTCTCCCTATTGAAATTGAAGCTAATCAAGCTTTTGGCACCGGACATCATGGAACAACAGCCGGTTGTTTAGAAATGATTGCCAAAGTCATGAAACACGAAAATCCCAAAAATGCCCTTGATCTTGGTACTGGGAGCGGTGTACTAGCCATTGGCATAGCAATGCTCAAACCAATTACTGTTCTTGCATCCGATATTGACCCAATTGCTGTTCAAGTTGCACAACACAATATCGAATTCAATGGTGTCAAGGAATATATTACAGCTATTACAGCAACAGATTTTGCCCATGATGCAATTGCATCACGAACCCCTTTTGATCTCATCGTTGCCAATATCCTTGCTAATCCGCTTATTGAACTTGCGCAAGAAGTGGTAAAGGCACTTCAAAAAGGGGGATCACTTATACTCTCTGGAATTCTTGAAGAACAACATGCCCATGTTTTGGAGACTTATATAAAACAAGGAATGAAGCATATCGAAACATACCACCGGCAAGGATGGGTTACGATACATCTGAAATAAAAGAAAATAAAAGAAAAGGACGTCGTTATGTATCAATCTTTTGAGGCGACAACAAATCCTGCTTATGCAGCAGAACGCATTTCTTGCCTTCGTAAAGAACTCGATCACCTTGGACTCGATGGTTTTCTTGTTCCGCGGTGCGATGAGCATCAAGGAGAATATGTCCCCCCTCATGCTCAACGCCTTAGCTGGTTAACCGGCTTTACTGGATCAGCTGGGATTGCACTGATTTTAAAAAACAAAGCCATCATATTTACAGATGGGCGATATAAGCTCCAAGTTCGCCAACAAACTGATCCTGATATTTTTAATTATGAAGATCTCATAACTTGTCCTCCCTCACAATGGCTTGAAAAAAATGGTCAAAAACTTTCTATTGGCTTTGATCCATGGCTCCACACGATTGCTGCCACCGATGCATTGAGAAACGCATTAGAAATGAAAGCAGGTGGAAAACTTGTAGAAGTTCAACATAATCCCATTGATTTGCTCTGGCATAATCAACCAAAGTTACCACAATCTGCCTTATCAATTCACCCTCTCAAATATGCTGGGTGCGATACAGATGAAAAACTCGCTTTGATTTACAAAGATATACAGCAAACTCATGCAAATGCTTTTATTTTTACAGACCCCTCTTCCATTGCATGGACATTCAATATACGGGGCAATGATGTTTCCAACACGCCTTTTTCCCTTTGTTTTGCTCTCATTCCACTTAACGAAACACCAGCCTTATTCATTGACAGCAAAAAACTTGGTGTAGAACAGAAACAATATCTGAAACGTTATGCAAAATTATATGAACCAGAACAGCTTATTCCCAAGATCAAAGAGTATGTTCAAAAAGGGACCGTGTTTGCCTTAGATCCACAGCTAACATGCGAAAAATTACGAACTGTTATTGAAGAAAAAAATAGCTCTTTTATCACACTTACCGATCCTGCTGCTCTACCACGTGCCATTAAAAATGACACAGAACTCAATGGCGCACGCAAAGCGCATCTACGCGATGGTGTTGCCCTAACCCGTTTTTTTTCTTGGTTAGATAAACAAATACCAGGGTCAATAAGTGAAATTTCTGCTGCTCAAAAATTAGAAGAATTTCGCATAAATACAGCAAAAGAAATGGGAGAAAAACTTAAAGATCTTTCTTTTGATACAATTTCAGCAGCAGGAGAAAATGGCGCCATTATTCATTATCGTGTAACAACACAAACAAATAAACAACTCAATGCTGGTGAACTTTATCTTGTTGATTCAGGTGGCCAATATCGTGATGGAACGACAGATGTCACACGTACAGTAGCAATTGGGAATATTGGAGAAGAAGAAAAACGCTGTTTCACTCTTGTTCTCAAGGGCATGATTACTCTTTCAACTGCTTGCTTTCCCAAAAGAACCCGTGGACAAGACATTGATATTCTAGCACGCATTGCATTGTGGAAAGCTGGTTTTGATTATGCTCATGGCACCGGTCATGGTGTTGGGTCTTATCTTTCTGTTCATGAAGGACCACAAAATATTTCCCGCAAAGGATGCCAAGAACTCATCTCCGGTATGATTCTTTCAAACGAACCAGGATATTATCGCGAAGGTGCTTTTGGTATCCGTCTTGAAAATTTGATGATAGTAAAGCCAGCACAAAAAATTGATGGTGGAGATATAGAAATGCTTTCGTTTGAGACACTCACACATTGCCCCATTGATCGACGGTTAATCCTTCCAGAGCTTTTGACACAAGAAGAACGGCAATGGCTCAATGATTACCATGCGCGCGTTTATCAGATGAATGCACCTTACTTAAATGAAGAAGATAAAAAATGGGCAAAAGAAGCAACAATGCCCCTTTAAATGAAGCAACCTATAACTTTTACCCTTTCTACAAAAACAGCACCGTCTTTTTTTAGAGAAAAATATGTACTTGCGTCAGGAAATACAAAAAATATTTCTACAAGATACTTCACGTTTTTTCTGATATGGCAAACACTGACCTAGGTGAAGCAGAGTGAGATACGCCTGCACGTGGTTAATGCTTATTTTGGGTATTACCATCTAGACACTACCATATCCCTAGTTTCTTTATATGGAAACTCTCGTTATATTTTGTAATCCTTCGCATCGTATTTCTAAAACACCTATTATAACCAGCTTATTACGCTGTTTGGATTCAAAAATTCTGCATAATTTATTCGAATAAATTTTACCTTTTTGTTTGCTTCACAATGATAATTTATATTATTTTAATTCTTGAATCATTTTCAATAGTTGTAATTCATTATAATACATATTGCTACAATAAAATAGAATCTGCTATGAAATAAAATTAAGTATTTAGAATTAAAAGAAGGAGCATACTGATAACATCAGCGTTAAAGTTTTTTATTTATTTGCATAGTTAACAGTAAAATATTATTTTCTAGACTATTACTTACTGTTGAAAAAAAGTTACCCACAATATAGATAGTTTCCAACTACACAGTATAAAAACAACATATATGGAGGCATGTGTTTTGACCTGAATGTGTTATTCAGCTAAAAATTAACAACAATAACAGAGGATATGAAAAACTAGATAACACAAAAACAGTCACGTAAATAAAGAAGATTCAAACTCTCTACAGAGTTTTACAAATGCTCTGAAAAATACACAATAAAACGTGTATCTTATAGCTTGTTAGTTAACAAAATCTTAAGCACAGATCTTAGTAATCTATATCCTTTCCTTATCCAGTATTTTAGAAATAAAGTGACTATCCTAATGCGTATAATTTTATTTTGTTCCGTAATATTATTATTTGGATACTATATTGGGCCTTCTGTATTGAAGGAAATTACTAAATTTAAGCGAATTCCTATTGCTTTATTTTCTGAAAATCAAGTCATTACTCCAAATCAGTACGATAAATTATACGAAGAGTACGTAAAGACACAATATCCTGATAATATATACGAAGAGCGCCTAGAAATTGCAAAAAAATATCTGGATAATAAGAGTTATGGTGTATATCATGTTCTAAGCCGTGGGATGGTAGTACTAATTCCTGAAAATATAAATCTTATCCATGCGAAAGTTGTTTGGTGTGCATGCCTTGTGGACTTATTACAGGGAGAGTACAATAAAAAATTTCCAGCATTATCCCTACCTACCTACATACATAAGCTACGTTCTCAATATAATTGGAAAGAAAACGATTTCATTTGGGCAAAAAATTTGGTCATGAACTCGACAGATCCAATGTTTAGATACGCACGAATGGTATTTAATTCTGAAATATTCTCAATCCAAATACTAGCTCTAATAAACGAAATTTCCTATGCTGAGAAATTTGAGAGAGATGAAGGAAGTCAGGAAAAAAATTATGCTGCTAGACGCATTAGCGAATATCCGAAATTTTGTAATGAAATTGGACAAGTGTACCATCTAATAATGCCTGATAAGTATAGGTACCAGTAATCTTTTATAAATTCAACATAATAAACAACTCGCATTTATATCCCTTATTCATTTATAGCGGAATGTTTTATTATATTTTGTAATCTTCCGCGTTACATTTCTATTACGGCATTTTGGATTAAATTCTACATATTTGTTCAAAAATTTTACCTTTCTTCACAGTAATAATTTATATCTTTTACTAATAATAACCTTGCATATTCTTCATCATAATAGTTTAAGTTTAATATTTAAGTTCAACGTTAATTATTTTAATAACTTAATAAATATCAAAGTATATGGCGCTCTATTTTTGCAAAAAACAGCTCCTATTATCCCCTTTTTGATTTCATCCCCCCAAAAAATGTAAGAAAGATAATCATATCAACAGTATACGATCTTCTGGGAAACACCCTTTAAATATTATGTTTCTCAATCAGCTGTAGCCAAACCTCTTCATCGATAACCTCAACACCTAATTCTTCAGCTTTAGCCAATTTGGAGCCCGCTCCAGGTCCTGCAACAAGAAGATCTGTTTTTTTAGAAAGTGAACCAGATGTTTTAGCCCCTAATCGCTCTGCCAATGCTTTTGCTTCATCGCGTGACATATGCGACAAAGTTCCTGTAAAAACAATAATCTTCTCCGCTATTGGTGAAGAATCTGCTATGATAGGCTCTTCATCAAGAGGGGTTACTTCTTCAAGCAAAACAGATAAAATCTCACGGTTATGCGCTTCTTGATAAAAATCAACAATTGCGCTCCCTACCTGTGGTCCAATTCCTTCGATATTGGTAAGCTCCATCCAAGCCTCATTTCCTTCTTCATTTTTCTTATCACATGGCATAAGTGCTTCCATAGCCGCGATCTCAAAAGCTGTATAATTTTTATAAGCACGTGCAAGGCGGCGTGCATTCACTTCGCCAACATGACGAATCCCCAATGCAAACAAAAAACGGCTCAAAGGAATTTCTCGGCGCGCATTAATGGCATCATACAATTTCCGCACTGAAACAGTACCAAAACCTTCCATATTTTCCAAACGTATCAAAGATTTTTCTTGGCGCCGTTGTAACGTAAAAATATCGGCTGGTGTATGAATACAAAGCGCTTCATCTTGAACATGGAAAAAGAACTCCACTTGTTTTTTACCCAAGCCCTCAATATCAAAAGCATTGCGTGAAACAAAATGACGAATACGTTCAATCGCTTGTGCCGGACAAATAAGCCCCCCTGTACAGCGACGCACGGCTTCTCCCACTTCACGAACAGCATGACTCCCACAAGCTGGGCACAAATGAGGAAAAATAAAAACAGCAGCATCTTTCGGGCGTTTTTCAATGATAACATCAATAACTTGAGGGATCACATCACCAGCACGTTGTACAATCACGCTATCGCCTACACGGATATCACGTCCTTCACGAATGGGCTCTCCTTTATGACCAATTCCCTTAATATAATCCTCATTATGCAAACTAGCATTGGTCACCACCACTCCACCAACAGTAATAGGCGTAAGACGTGCAACAGGTGTCAAAGCTCCCGTGCGACCAACTTGAATGTCAATATCTTCCAAAAGCGCTATCGCTTTTTCTGCTGGAAATTTATGGGCGATAGCCCAACGCGGCGAACGAGAAACAAACCCCAAACGCTTTTGGAGCATCAAATCATTAACCTTATAAACAATGCCATCAATATCATAGCTTAAAGAATGACGGCATTCTTCGATATCGTGATAATACGAAATAATTTCTTTTACTGTCTTAAAGACTTTTGTTAATGGATTGATAACAAAGCCATATTCTTTTAGCTTTTTCATCATCTCCATTTGACTTTCTGCCAATATTTCACTCACCTCACCACAAGCATAAGCAAAAAATTGAAGTTTTCTGCTAGCGGTTATCCGTGAATCAAGCTGACGGAGTGAACCAGCCGCCGCATTTCGAGGATTGGCAAAAGTTAACTTTCCCTTCTCTTGTTGGCTGATATTCAGTGCTTGGAAATCTTCCCGCCCCATATAAACTTCACCGCGAACCTCAATGATATCAGGAAAATCACTTTGTAAAACTTGTGGAATATCAGCAATTGTTCGGGCATTTGCCGTCACATTTTCACCGACAGTTCCATCCCCACGCGTTGCCGCACGCACAAGCCGCCCCTTTTCGTAGCGTAAAGACAAAGATAAACCATCAATTTTTGGCTCCGCTGTTATTTCTAACACTTGTGTTTCTGGAAGCCGTAAAAAACGACGAATACGCTCAACAAATTCACTAACATCTTCAGAGCTAAACGCATTATCAAGTGAAAGCATAGGCTGTGCATGAACAGATTTTTCAAACTTTTCAGAAATTGGTGCCCCAATTTTATGTGAAGGAGAATCAATACGTATAAGCTCTGGAAAAAGAGCTTCAATTTCTGCATTACGGCGGCGCAAAGCATCATATTCTGCATCAGAAATTTCAGGCTGATCATCACGATTATAAAGCACATCATGACGTGCAATTTCTTTTGCCAACCACTCTAATTCACGTTCTGCTTCAACAGCTGTGAGATTTTTATCTGCATCTTTGTTCATAAAATCTATTCCAAATTACAAGCACTGCCACAAGGATTTCCACACGCATCCTCATCAAGTGAATCTCAATAAATTCAAGCTTTCCAGTATTTTTATCGCTGACTAATTACCTTTATGCTAGAAGCTTTTGAGCCGCTGCACGCGCTTCTTCAGTAATCTGTTCTCCAGCCAACATACGGGCAATTTCTTCTGCACGCTCATGCTCTTCCATTTTATGAATCGCAGTAACAAAGCGTCCTTTATCATGACTCTCAATTTTTGAAATAAGAAAATGACCATGCGCTTTCGATGCAACCTGTGGAGCATGCGTAATAGCGAAAACTTGGACATGTTCTGATAAGCGTTGCAACCGTTGCCCAATAGCCGCTGCAACAGCCCCCCCAACGCCTGTATCAATTTCATCAAAAATCAGCGTCGGTGCTGATCCTCGATCAGATAAAACAACTTTTAATGCCAGCAAAAAACGAGATAATTCACCGCCAGAAGCCACACTAAGCATGGGACCGGCCCGTGTGCCAGGATTTGTTCGTACCCAATATTCAACACGATCACATCCCTCTGCACTCCGCTTCTCCGTATCACTTTGCATTTCAACAATAAATTCAGCCCTCTCTAATTTCAATGCCGGTAGCTCAGTCATCACGCTTTCAGACAAGTACTTTGCAACCTCTTGACGTTTTATTGACAACGCCTGCGCTAACATATCATATTTTTTTTGTGCTTGTCTTGCCTCATCTTCAAAGCGTGTCAATATAGTCTGAGCCTCTTCAAAATCAGCGAGTTCTGCATCCATTTTATCGCGTAACTGAATCAATTCATCCGCTGAAACTTGATATTTACGAGCAAAACCCCGAAGAGAAAAAAGACGCTCTTCTATCCGTTCCAATTCATCAGGTTCAAAATCTAATGCTCGTATTGCCGTCTCAATACCTTCTTGTGCTGTTGCAAGTGCATGCAATGCCTCATCAATAGATTTCACCACTGGTACAATAAGTTCTTGCGCCTCAGGAATTTTCCGCTCCAAACGCCTCACCAAATTAGAAAGTACTGGGATTGGTGATTTTTGACCCGTTAAAAGATCATCCGCTTCTTTAATATCTGTCGCTATTTTTTCTAATTTAAGCATATCAGCACGACGAAGAGAAAGAGCTTCCTCTTCACCAACTTTAAAATCAAGCTTTTCAAGCTCTTCTACACACGCACGAAGATAATCAACCTCACGTACGGCACTCTCTACTTTAAGACGCTGTCGTTGCAAACGCTCCTCAAATTCACGCCATGAGTGATAACACTGACGCAAATTTTCCACTTCATCTTCAAGACCACCAAAAGCATCTAATAATTGGCGATGTGTAGCAACATCAACAAGCGCACGATCATCATGTTGTCCATGGATTTCAACCAGCAAACGGCCAACACTCCGCATCAATGCAACACTAGACACCTGATCATTGATAAAAACACGGCTACGTCCATCACTTGATTGCACACGTCGTAAAATAATATCACCCTCATCATCAAGACCATTCTCACGAATAAGTTGACGTGCAGGATGTGAAACAGACACATCAAAAACAGCTGTGACCTGCCCGCGGTCAGCACCATGACGCACAAGCGAAGCATCACCCCGCCCCCCTAGAGCAAGTGATAAAGCATCAAGGAGAATAGACTTCCCCGCACCTGTTTCTCCAGTTAAAACCGTCAACCCCGCCGTAAAATGAATATCAAGCGTTTCGATCAAAACAATATTATGAATCGAAAGCTGTACCAACATAGAGAATCAACGTACCCTCTTCTTATCACCACCTAAAGCATTTGAGATCCAAGAAGATTTATGCTCACGTGGCGATATTTTATTCTTCTGCAAGAGATTATAAGAAAATTTATACCACTCACTTTTGGGATAATTACGTCCTAAAATAGCTGCTGCCGTCTGTGCTTCCGCCGTTAAGCCGAGAGCAAGATTAACCTCAGTCAAGCGGAAAAGCGCTTCTTCAATTTGATTTGTATCAGAATACTCTTCAACCACGGTACGAAACCGTCTACTTGCCGCAAGGTAACGCCGACCCTCTTCATAATAACGGCCAATCTGCATTTCTTTACCAGCCAGCTGTTCGCGACCAAAACGGATTTTATCCTTAGCATCCTTGACATACTCAGAATTAGGATAACGCTCTATAAGAAGCTGCATAGCAGCAATAGCACGTTTCGTATCACGTTGATCACGTGTAACATCAGGAATCCGACGGAAAGAAGAAAGACCAATAATATAGTACGCATAAGCCGAGTCAGTCGACCCTGGATAAAGAGTAATATAGCGTTGAGCCATACTAATTGAATCATCATACTTTCCGAGTCGATAATTAGTAAAAGCACCCATGACCAAAGATTTACGCCCCCAGTCTGTATAAGCGTACTGTTTTTCAATCTTCAAAAACTTCTTCGATGCATCCCCAAGCCGCCCACTTTCAAGGCTAGCAAGCGCCTGATTATAGAGAACATCTGGTGGCTCTATTTTCAAAACATAAGCAGATGGATCAAGGGTATTTTTCTCTTTAAAGAGACATCCCGCTAACATACAGGTGCTTCCTAAAAGTATCACCCCCAATATCTTGCGTACAATGTTAGATTTTCTATATGTCATATTTCCAATGCACACATGAGATTTTTTCATAGTTTTTCCGGCCTCCAGAGAATATCACCTTGTAGCAAAAACAATTTATTAAAGTTTTTATACCATATCACTTTAAAATCCACATAACCAATTTAGCAGTTTAGGTCAATCATCCCCTTAAAAATCAAATAAACGATAAAAAAATCTTGTCAATTTTTTTACTCTTTCTCTAAAAAGCTTTTTTCGTAATATGATTCGTCCGCCAAAACAGCTTTCACCAATTGCGCATTAATTCTATGCCCACTACAATAAGAACGAAATAATCCAATAAAAGGTGCTCCCAGCAAAGCAGTATCACCAATCGCATCAAGCATCTTGTGCCGAACACATTCATTCTCCCAATAAGGACCATCGGGATTTAAAATTTTATCATTAAGGTCGATAACAAGAGAATTTTCCAAAGAAGCACCTCTCACCTTTCCAGAAAGCCTTAATTCTTCCACGTCTTTGATAAAACCAAAAGTGCGCGCACGTGACAAATCATCCCTAAACCCTCGTGTGGTAAGATCAAAACTGAAATGTTGCTTACCAATAGCAGAAGAAGGAAAAGAGATCGTTATATCAAAACGACGTCCATCGAATGGCAAAAGCTCTGCAACACCATGAGCTCCTTCAACTTGCACCGGCTTTTTTATAATGAAATAAGAACGCAACGCATTTTGCTGTACAATACCAACATCTTCAAAAGCTTGGCAATATAGCCACGCTGAACCATCCAAAATAGGAATCTCATTATGTGACACTTCAATAACAAGATTATCCAAATTATAAGCAGCAATTGCTGCCATCAAATGTTCAATTGTTTCAACCCTTACATCTCCATCTCCAAGTACTGTTGATAATTCAGTTTCTCCTGTTTGCGATGCATGAGCTTGAAATATTTTCTCTGTTCCGTCTAATCCACAACGCTTAAAAACAATACCACACCCAACATCCGCTGGACAAACCTTTACCACTGACAAACAGCCACTGTGAACGCCAATCCCCTTAAATGTTACTGCTTTTTTAAGAGTAGACTGATATTTTGGTACTAAATTCATCATAATCATTTTATTAAATTGCTTGTACATCTTTTAACAAAATTTATAAAATTATAAAGAATATTCATAGTAAATAATAAAAAAAACCGCTTATAATAAGCGGTTTTTTTTAAAACAAAGTATTTTATCCAAAAAACAGCAATATATTTTACTGTATAATTTTTGACTGATCATTAAAGAAATAATAAATTTTCTTACTTTGCCTCACTTTTCATCAATTAATTTGCCTGGCGACGTAAAAATGCTGGTATTTCCAACTGATCTTCTTCACTTATAAAAGTACGTTGATCTTGTGGTACCTGAGGGTGCAGCTCACCAGAACGACGTGGAACATACACAGAAGCATCTTGAGAAAGCGCCTGAGAATTTTTATTGTAAACATGAGACTCTTTCTGCTGAGACGATCTAACAGCAGGCTCCAGCCTCGCTTCTGGCTCAGTTTCTTCACGATGTGTCAAGCTCTGTTTCAAACGCTGCCAAAGATTACGAGGACCTTGATCAGTCACAAATGTTCTTTGACTTTGTCCATGAGCAACAGGAGGAAAATCCTTTAACTCAGGCATACGCATTGGAGCGCGCGCTTGCATTTGTTGCATTTGTTTTGGTTGCACTGGCTTTTCTTTTTGCTTCACAACCCCTGTCATCTCATCAAGAACATGTGCTGTTGCCTCCATACTCACAGGAGCCGTCATCGCCTGTTGAGAACCACGGCTTACTTGCATACGAGGCACATTGGATCTCTGTTCCTGAACAGCATTTGAACCATACGCAACAGCATTCGTGGCACTTCGTGTCGTCATTGCTTCTGCAGGTTGTGCAAAAATTTGACTTTTGGGACGGAACTGTTCTCCGGTTGATTTACCCTTCTCTATTTCAAGTGATTCGATCACTTCTACCATTGACTCAGAACGCAGAGGCGATGACTGAACATGAAAAGAACTGTGTGACGTTCCAGGATCGCTCTTGCGTATTGAAGAAGCAGGTCTTTGAATCTGAGGATGAGAGGACTGAACAACATCACTAACTTCACGATCAATACCGGTGGCAACCACAGAAACACGAATAACACCTTCCAATGACTCATCATCAATAGCGCCAAAGATCACATTCGCATCAGCATCCACTTCTTCACGAATACGATTAGCAGCTTCATCAACCTCAAAGAGAGTCATATCACGACCACCCGTAATAGAAATCAATAAACCACGCGCCCCACGCATAGAGGTATCATCCAACAGTGGGTTTGCAATAGCAGCTTCAGCCGCAGCCAAAGCACGCCCATCACCAGATGCCTCACCCGTTCCCATCATGGCTCGCCCCATTTCGTGCATAACAGAACGAACATCAGCAAAATCAAGGTTAATTAAACCCTCTTTAATCATCAAATCCGTAATGGAAGCAACACCAGAATAAAGCACTTGGTCAGCCATAGCAAAAGCATCAGCAAACGTTGTCTTATCATTTGCAATACGGAAAAGATTTTGATTGGGTATAACAATCAATGTATCGACAGACTTTTGTAATTCTTCAATACCAGCCTCTGCCGTTTTCATACGACGTGCGCCTTCAAACTGAAACGGCTTTGTCACAACACCAACAGTCAAAATACCTTTTTCACGCGCTGCGCGAGCAACAACGGGAGCAGCTCCTGTTCCAGTTCCTCCCCCCATACCAGCAGTAATGAAAACCATATGAGAGTCTGCAAGATGATCAATAATTTCATCAATACATTCCTCTGCCGCCGCTTGTCCAACTTCCGGCAAAGCCCCAGCACCCAAACCTTCTGTCACAGCTGCCCCAAGTTGGATAACACGTTCAGCCTTTGACATAGCCAAAGCCTGTGCATCCGTATTTGCAACAACAAAGTCAACTCCCTGAAGACCAGCATTTATCATATTATTCACGGCATTCCCGCCACCACCTCCAACACCAAAAACGGTAATGCGTGGCTTCAATTCCGCGATATCTGGCCGATGCAGATTAATCGTCATTTTCTTTTCCTTCTCATAAGACACCGCAAGCCAAAGCGATGAAATTTATCCAACTAGACTTAACTAAAAACTCTCACGCAACCACTCACCAACACGCTGAAAATACCCACGCGTGCCCATCGATAAATGATTTCCTGCCGCCTGCATTGTTTTTTCTTCAAAACCCACCAATTGCGGATAAATTAACAACCCAACAGCAGATGTAAACGCCGCCCCTTTTGCAAGAGAAGGAAGCCTCGAAATACCTAAAGGCCGCCCGATACGAACATTTCTTCCTAATATAGTACGTGCCATTTCTGGCAATCCTGTTAACTGGCTTGCTCCCCCCGTCAAAATAACACGTTTACCAATGATGTGACCAAAACCAGAACGATTTAAACAATCACGGACCATTTCTAAAATTTCTTCAACACGCGCACGAATGATACGCCCAAGAACCGCGCGAGGATATTGAGTTTCACGCTGTTCACTCCCAATTTCTGCTACATTAATCATTTGCCGCTCATCAGCACTTGTTAAAAGTGCTGAACCATAAACAACTTTTAAACGTTCCGCCTCTGTTAAAGACATAGAAAATCCGCGCGCAACATCAAGAGTGACATGATGCCCCCCAACAGCAAGAGCATCCGCATGAATAAATTTTCCTTCAAAAAACACTGAAAATGTTGTTGTTCCACCACCAAAATCAATACACGCAGCCCCTAAATGCGCCTCATCATTCATCAAGACAGCAAGACCACTTGCAAAGGGAGTAGCAACCATTGCTTCAACACTCAAATGTGCACGATTAATACAAGTTTCTAAATTACGCAAAGAGGCTGTTTCTGCTGTTACCACATGCACGTCGACACCAAATGTTTCCCCTGCCATGCCAATAGGATCAAAAATTCCTTTATCTCCATCCAATACATAAGAAACTGGAACTGAGTGCATAACATGACGTTCAGCATCAAAGGCTTTACGCGAAACATCTGAAAAGGCCATACGCATATCACGCTTGGTGACTTCACGACCATTCAAATGGACCTTTCCATTAATCAAAGCACTTTGTAATCGACTTGAGGAAAAATTCACAATCACTGAATCCACCACCAAACCCGCCATTTTTTCTGCCGCATCAACAGCCAATCTTATTGATTGTTCTGCTGCAAACATATCCATGACAACACCGGATTTAATACCACGTGAACGCTGCACTCCAAAGCCTAGAATTTCCGTAGAATGTGTACGACCATGTAAATAGTGTGCATGCTTCAAAGGACGCAAACAAGCAATAAGACAAACAATCTTACTTGAACCGACATCAAGTACCGTTAAAAAACGTGTTTTACGCCCCTTCAAATGATGTGATCTGAGTAGCATCATAGGCTTCCTGCCTTTCGCGCTTTTAAAATACGTTCTTCTTCTGCTACAGTAGCATGATAACGCTCCAACGTTTCATCTGATAAAGAAACAGTAATTCGATCAGCAAGACGTAAATCAACACTGAGAATATCGCGAGATAAAAGATCTTGCATTGTACCGGACGAAAAAAGAGAAGAAAGCCTTTCAAGAGCACCATTTTCAGGCAACATAACGCGCATTCCATTATTCAAAACAAGATCCCAACGTCGATCACCTACCCGCACAAAAGCACGAATACGATCATATACTTCCGGATAGACTGACAGCGCTTGAATAAACACTTTAGCAGCATTTTGTGCCCCCTGCCCAACCACAAGAGGTAAATCCCGAACAATTTCCCCTTTAAAAGGCACAATGACACGACCTGTATGATCAACAATATCCATTATGCCATCATGTTGCCAAATGGCATAGGGTTCACGCTCCACGATGGAAATGCGCATTTTATTAGGATAAATTTTCTGAACATTAGCCGATTGCACCCAAGCCTGTTTTTCCAAAAGAGAACGCGCTCTTTCAACATCAAAAGTGAATATAGAAGGCGCAACATCAAGTTTTAAAATTTTAAAAATATCCTGCTTTGCCAAGCGCTTATTACCGCTTATATCAACATGAGTGACCACAAAACTACTATCCAATATGATCGTGTTTACGATCACAGCCATCTGACCACTTGATGAAAGTCCATAAAAAGCCGTAACAAAGAAAAACCATACAACAGCAAAAGAGCCAAAATGGCGTGGAATATGAATATTAACAAAAACAAACTCAAACATAAACCGAAGAAAACGACGATAAAGACGTGGCAAAGCCGGCACTGAAAGCACCTCCATCGGAACATTTATTTTACTAACATTCAACGCATACATGATGCGTCCTCCACCATCCATTGAACAATATCGCCGTAAGTACGGCCGCTCGCTTTTGCAATATCAGGAAGAAGAGACGTCGATGTCATACCGGGTTGCGTATTAATTTCAAGCCAAACCAACTCTCCCGTTTTTTCATCAAAACGAAAATCAGAACGGCTAACACCTCGACACCCTATCGCCTGATGGGCTGCTAAAGACATTCTTTGCACACTTTGGTAAATATTTAGTGAAAGTTGTGCAGGACAAATGTGAAGAGAACCACCCGTTTTATATTTTGAGTCATAATCGTAGAATGGAAAGTGTTTATCGGGAAGAATTTCACACACATCCAGCACTTCATTCCCCAAAACAGCACAAGTCAATTCACGACCAGGAATATATTTTTCAATCATCACCTCATCGGCATATCCCCACTCAGCTCCCCCAATATTATGCGGCGGTACAGCTTCATTTCCTTGGACAATGACAACACCAAAACTTGATCCTTCACACACAGGTTTAATTACATAAGGAGGCTCCATGGGATGCGTTCGGCCCAAAGCAAAGCGGCTCATGATACGAGAAGGAGCAACACAAACCCCAACATTTGCAACGATAATTTTTGCACGTCCCTTATCCATTGCCAAAGCAGATGCCATCACGCCAGAATGAGTATAAGGAATTTTTAAATATTCAAGAATCCCCTGAATCCGGCCATCTTCACCAAATGGACCATGCAATGCATTGAAGGCAATATCGGGCTGCAACTGTTCAAGAACAGAAGCAATACGAGCATCAACATCCACGCGGCTCACGCGATACCCCTGTACCTCTAGAACATCAGCACAAGCCGCCCCTGAAGATAAACTTACAGACCGCTCAGAAGAAAAACCTCCCATTAACACAGCTATATGTTTATCTTTCATAATAAATCACCCTCTTTCGCATACTATATGTAGTCTATATAGAATACATCAGCACCATATACAGGAAAAACAAAGTTTATCCTTGCGAATCAATAACCTAGCATTTTGCATAATGAATCAGACTCAAAAGCCTGATGCAAGAGATTCTTTGTTAATTTATTGATTCTTAATAGAATTTTTTATTATCTCTTTGAAATGACTCAATTTTTTATTTTCACTTTTTTAGTGAACAATAAATCAATGAAATGGATCAAAAGGAGAAACACTTCGACCACGCTCAAATTGACCAATACGCTCTATTTCCCATTGTAAAAGGTGGGCTGAATTTGCAAAAACACGTGCACGCACTGTTTCTCCCAATGCTTCAAGATCATATCCTGTTGCTTGCCCTGTATTAATCATAAAATTACAGTGCATTTCACTCATTTGAGCGCCACCAATCCGTAAACCACGACACCCTGCTTCATCAATCACGCGCCACGCAGATCCATTCCCAGGATTTTTGAAAGTTGACCCCCCTGTTTTTTCACGAATAGGTTGCACTGTTTCTCTGTGGAGGGCAACTTCATCCATAGCAGCACGAATATCATCTTTATTGCCGAGTTTTCCTTCCAATAAAGCAGCCGTAAAAATAAAATCTTTAGGAACATCACAATGGCGATAGGAATAATGCATATCTTTCACACTCAAGATATGACGTTGCCCTTTACGATCCAGCGCATAGACCTCGACAACACGCGCTGCGGTTTCAACACCATTCGCACCAGCGTTCATTTTGAGAGCTCCTCCAAGACCTCCAGGAATACCATGATAAAAATGAAAACCTGCAATCTCAGCTTCTAAAGCGGCAGCAGCTAAATGTTTATCCGCCGCACCAGCACCAACTAAAAAGCCTTTTGGAGAAACCTGCTTCACTTGCCCAAAACTTTTTGGCGAAAGACGAATCACAACACCAGGAACCCCCCCATCACGCACCAGAAGATTAGAACCGATACCGACAATTGTTACAGGAACAAATTCAGGCAAATTTTGAAGAAAGAGAGCCAAATCTTCTTCATCAACAGGCTGATAAAAAAGCTCTGCCAATCCGCCCGTGCGAAACCACGTTACCTTACGCATCTCAACATTAGGTGTAAGTTTTCCTCTCACGCCACCCAACAATGGTTGCAATTGCGCCAATAGCGCCTCACCATCAATGTGCTGAAAATTTATCATGACCATCCAATACCGCTAACTGATGAGGCAACGCACAAGCCCATTGTGTGATATTGCCAGCACCAAGAAAAACAACATAATCCTCTGCCTGAGCAAATTTTGAGACAAGAGACACAACATCTTCCAAACCATGTATCAAGCGCACATCACGATGACCCGCCATCTTAATATGCTCTACCAATTCTTGAGAACCAAATCCTACAATAGGCTCTTCACCAGCCGCATAAACGGGCGTAATCAACACTGTATCTGCATCATTAAAACAAGCAGCAAAATCATCAAATAAATGATACAACCGTGAATACCGATGGGGTTGTGCAATCGCAATAACACGCCCTTTTGCACTCTCACGTGCAGCACGCAAAACAGCTTTTATTTCGACAGGATGATGTCCATAATCATCAAATATTTCAATGCCACGCCAACTTCCTGTTCGCGTAAAACGCCGTTTTACTCCGCCAAATTCTGCTAAGCCCCTTTTTATAGCTTCATTTGAAATGCCAAGTTCATGCGCAATAGCAATCGCCGCCGTTGCATTGGCAACATTATGCTGCCCTGCCATAGGCAAAAGCATATTTTTCAACTCAATCTTTCTTCCTGTTTTGCGTGAGCGAACAAGAACATCAAAATGCGTTTTTTGACCATCCATCGAAAGATTAAGAAAACGAACATCTGCTTGTGGATTTGCACCATAAGTGATCACCCAACGATCATCAATACGGCCCGCCAATGACTGAACCTCTGGATGATCAAGGCACAAAACAGCAAAACCATAAAAAGGAACATTTTCTACGAATTGCCGAAAAGCCTCACGCACAGCATCAAAACTTCCATAATGATCCAAATGCTCAGCGTCAATATTAGTAATAACAGCAATATCAGCAGGCAGCTTTAAAAATGTACCATCACTTTCATCAGCTTCAACAATCATCCAATCGCCATCTCCTGTACGAGAATTCGTACCATAAGCATTAATAATACCGCCATTAATCACCACTGGATCAAAATGACCAGCATCAAGAAGGGCTGCAACCATTGATGTGGTTGTTGTTTTACCATGTGTACCACCCACCGCAATTGCACGCCGAAACCGCATCAGCTCCGCCAGCATTTCTGCACGTCTAACAAGCGGTAAATGTCTTTCCTTTGCAGCAATATACTCAGGATTTGTTTTTTTAACGGCAGTAGAAAAAACAACAACCTCTGCATTCCCTAAGTTTTCAGCACAATGACCTATATGAACGTTAATTCCCTTTTTCCGCAAACGTTCAACATTTGCACTTTCAACTTGATCTGACCCTTGAACTTTATAGCCAAGATTATAAAAAACCTCCGCAATTCCACTCATACCGATCCCCCCGATTCCGATAAAATGGATAACGCCTATATCAAGTGGCATTTTCATTTAAAAGCTCCTCTTTTATATCTGACAACAATCGCCCTGCAATTAAGGATTCAGCCATATCAGCAAGGCAACGGGTTGCATGAGGTTGCCCAACTTTTTTTGCAGCAAGCGCTTGTTTTTCCAATAAATGGGGTGCACAACAAGCGTGCATTAAAAGAGAAAAAAGCTTTTGTGCATTCAAATCTTTTTCTGATACAATTTGCGCACCACCTACACGAGCAAGCAGAGCTGCATTGGCAGCCTGATCATGATCTAAAGCATGGGGATAGGGAACAAGCAAAGCAGGTCTACCAATCACCGCTATCTCACAAACGGACGAAGCCCCAGCGCGCGACAAAATAAAATGAGCATGTGCCATACGTTCAGCCATATCATCAAAAAAAGGAGCAACCTCTGCTTGTACGCCCATATCACGATAGATTTTGATCAACCCTCCTGCTTCACCGCGGACTTGCTGTACAATTCGTAAACGTTTACGGTTCTTATCATCGAATAAAGCAATAGCTTCTGGAACAATATGTGAAAAAGCAGAAGCCCCTTGGCTACCTCCAAAAATCAAAAAATTAAATGGCTTTTCCCCCTCTGAAGAATGATAAGGAATTTTGGCCGCCTTCAACACAGCCTCACGGACAGGATTCCCCGTCAAAAGTATTTTATGAGCATAAGCGCCATTTGGCGACAACAAACCACCAGCGATTGCACGCACAAAAATTGCCAACACCCGATTGGCACGCCCCATAACAGCATTTTGTTCATGAATAAATGTCACACGCCTCGTTAAAGCCGCAATAAAAAGAGGAGGAAAGCTCGGATACCCCCCAAATCCTCCAACAAGAACAGGACGTAATTTATAAAACAACGCCAACGATTGCCCCATTCCCCTTAGCAAAGACCAAAACGTCTTTATCAGAGCAAAAGGATGACGTCGTATAAACGTTGCCGATGAAACGATATGAATATGCTCTTCATCAAAGCACCGAACAAAAGGTCGTGCTCTTTCATCTGTTATTAAATGAACATCATATCCACGCTTCCTTAATTCAACAGAAAGGGCTTCAGCAGGAAAAAGATGTCCACCTGTACCACCAGCCACCAAAACAATAACTTTTTTATCATTCATAAGGGGTATCCAAGACAGAAGAGGAAGAAAAAGCTGAAAGGCGTGCTTCTGGCCAACGACGTGTTAAACTAAGCAAAATGCCCATTGAAAACGCAATCGCCACCATCGAAGAACCACCATAAGAAATAAAAGGCAATGTCATGCCTTTTGGAGGAATTAAGTGAAGATTAACGGCCATATTAATAGCTGATTGAAAGCCAATCATCATTGCTATGCCAGTAATACCAAGACGTATAAAGGAATCACGTGTATTCATGGCTATATACAATGAACGCATAACGATAAAGCCAAACAGCATCATAATTAATAAACAAAGAATAATACCATATTCTTCAGCAGCAACGGAAAATACAAAATCTGTATGGCTATCAGGAATGATACGTTTTACTGTTCCCTCCCCAGGACCTTGCCCAAACCAACCACCATTCAAAATAGCCTCACGTCCTACATCCACTTGAAAAGTATCTCCTTCACCTGTCAAAAAACCATTGATCCGCTCGCGCACATGATGCAGAAAAAAATAAGCTAAAATAATTCCTACAACGCCTAAAATGAGAAAGAGAAAAATAATAGTAAGAGGTACACCAGCAATAAAAAACAGCCCCCCCCATGTTGCACTTATTAAAACTGTTTGTCCAATATCAGGCTGCAAAACCAGAAGCACACAACAAATGCCATAAAGTACAATCGCTAACGTATAACCTAGAATTCCCCTCTTGCGTATCTGTTCCGAAAAAAGCCAAGCGGACATAACCACAAAAGCTGGCTTCATAAACTCTGAAGCCTGTACAGAAAAACCAAATAGCTGAATCCATCGCCGTGCTCCCTTTAACTCTGGACCCAAAAATAAGGTTGCAACCATAAGAGCAAGCGTTACAATGAGCAAAAGAGCACATAAACGACGAATATTAGAAAGCGAAAAAAAAGAAATGGTAACCATCGTAAAAAATGCTAAAATGCTGAAAATAATATGCCACCGAACAAAATAAAAACTATCAGCAATTCCGATTTTTTTTGTAATAATGGGGCTGGCAGCAAAAGACAGCATAATGCCAATTCCCATTAAAATTAAACAAGCTGCAAAGATAGAGCGATCAATCGTCCACCACCAATTAGCAATTGGATCTCTATCTGCACGCGTCACCATGATATACACACCTTATCCATTTTATAAATTGTCTCAAAGTGATATGAGTTCCCAGCCTGTTTAACAAACACTTTAAAAACTAAATTACACAAAAAAAGATTCTGGAGTCTTAACGCAAAAATATTTTTTATAATTGATGCTTTTTTTATTGTAACTGCATCACAAAAGAGACAAATGCTTCGCCTCGCATTTCATAATTTTTAAATTGGTCATAACTTGCACAAGCAGGTGACAAAAGAACCGTCACCTCTTTTGCCTTACAGCCTATTGCGTCAACAGCTGCTTCACGCACCGCATTTTTCAAAGTTAAGCTCATAGAAAAGGGAAAAGAAGATCCAATAGTGCGAGCAAATTCTTCCGCCGCGCTCCCAATCAAATAGGCTTTACGAATTTTAGGAAAAAATTCTCTAAGAGACTCTATTCCTCCCTTTTTTGCCTGTCCCCCAACAATCCAAAAAATATCATTAAAGGTGGAAAGCGCAGGAGCTGTTGCATCTGCATTAGTCGCCTTGCTGTCATTGATAAACAAAACCGCCCCCATTTTACGCACCTGCTGCATACGATGATCCAACCCTTTATAACTTGCTAAATGCTTGTTCATAGAAGGATCGGTTATTTTTAAAGCCTGCAACGTTGCTAATGCCATAAGGGCATTTTGCGCATTATGACTCCCACGTAACACCGCCATAGGAGCAAGATCTGCAAGCATATGACGCTGTCCTTGACGAACAGAAAAGAGCTTGGTCCCATCTGCATAAAAACCATTTTCAACAAAATGATCCTTGGAAATTGCCTCAATTTGCTTCCCCTCATGAAGTAACTGTTGATATAAAACCCGGCAAGCTGCATCATCAACTGAAATAAAAGCCTGAGAAGCCTGAGCAATCAGATGCCTTTTGGTTTGCACATAACAGGCAAAACTTCCATGTCGATCAATATGATCAGGTGTGAGATTTAATAAAAGTCCAATAGTCGGCTGAAGAGAGGGAGTAAGATCAATTTGAAATGATGAACATTCAATCACATAGATACGTTTTTTAACAAAGGGCTTAAGCGTCAATATTGCCTTTCCAATATTTCCCCCCATCTGCACATCATAGCCCATTTTTTCCAACAAATGCGCAAGTAAAGATGTTGTGGTTGACTTCCCATTCGTCCCCGTAATCGCAATGAAAGGAACGTCTTTGTCACAAAAACCATAATGCTGTAAAAATTGATGGCGCGCCCGAACAAATAATTCAATATCACCGATAATTTCTATATTTTTTTTTCGTGCTTTTTCAACAACCCAATGGGGTTGAGGATAACTTAAAGGAACTCCAGGAGCTACAATCAATGCAACAAATTCTGACCAATCTTCATAACGGAGATCTCGTGTTGGAATATTGTGCCGAAAAGCCATTTGCACGCTTGAAGGACTATCATCCCACGCCACCACTTCTGCACCACCACACATCAATGCTTGTGCCGTTGCTAGTCCAGACTGTCCCAATCCAAACAGAGCAACTTTTTGACCTTTATAACACGCAACAGAAATCACATTCTCACCGCAATTTAAGTGTTGAAAGACCTATGAGAGCGAGAACAATCGAAATAATCCAAAAGCGTATCACGACTTGGCTTTCAGTCCAGCCTTTTTTCTCAAAATGGTGATGTATCGGTGCCATAAGAAACACGCGTTTTCTTGTTAATTTGAAATAACCAACCTGAATAACGACCGAAAAAGCTTCCACAACAAAAAGCCCACCAATAAGAACCAAAACAATTTCGTGTTTCGTAGCAACCGCAACAGTCCCTAAGAGTCCTCCAAGAGCCAATGAACCAGTATCTCCCATAAAAATAGCTGCAGGTGGTGCATTAAACCATAAAAAACCAAGCCCTGCCCCAACAACAGCTCCCAATAAAACAGCCAATTCACCTGTACCCGATACATAATGGATTTGGAGATAATCAGCAAAATTCATATTACCAGAAAGATAAGCAATCAGAGCAAAAGATAAAGCTGCAACCATCACAGGAACAATAGCAAGCCCATCGAGTCCATCCGTTAAATTAACCGCATTACCCGTCGCGACAATGACAAACGCAGAAAAAGGAATAAAAAACCAGCCCAAATTGATAAGATAATCTTTTAAAAAAGGCAAAGCGAATCCAGATGAGCCAATTTTCAGAATAACAAAAGCCGCAATTGCGGCAACACAAAACTCTAAGCTTAACCGTGCTTTCCCAGAAAATCCTTTGTCTGTTTGTTTTGTGACCTTAAGATAATCGTCATAAAATCCAATTGCCCCAAAAGAAAGCATAACCAATAGCGATACCCAAAAGTAAATATTCGATAAATTACACCACAAAAATGCCGATACCACAATGCCGGTTAAAATCATCAATCCACCCATTGTAGGTGTTCCAGCCTTTTTAAAATGTGTTTGAGGACCATCAGCACGAATCGGTTGTCCCTTACCCTGCCGCAATTTAAGAGAAGCAATGATGCTAGGTCCAAACAAAAAGACGATAAGTCCCGAAGTAAGCATAGCCGCTATCGTGCGAAAAGTAATATAACGAAATACATTCACACCTGGAAGCCAATCACTAAACGAAGAAAAAAACAGCATCATTGTACAAAAAACCTCTTAAAACTATGAAGAAACCGCTTTATAGCGATCAAGCAATGCAGTCACAATATTTGATGAACAAAGGCTATTGGATGATTTAACCATAAGCAGATCCCCAGAAGAAATTTCTGCTAAAAGAAGCGGTAAAATTTTCTCAATATTTTCAGCATAATGAACCTTAACACCAGTAGACAAATCACTGACTAAAGATTTCATCGCCTCACCAAATAGAAAAACCGGATTAGCACCGGAAAGACGTATTGGTTTTATTAAATCACGATGAAGCTTTTCACTATACTCCCCTAATTCTAGCATATCCCCTAAAATAGCAATTCGCCGCCCCTCTTTCCCTACAGGTCCTGTAGCAAGAAGCTCAAGTGCAGCACGCATAGAAGCAGGATTTGCATTATAGCTTTCATCAATGAGATAAAATTCACCCCCATTTGATAAAGACAATTGATAACGAACACCTCGCCCCTTTTGAGAAGAAAAATGGCGAAAAGAAAGAAAAACAGGCTCTAACTCAACCCCCATAGCATCACAAGCAGCAATAACCCCTAAACTATTTTGCACAATATGGCGTCCTGGAGCACCAATTTGAACCTCCCTATCCCGCCCCCCAATACGCACAATCATAGAAGTACTATCAGTTAGAAGACGTATACCTCGCGCTTGATAATCAGCATCTTTAGTCTCACCAAAGCTTAAGATCTTCTTTACACCGCATTTCTTTGCTTTTTGAACGAGATAAGAAAAAAAATCACTATCCGCATTTAAAATGGCAATTCCTTTTTCATCTAATCCTTCAAAAATTTCAGCTTTTGCCTTTGCTATTTCTTCAAGATCTTTGAAAAAACCCATATGTCCTGCACAAATATGCGTAATGAGAGCAACATGCGGACAAACCAGTTTGACCAGAGGGCGAATTTCATCTCTATGATTCATACCAATTTCAAAGATACCATAATCACTCTCCATAGGCATCCGCGCTAAAGTGAGTGGAACCCCCCAGCAATTGTTTAAAGAAGCGAGATTCGCATGAACATTCCCAGCAGTTGCAAGAGCTTGTTTCAAAGCTTCTTTTGTCGTTGTTTTTCCCACTGATCCTGTTACCGCGATAATCTTAGCTCTTGAACGTTTGCGTGCAGCTTGTGCAAGTTGTTCTAAGGCTTGCAAAACATCAGGAACGACAATGAGTGGAGCCGATATCTTTTTCATATCCCTCAAACGGTGTTCCGCAACGATAAGAACGCCTGCACCTCGTTCATAAGCTTGCGCAGCAAAATCATGACCATCAAGATGATGCCCCTTAATGCAGAAAAAAACATCCCCTTCCGCAAGAGTACGGCTATCAATGGAAACCCCAGAAAAAGTTTCTGGCATGCTTCCCATTACAACACCATTAATTGCAGCAACAAGTGCTTGCTTATCCCATAAAGCTGTCATTTCTTTCGGTCCTCTAAAGCTTCTATCGCTTTCAGACGATCTGAAAAAGGATAAGTTGTCTGCCCTATAATTTGGCCATCCTCATGACCTTTTCCAGCAATGATTAATGTGTCACCAACTTTCAAAAGCTCCACCGCGTAAGAAATAGCCTCACCACGATCTGCTATCTCTATTGCTGTTGGCACCGCCTGTAAAATATCCTTGCGTATTTTTTCTGGCATTTCTGTGCGAGGATTATCATCCGTTACAATAACAATGTCCGCTTTATCCGCCGCAATTTTTCCCATCAAAGGTCTTTTTCCTTGATCACGATCTCCTCCACAACCAAAAACAACGATCAAGCGCCCTTGCGTAAAGGGACGAACAGAAAGCAAAACCTGCTCCAAAGCTTCTGGTTTATGGGCATAATCAATATAAACAAGCGCATTATTTTCTGTCTTTCCCACAAACTCTAATCGCCCAGGTGCCCCCTGCAAAGTTTCAAGCGCAGAAAAAACCTTACGAGGTGAAGCACCCGTTGCAATTGCTAACCCCGCTGCCATAAGCGCATTGGCTACCTGAAAATCTCCAGCTAAAGGCAAAACAAATGTATAAATATTGTTTTCCACACGACACTCAATACACTGTTTTGAGCGTTGATGTTCGACACGATTAATCGTGATAAATTGCCCCTTACGACCAATTGTCAAAACACGGCGACGCGCTTGTGTGACAACATCAATAACCTTTTGTGAATAGACATCATCAGCAAAAATCAAAGCAGGAGCAGATACAGGCAAAAGTGTATCAAATAACCTCATTTTAGCCCGCAAATAATCCTCTACCCCCGTGTGATAATCCATGTGATCTCGCCCTAAATTGGTGAAGGCACCAGCCGTTAAACGGACTCCATCAAGTCGCCCTTGATCAAGCCCATGCGAAGAAGCTTCAAGAGCTGCATGTGTCACACCTTCATGAGAAATTTCATAAAGAAGACGGTGCAAGACGACCGGATCAGGTGTTGTGAGAGAACCATAAACATTCCGTTTAGGAGAAACGACACCAACCGTTCCTATACTCGCAGCACAAAATCCAACATAAGTCCAAATTTGCCGAAGAAAAGAGACAACTGATGTTTTACCACTTGTACCAGTCACAGCAACGACCGTTTCAGGCTGAGAACCGTAAAAACGTGCTGCTGCCAACGCTAAACTATGACGAACATTAGAAACACGTAAAATGGGAACAGATAAATCCTCAAGAACAGCATGACAATCTGTAACGATTGCTCGTGCACCACGCTTTATCGCATCATCTATATAGTGTCTTCCATCACTTTTTTTTCCTTGAACAGCAACAAAAACATAGCCTGGCAAAACTTGTCGAGAATCCGCACTTATTCCTGTTATTTCTATTGAAGAAAGACTTTCATCTTCAACGCATTCTGTAAAAACTGTTCCCAACAACATGATAACGCACCTTTATATTCATTTTACCGTTGTTTAACGAAACTTGAATTGCTCTTTTTACTTAAAAGAGGCTCATATTCTTTTTTAAAATCGGGTTTTACACCAAGAAAACTAGCTGTGCGACGAACAATATTAGCAAGCATTGGTCCAGCATTCATCCCCGCTGTTGCTGAACGCTGTCCCTCAGCAGGCTTTGGTTCATCAATAATTGTTAAAACAACATAAGCAGGATCCTCAATAGGAAAAGCAGCAAGAAAACTATTAAAATTTTTTGTTTTAGAATATTTTCCATTTTCAACTTTTTCAGCTGTTCCTGTCTTACCACCTACACGATAACCTTCAACTTTTGCATTACGTCCAGAACCAATATCACTATTTAATTTATAAAGGTAACGCATATTTTGACTTGTTTTAGCCTGCAAAACCCGTTTTGCATGATGCAAAGTTTGTTCTTTTGGCCGTTTTAAAAATGTCGGAGCAATTAACCAACCACCATTCATTAAAGCAGCAGCCCCGACAGCTGTTTGCAAGGGTGTTGTTGCCATACCATGCCCAAAAGAAATCGTCATAGAATGGATATCCTTCCAATGATTTGGCACAATAGGGTGGGCAACTTCAGGCAACTCTGTTGTGAGACGATCCAGTAATCCAAGTTTTTGCAAAAAACCACGATGTTTATCAATCCCTATCGCCAACGCCTCTTTAGCAGAACCAATATTAGAAGAATAAATAAAAACCTCCCATAACGTTAAGGGTCGATTTTTTCCATGAAAATCATGAATAGTATAGCCACTACTTGCTTTTATTGGCTTTGAAGCATCGATAATACTGTTTAAATGAAAAATATCGGAATCAAGAGCCATAGCGGTCGTAAAACTTTTAATGATCGATCCCATTTCAAAAGCTCCTGCCGTCATCCGATTGAGACGATCACTTTTTAAAGCTTCAACAGGATTTCCAGGATCAAAGTCTGGTAGTGATGCCAAAGCCAAAACTTCCCCCGTATGTATATTTAAAATAACAGCTCCTGCAGCAATTGCCTTATAACGCTTCATAGCCTGAATAAGTTCATCATGAACAATTGACTGAACACGCACATCAATCGAAAGCTGAACTTGTTTTAATGATTCTTCCATGGCAAGACCAGCGGCACGCAAAGCACTCAGCCCCGCATCATCAATGTATTTTTCCATACCTGCAATGCCCTGATTATCAACATTCACCATACCGAGAATATGAGAAGTTACAGGTCCATCAGGATAAAAACGACGAATTTCAGTCCGAAAACCAATTCCTGGTATACCAAGAGCCATAATTTGCGTCTTCTGCATTGGTGTTAACCCACGCTGTATCCAAGAAAAACCAGATTTTCTTTTTAAGCGCTTATAGGTTTCCTGCCAATTAAGATCAGGCAAAACTGTTGAGAGCAATTCAATTGTTTCATCCACATCAATAATACGCCGTGGCTCAGCAAAAAGTGAATAAGTTTTAATATCTGTTGCCAATAAACGACCATTACGATCAACGATATCAGGCCGTGCCATCAATTGAAGCATTCCTGGCCCCTTTGCTTCTTCAATCTGTCCACCTTCCAACCCATAAGAAATAAGGCAAGCCCCCATGATTCCATATAAAATTAAAAAGCAGAACAACGAAAAAAGCAAACGTGGACGACTAGAATAGGGACGACGAACAGAAACATTATGATTATTCAACGAATTCTTTAAGCGCTTTTTCTTCTGTGAGAATAAAAAAGTCGATTTCATTACTGCGCGCCTTTTTGGACAACACTATTGATCTGAGAAGCTCGATTATTTGTCAAAATATCCTGATTATCTTCCAAGATATTTTGTTTAATCACTTCTTCAATTTGATCATGTACCTGTACCGGAATGTCTTTAAACTCCACGATTTGACGCGGCTGTATAACCTCTAACCCAAGTTCTTTCTGATAACGTTTCGCAAGTTTTTGCATGCGTGAAGGCCTTATCATCACAGCCCACTCAGCATGAAGCAAACTTACCGTATTTTTTGCTGCAGCAATTTCATGCTCAAGATGAAGAACTTCGTTCATTCGTTTTTGAACATCATATTTTACCTTATAAGTAAGTCCTGCCATACAAATCATAATCAACACTAAAATCATATCAAATGTACGAAAAACTGTCATTTTTTGCTGCCTTCAAAACTGGCAATCTCTGCTAAACCAAATAATTTCATATCTGCTGCAAGAGCCTCTGCTTCAGTCCGTACACCAATACGCAACCTCGCAGAACGTGAACGAGGATTTTTCTGTAACTCCTCTTTAGTTGCCGTGATCCCACCTTTAAACAAAGGAAAAAATGTTGCTGGAGCAGCCTTCATTTCAGGCAGATAGCGTGATCTCATACATTCTCCAGAACGAGCCGAAAAAAATCTTTTGACCATACGATCTTCAAGAGAATGAAAACTGACAACCCCCAAACGGCCTCCAGCTTTTAAAACGCGTTCAGCAGCAAATAAACCACATGCCAATTCACCAATTTCATCATTAACATAGATACGAAGAGCCTGAAATACACGTGTTGCTGGATGAATACGATCTCCCGGTTTACGTCCTATCAACGCTTCGATAGCATACGCCAAATCACCTGTACGCAAAAAAGGCTGTACAACACGACGCTTTTCAATCATCCGTGCAATTCGCCCCGCATAACGCTCTTCTCCTAATATCTTAAAAATACGTGCCAAATCCCTTGCTTTTAAATGATTGACAACATCGCTGGCTGTAAAACCAGTCTGAGCCATTCGCATGTCCAATGGACCATCTTTTTGAAAAGAAAAACCTCTTTCTGCTTCATCCAGCTGCATTGAAGAGACACCAATATCCAAAATAACTGCATCCACCTTCTCTTCAACGACACGATCGAGCTGTGAAAATGCCATATGGACCAAACGAAGACGTGGAAAAAATTCTTCAACAAGCGATTGTCCTGCACTGATAGCATGAGGATCACGATCAAGAGCGATCACCTGTGCCCCTGCCTTTAACAAAGCGCGCGTGTAACCACCAGCACCAAAGGTACCATCAATTACTTTTGCTCCAACCAATGGCATAAGCCCAGTCAAAACTGGCTGCAACAACACTGGAATATGGCGTTCAGCTCTTTGATCCTGATTTATCAAAATAATCCGTCTTGAAGTTATGCTGTCTCAAATCAACAGCTCTCTCATGGCAACTGATCTTAGAATAACCTAGCCTTCAACTTTCATATTAATCACAATGAACGAAAAAACTAAAGTTATCCCAAAACAGATCCTAACGCATTATACTTAAAGAAATGTTATAATTTTTTAAAACACTCTTTGCTCAAGTGTCCATTTCAAACACATAGACTCCATAAAAGATCATATATAATTGATCTTATAAAATATCGCGTATCATCATGAAATATCAGTCGGCCTATAAGCCGGGTTCTGTAGAGTAAAGCTTACACTTTACATGGCAACCATTCATCTGGGACGGATGTTACCATCCGCCTCGTGCAACCTACCCGAATGACTCGCCCGGAAATCGGCTGCAAATTAAATTTTGCACGTCATTTCTATTTGGTCTTGCTCCCGGTGGGGTTTACCTTGCCACATTCATTACTGAATGCGCGGTGGGCTCTTACTCCACCCTTTCACCCTTACCTATAAAAATAGGCGGTTTACTTTCTGTGGCACTTTCCCTAGGGTCACCCCCGCCGGGTGTTACCCGGCACCGTCTTTCCATGGAGCCCGGACTTTCCTCACCTGCCATATTTCAGCATCAGACAAGCGCGGCTGCCCAGCCGACTGACGCATTAATTTATAAAACATTTTCTGCTCAATGAAAATAGCATCTTAAAATATTTTATGACAAACCTCTCTCAACAGATGTTTTTATTTTAATGAAGCCAGATAAGTTTTCACTTTTGCGCAATATTTCGCCGAAATGGAATTCATTTTTTTTGCAGCATGACCTGCGTTATATTTAAGGATTGTACCACACGTACTTCCACCACTGAGTTTATACGCCCGTGCCAAATAACGCATACCATATTCAAGATTGGTCGCAGGATCGTACAAATCCTGTACAGAACCACTAAAGCCCAACCCTCGTGCCGTAGAGGGTTTAATTTGCATCAAACCTATTTCGCCAGCAGCCCCCTTTATACCTGCCTTATAATTACTTTCAACTTTTACAACAGCATGTGCTAAATTAACGGGAACATTATATTTATTCGCAAGTTTCTGAATAAGAAACTCATAAGGGCGATCAGGAATCTTAGGAGCAACAATCACTGAGGCTTCTCCTGATTCCGAAACATTTAAGACACTATGAGTCCAACTTATGTCAAATACAAAAAATACAGCACACGCTGTATTTAACAAGATTTTCAAAAATTGCATTTTCTTTCTCTTCACTCAAACATTCTCAAATTCTAGCCGCAAGTAATTTGCAAACGTATTATACAAAAAAAGAAAGCAAAAGAACGGCTTGAAAAAGGAAAGAGTAAGACAATTTCAAGATAAAATCATGTAACAAAAGAATATCTCTTTATTCAGAAATCATAGATTTCTCTATATCATAAAATAAAAAAATAAAGAAACTATGGTTAATCTTATAGCGTATTAAATAAAATGATATAATCTATAAATTGCTGCTATCGCTATTGTATCACTTAATTTTTATATTAAAAAAATAGCATCTTAACTAGATGTAATATTTTTTACATAAGATTATTAATTTTTTTATTGGGATCAATCCCACAAAGTAAGAGAGACAAGAGCATCTTTTTACCGGAGATGCTCAATATCAAGAAAGTTTCATAAAAATATAAACCGCTATCAACGCTTCTCTCTGGTTAAAACACCCACAGCACTCTTTATATCCGATAAAACCTCAACAAATCACAAAACAAATCCCCCATTATCGCACATAAAAAATTCATAAATATACTAAAACCATCATACTCTTTACCAATTCAAAATATTGCAACAGACTTTTAGCTCTCAAGATGTCTCAAAGAAGCTTTTTAATTCCTTTTTAAAAGAGCTGTTATCCACACAGTCCTCCCACTGGTAGTGTACTAGAAACTAATTTTGATTTTTTCACCATGAATAAATTTAAAATGAGAAAATTTTACAATTCTTAAGATTCTTATTCAATATAATAATGATAATTTATCATTATAAAACAATATACTAAAGAAGTTATATCCGTCTTTGTCTCTACAATAAAGCCTAACAATTACTTGTGTCTGTTTTTTTGAAAAATGTTAGAAAACTCAATACCCCCAACGCCTTTTTAAATAAAAATAGACCTCTCATCTTCATTCAAATATTTTTTCTTTGTCACAGACTATCACCTTATCAGCCTTGCACCTCATTTCAGAAATCATACAAGTGGATAAATATCCTAAAATCCGTAGAACAAAGAAAGCTTAAATCCTTTAAAAAATTTTTATTTTCTCATATCAAATAAAAAAATAACTGGCATATAAAATGCGATTAACGTATTTTATTATAGTCAATACTGCTTTTGTCATTGTAGCGATTGATAATGCAATTAACTTGACCAATACCCTTGATAGATTTTCTATCTCTCCTGTAATGATTGCAACATTACCGTTATACTCCGACTGCATACCTTTTGAGTAAGATAAATTTGTTAATTATCTTACAAATTGATTATCTCCTCACACTTTTCAAAACTTCACGAAAAGCTCTTTCTCCTTTAAAACCCAAAAGCGCAATTAAAAAATAGCTAAAAATAAGCATTAGCAATGGAAGGACGAGAAATCGCTTTTGAGAGAGCCATAGCAACAGTTTCACCAGATTTTTGAGCCTGCTCACGACTCTGACCACTTTTAGCAGCAAGCGCAATTACATCACGACGCAGCTGCGCAATAAACAACTCTTGCTGTTGAGGGTCCATCTTAGAAAGATGCTTGATAATATCTGGAAAAGACACGGACAATCTCTCTAACAACTCCTCCTCTGTTACATCAAGCTTCTGAGAAGAAAAAGAAGAACGACCGGAAAAAAACTGATAAACAACACCACTTCGAGAAGCAAAAAAGACAGCGCCAAAAATAAAAAATACGAATAAAATAAAAATAATACGATGCGAAAAAGATCCCATTATCTCTTACCTAAAGATCACAGAATACAAACATAGATTCCTTTTATGATTCCCCTTATAGCATTCAACAATGCCTCAATAAAGAAAAATCAAATTATTAAAAATGAATACGCTAACACTCTCCGCCCAATAAGACCCGCCCCTCTATGTATTTAGGTACTATAGGCGAAACAATAACAGATCTTACACTTCCCCCCTAATAACACTTTACATTTCCTAAAATAATTACAAAAAGCCTGACTGAGGAAATCCTCAGTCAGGCCAGACAATCTAGGGGATCCACGCGGGGGGGGGGGGAGGAGGTTCCCCGATTGTCCTCTTACATCAACCACTAAGATAGCCGATGCAATATTCTTGCTATGGAATAAAATTTTTTAAACAACAAGAAATTCTTATCATCTTCTACGCAAAAAAACATAAAAGAATTATAAATTATTTAAAAATGTTTAAATTTAGGCAAAAAAAGTTCAAAATGACCCAATTTGAAGCAATTTTATTTCTAGAAGCACCAATTAGAATCTACGATCATTATAACTTTTAAATAGTTTCTTTCATAACTCTGATGATCATAATTTAAAAAAAAACAGTAATTTCTACGTATCCACCCTATAAAAATCAAACTACGTAAAAGTAGAATCATTTTTCCAACAGCAATCACCACAAAAAGAAAAACGTAGATTTTTAAAATCTTACACAAATAACCGTAAAAAATGAAAAACATCTTCTTGCAAGAAATCTATGAATTATTCATATAAAACAATAAATTAGAGAAATAAAATCTTATCTATTTTTATAAAAAATTGCTGTAAATGATCATTAAAATATTGTTACATCCCTCATGTAAAAATCAATGAAGAATTTAAACTGCTTAATCTTATGAAAAAATGAGAACTCTGAAGGTATTTGTTTCGAATCACGCCCCATCGTCATTCCAAATAACGATAAATCATTTTACAATAACCAACAGTCCCTAACGCATTTTAACATAACAAACCGAAATCAATGCAGACATTTTCTCTTAATCTCTATCATTTAAATGATCCCGTAAAATAATACACACAGTAGTTTCTGTGATAAAAAATTGTATAGTCTGTTCTTCTAACGTAAACAATTCATTGATTTACAATCATAACTCATCATTTACAATTTACATGAGAGATCTCAAGAACGTAAGGTTCCCTTATTTTCAATCTTCGTCTATTGAAGCAATGAATAGCCATACTATCGCACATCACAAACAAGAAGAAGCGTATGGATAAAAAACATAAAACGATAATGCCGGCTTACAACTTTCACTTAAACTAAAGACGATGGTGCCCTATCAATTTTACGCTATACCCACGGACTGCGTCATAAGATGAGCGGCAAACATAAAAAGAAAAAAATACGTTTGGCAAGAACAATGGACTTATTTAATAACCTTCATAACTTCTCATGATAAAGAGATACGAAACTTTAGTGTAATATCACGCTTTTCTTTCCTACTTTCAGCCACGGACTATCCATAGATCATCGCCGATCTTATTTTTATGAATATAATGCAAAACACATAGATGAACACCATATATGAATGCTTATAGGAAGAAATAAACGTAAAGCCAGATGCGTTATTATAACCGTTGTTGTACAAAATGTTTTTAAAATTCAGAATATCACTCCAATCCATTACCAATTTATGAGTAATTTTATGGCGTCATCTACCAAGCTTTTACTTTTTCTATTACTTGTAAATCAACACCTGCTCTAAACATAGCAATATGTTTGAGATAAAGATTAGAGCAAATGAGAGCCATGTGAAAAATCCCAGCTTTTATACGCCCAATTAGAGTAAAAATATTTACGTCTGGTTGAGAAATCTTAAAAAAGCCATCATTCATTTTGGAAGAAACATAAAAGCCCAAAGATAAAACTATTGCCATCTTTACCATCCCTTTCATTTGCCTTTACGACTTTCAAACACGCTCATAACGCTGTATTTTAAATAATGAAAATCATGCATTGCCTCACCTTTTTACTTTTTCGTCTTTTTAGAGCATCTTTTTGCACTCCTCACTAAAAGTTCCAAGGCATTTCTTATCTAAGAACCTGTTTTAAAGAGATATTTTAAGACTATTGGACACACCACCTTTGACATTTATGAAGGTATGAGCCATCACTATATTATATTGTGCGGCATTATATCATATTGCAGCCGCAAAGATGTATTTTCTTTTACAAACGGTATCATTAAGATAAATACCTTCTTTTGTAACAGACAAACAGACTCTTTTGGATTCTGAAACAGGAAATTTGAAATGAAAAAATATTCCTGTATTCAAACCTCTCATTGAGTCTAAAAAAATCAATGATCTTTTAAAATCAATATATTGGCTAATAACATAAATATGATATCAAGACACCTTAAATAATGTCCTCATAGGCTTAACTCTATAAAAAGTGCTTTCATTATACAGCCTACACGCCGCTATAAAACACCAATACTCCCATATAAAAACATAATACAAATGTAAAAAACAATAGCTTATCAATGATTGAATAAAGTTTTATCTCTACGCTATTCCTTGAGAAAAATCAGAGAATAAAGCACGTTAACAAACGCGATTTATGCAAAATCTACTTGTTTATCTTTGATATCGTCAACCAATAAACGCGGATCACGAGCAAGCCAAAGCGTAACCATACCCTCCTCACTGTTTTCATTTTGTATAGGAGTAAGACAAACCGTTTGTTCTAGAACAAGTCCCGCATTTTTAAGCCATTGTTCTATTTGTAAAGCCGAAAATCCAAGACGCATATGCGCTTGATCGGAATATGAAGGCTCAATTTCATGATAACCAAAATCCACAATCAATAAACGGCCATGAGGACGCAAAACTCTTGATATTTCATGAAGGAATATTTCAGGATTTTCAAGAAAATGTAAAACCCAATGAAGAATAACTAAATCAAAAGTTGTATCTCCAACAGACAAGTGCAAAACATTGCTATCAAGCACGACTTCAACCGCATGCGTATAAAGATTAGAAAACAATTTTAAGATAGAGCCTCCACCTCTTCCAATATTCAGCATCGTCTGAAATGGTTTATCGCCAATGATTTCAAGTAAAGCGTTTTCTACACCCTGATCTGCCATATAGGATGACCGTAATACATCCCATTGCAACGTATTTTGTAAGAAATGCTTCTTCCTCGTTTTTTGACGCTGCTTTTTGACATCCTTCAAACGTTCTAAATCATGCGCTAACAACACATCATGCTTTGGCAAAGCCGAAAGAACACCCATCACAATGTCTTTACCCCAAAAATCATGACAAAGCTTAAAATAAAGGCTATCTCCCTTCTGATAACGCTCAATCAATCGAGCTTCGTACAAGAAACGTAAATATCGTGATATACACGCTTGCGACTGATCAAGAATAAAAATAAAATCAGGAATTGTTAAATCTTCATGACGCAAGAGCGTAAGAACACGTAAATGGCTTACTTCTGCGACCGCTTTCAGCAGCACAATCATTGCATCTAAACTTGCACTTTTTTGCATAATTATCCCCTAAACATTCCTATAAACATTTGTTTATAGGAAAAAAAGTCAAGCATACAACGCATATTCTCATCTATTTTGTTCTCTCTATTTTATCATACTATGAAAAAAATAGGCTAATGTAAAAAACGAACAGATCTTATCTCCCTGCAGCTCGTTATAATGAGAATGCATTGATTTATAATAATAATTCATTCATTGTTAACTTGAATAAAAAACCGGAATACCGTAAATTTTTCTCATTTCAAATCTATTCATGATAAATCAATCCAAATCATTCTCTTACAGCTCATAAACGGAGGGGACATATGGATAAAAATATCTTTTATACCCACCTCAAAACAAGAACTGCATACCATTGAGAAAAAATAAATAACATGATAGTGCCAGCTTGCATTTTTATTAAGTAAAGATAATAATGCTCAATGACCAGAGCATTTGTAGAAATAGTACTATACTCTTCATCCCCTCCTTTTCATTTCAATTTTACAAGCAATAACCGGTTATATATCATGAGTAGAATAACCCTATTTAGGTCATAATTTCATAAAGTGTCTCTTACTCTTTGTTTAATGAATAAAAACTTACACAGAGTACACACACTTTATTTATGAAATAACAAACGCAATAAAGTACACTATTATTCCAACAAAGTTGAGATAAGAAAAAAATTTCTAGCGTGTAAGAGGTTTATAATTTGCATGCTTAGGATTAAGAGATTCCGCCCCAAGACGACGAACTTTATCAGCCTCATATTCAGCAAAATTACCCTCAAACCATTCTACATGACCATCACCTTCAAAGGCTAAAATATGTGTTGCCAATCGATCAAGAAACATACGATCATGCGATATGATAACTGCACAACCAGCAAAATTTTCCAATGCATCTTCCAATGCACCTAATGTTTCAGTATCAAGATCATTTGTCGGTTCATCAAGAAGAAGCACATTCCCCCCCTCTTTTAGAAGTTTCGCCAAATGTACGCGATTGCGCTGCCCTCCTGATAAATTTGCCACCTTCTGCTGCTGATCTGCCCCCTTGAAATTAAAAGCCCCGCAATAAGCGCGGCTATTCATCTCATATTTACCTAATTTAATAATGTCATTTCCACCAGAAATTTCCTCCCAAACAGTTTTATCCCCCACCAAAGAATCGCGACTCTGATCCACATAACTCATGTGAACTGTTTCACCGATACGTATTTGACCTGAATCGGGCTGTTCCTGTCCCGTCAACATTTTAAACAAGGTCGACTTTCCCATACCATTGGCCCCAATAACGCCGACAATGCCACCAGCAGGAAGTTTAAAAGAAAGAGAATCAATCAATACACGTTCACCATAAGCTTTAGAGAGATTATCAACCTCAATAACAACCTGTCCTAATCTTTCTCCAATAGGAATAATAATTTGTGCCTCTCCAGGACGGCGCTCACGGGCTGCTTGAACCAACTCATCATAAGCCTTAATCCGAGCTTTTGACTTTGCTTGTCGCCCCTTTGGACTAGAAGCGATCCATTCTTGCTCACGTGATAAAGCACGTTGACGCGCTGCCTCTTCACGGCCTTCTTGAGCCAAACGCTTGGCTTTAGCCCCCAAATAAGCAGAATAGTTCCCCTCATAAGGAATACCTCTACCGCGATCTAACTCTAAAATCCAACCCGTTACATTGTCGAGAAAATAACGATCATGGGTTATCAAAAGCACAGCCCCTGGATATTCACGTAGATGCCTCTCAAGCCAAGCCGTCGTTTCAGCATCTAAATGGTTTGTCGGTTCATCCAAAAGTAATAAATCAGGTTTTGACAAAAGCAATTTACAAAGTGCAACACGCCGCTTCTCACCACCCGAAAGTTTTGTTACATCCCCATCGGCTGGCGGACAACCAAGAGCAGCCATAGCCATTTCCACTTGACTTTCTAAATCCCAAAGACTTTGACTGTCAATAATGTCCTGAAGCTGTGCACTTTCATCAGCCGTTTCCTCGCTATAATTCATCATCAATTCGTTATAACGCTCAAGAATTTCCTGTTTATCTGCAACACCTTCCATTACATTGCCACGCACATCTTTGCTCGCATCAAGCAAAGGTTCTTGTGGTAGATAACCACAGCGTGCTCCTTCAGAAATCCATGCTTCTCCCGTATATTCCTTATCTAGCCCAGCCATAATACGTAAAATAGTTGACTTCCCCGCACCATTTGGCCCTAAAATACCGATCTTTGCATCTGGATAAAAAGACAAATGAATATTTTCTAGAACTTTTTTATTGCCGTAAGACTTGTTAAGCCCAGCCATATGATAGATAAATTGACGTGCCATAAATTTCTCTTTATATTGTGCGATATTAAAGATTAGGATTTTGAAAAAACTGCTTTTGCTTTTTGAAACTGTACAGTAAATAGCACTTACATCGTATCAAAAGCTTTTCGCTTTATATTGGTACATTTTTTCCAATCTCACAAGCCCCAGTATGGTCCTGAATGCAAAAAAACATCTCCCTAAAAAGCAAAAAGCAAATCTTTTTAGCTGTACCTGAAACCTGTTATCAAACATTACCTCTCTTTTCCATACCAGATATAACATTGTATTTTTATCGTATTAAACCAACTTATCAATGTAATATGGTACCACAAAGAAAAGCAATTCTCTATGCGCCTTCTTTTCTCGCTTTATGGGCTTTATATTACGCAGTAAAAAATCCTTCTCTTTTTTCATCGATTTTTTGCTACGGAAAGCAATGGACCTCACCCCTTGCCTTGATATGGCTTAAATTACGTTTACAAAACGACCGCCGCCTTATGGGATCTGACGTCCCAAGCCCAATGATCATGAAAGCTTTGCATCAACACGTAGCAACAAATGAATACAGTGCACTTCCCATTGGTACGTGGTTACAATTCGTAAAAAACTATAAAACCAATTGTAAAAACTTATCCATCCCCCTCTTTTGGCTTGATAATTATAAAAATAATATCAATATCCAGCACATCATTTCAAAACTTCAAGACGATATATAGCTTTTTAAAAATACGATAAAAGCTCATCTCGTATAGGAATATATTTATGGAAAAAAAAGCCTTAATCGTCATTGATGTTCAAAATGACTTCTTACTAGGTGGAGCACTTGCCGTACCACAAGGTGATGCTATTTTACCCGCCGTCAATAATCTCATAAATCATTTTGACCACGTTATCTTAACCCAAGACTGGCATCCCAAAAACCATTGCAGCTTTGCTTCCTGCTATCCTGAAAAAAAGCCCTATGATACAGTCATTCTTGACTATGGTCCTCAAATACTTTGGCCTGATCATTGCATACGAGGAACACAAGGAGCAGAATTCCATCCATCTCTTAGAGTAGAAAAGGCACAACTTATCCTTAGAAAAGGCTATAATCAAAAAATGGATAGCTATTCTGCTTTTCTTGAAAATGATCAAAAAACACCAACAGGTTTACAAGTTTATCTCAAAGAACATGGTTTTACTAAGCTCATTATGTGTGGCTTAGCAACTGATTTTTGTGTCGGATTTTCTGCTCTTCACGCTATACAATGCGGTTTTAAAGTCAGTGTTTCATTAAATGCCTGTGCTGGTATTGATGTAAACGGATCACTAAACACTATGCTTAAAACGATGAACGAAGCTGGTATAGAACTTTTAATGGTCTCTTAAAATATCCTTCTCTAATCTACCATTATAATACACTGATTTATAAAGGATAAGTTATTTTACACATATTTAAGTAAGAGTCCAGAATATCGTAAATTCTCTCATTTCAAACCTGTTTCAAAAACATTCTCTTACACGTTACAAAGAGAATCAATGTATGAATAAATCATTCAAGAAAACAGTAAGAATGCTTCTTATGACCCATTAAATGCAAGAGCTTGTCATAATATTGAAAGCTGGTAAAAAGTATAACATCAACTTTCTGTCTTATATTTAGGTCAAAAAGTATCCTAGAGATTGTACATTATTCCCTTCATGGGTAGTATCATGCAATGAACTCAACTTTAAAAAACGCAAATAAGCAATAAAATAGTATTTTATTTTGCATGAAAGACCTCTTTTTATTCAAAGATATGCGATCAACAAAAGCGTGAAAATCTCCATTACTTAGACACAACATGTTTATACAATTGACGATTCTTAAAACGAATCGAAGAATATAATGCCATTCCAATAATACAGATTCCCACAAGTCCTGTTAAAACTTCAGGAACCGATATGATCGTTTGCAGATACATAATCACTGCAAGAACTAGAATTGCATAAAAAGCACCATGCTCTAAATAACGATAATGCAATAATGTTCCCGATTCAACCAACATAATTGTCATAGAACGAACGTAAAATGCACCGATACCAAGACCTATCGCAATAATAAAAAGGTTATGTGAAAAGGCAAAAGCACCAACCACGCCATCGAAAGAAAAACTAGCATCAAGAACTTCTAAATAAAGAAACGCCCCTACTCCCCCGTGAGCTACTGTTGTTAAAGTCTTTTGAGGAGTATCCAAGAGATGACCAACAACTTCAACACCGATAAAGGTCAAAAGTCCATAAAGGGATGCCAATAAAAAAGTTATTTTATTTTCTGCGTCAATCTGACCTGAAACAAATAAGATCAAAATCAAAACAATTGCAATATCAATTCCAACAAGCGCCCCAAACTTTTGAGCAGGTCTCTCTATAACATTAAGCCAATGCACCTCTTTTTCAGAATCAAAAAAATATTTTAAGCCAACCATCATAAGGAAAGTTCCTCCAAAAGCAGCAATCCCCATATGCGCATCGGTTAAAACTTCAGCATATCGATGTGGTTCCCATATCGCTAATTTGACTGCCGCAATTGGATTAATCCCAACAGCAACGACAACCACCAATAATGGAAAAACAATTCGCATCCCAAATACAGCTATCAAAATGCCCCATATAAGAAAACGACGACGCCACAATGGACTCATTCTACTAAGAACACGCGCATTGATAATAGAATTATCAAAAGATAAAGAAATTTCCAAAATTCCTAAAACAACGCAAATAAAAAAATATTTAAGAAAACCAGTAATACTTTCCGTCTCAAACCAACCAATAACCCCTCCTAAAAAGACACCAATAATCGTGAAAAAAAAAGCAAACCCAAAATAGCGTAATAGGGCCATGATCATTCCTCAAAGTTTATTTTCTACTTCATCTAAAGCACACCCAGTACAAATCCAAAGTTTGCATCTCTTTAAAGTTGCATCTATTAATGCAGAGGTGTATAGAATATATATGGTAAAGTTACATGAAAATTCTCTCAAAAAAAGCAAGAGACAAATGTAGCAAACAAGGAATTTTGTTTTGAAGTGAATATCAATTGTCAATACAATAAGTGAAAGATTGCTTTCTATCCACGAAAATAAAAAAATAAAAAGAAATTAAAGCTATAATATTGACATTATATCATAGAATATTAATACATAGTGTGCTTTTATTATTTAATGATTTATACCATGATGATTTACCGAGGGAGATAATTCGTGGCACGTCCTGAAACTGAATCAAAAACCATATTTGGAAAACGTTTACGTTATGTACGTCTTGCTTTAGGCGATCCATCACGTGAAACCTTAGCTAAAAGTTTTAGCATGACAAAAAATTCCATTGCTTTTTATGAGCGTGGAGAGAGAGAACCCAATCTTAGTGTCTTACAAACATACCGCACGTTATACGGTGTCAATATTAATTGGCTTTTAACTGGACAAGGAAAAATGTTTGACACCGAATATACAAAAGGTGATTTTGACTGGAATTATTTTATTAAAAAAATCGAGGGACTGGAAGAAACACTTGCCGATAGTGATCGTAACGAAAAACTAAATCAAGAAAAAATCGACAGTTCTTATGAAAAATTGCAGCAATATTTGTCAAGACAAGGTTTATCAAATAGTTTTAACCCTAAAACTACAACCTCTCTTATCGATATGAAAGCTAAAATGGCCAATTCTTACACCCTTAGCTTATTCATTGATTTACTCATTCGAAGCGTATCCCAAAAAGAGGTTATAGCTAATCAATAAACGTTTATTTCAAAAGAAAAAACAAGAAATGATTAAACTCTACCAGTATGGAGAAAAGTATTTTTTACTTTATCCGTGCTGGTGAAATTTTGTATAATTTATAAATTTTGTTTCTGTAACGACAATAAAAATATTTGCGTTGTAAGTGAAAGTATAGTGTCTTTAAATTAAAAAAAATAATTTTATAGTATAAAATTCTCATTCATATCTTATTGACAAGAAATTTTTTCTTGTTAAAAGAATAATAGCTCTCATAGAAATTATTTTTTTAAGTCAGAAAATTTAAGGTGAATATATTGACGACTTCCTATAGAGACATACATTAATGTTTACAAACGGATTAGTTAAATATTTATCCTGAAAATTATCAGCTATTTTATGAGGTGAGAAACATGTATTTTGAGGTGTTTCAAGGAGTTCACAATCAATGGTACTGGCGTTTAATCTCAGGAGATGCACAAAAAATTGCTTTTTCTAGTAAAGGCTATCCAACAAAACAAGATATCCTAATCAATATTGAGCAAATAAAAGAAGTTACACATAAGGCTCTTATTAGAGAACTACAATCCTAACGTTCTTTACCATTAAAACAAGCGTTTATTTTGTATAATGGTATGTTGAGTTATTTTTGTGATAAATGAACAGTGATTGTTTTTCCCTCAATGAGAGGGCGTTTTTTGTATTATTTCTGACGCTTACAAATAACAGTCATATTCTTACAGATTATGTGTTTATTTTCAATCACACACAAATCTCTATAGCCTTTATCAAAAAGAAAATCTCTTAAGTCTTGTATTTTTCATAAAAAATAAACGCACATGAAGAGAAGATAAACATCAATGAGAGATATAATTACTCTACAAGATATTAATATCTTTTACGTTCATATTCCTCTTCTGTATCTGATAATCATAACTGACTTACCCATTTCATCTTCATAAAAAGCAAATATCTCTTTCTTCCTATTATCATGCAATTTTTTATACCTATTAGCTGAAACTATCGTAGCATTTATACCTTACATCTAAAAGGAACGTGCAAAATTGTTTCCAGCAATAATATAAAATTTCTGGATTGTATAGACGCGCTTTTTAATAACCAGCCTACCTATAAACTGGTTTATCATCATAAACTCTTATTTTATGACCAACGACGCTCTGTCTTATAAACTTAAATGTTTTCATAAAATCAGAGTAAACTTGAATATTCTCTTCTAATACAATATCTCCATCAGCACCATAATTGGCTTCATTAAAGTTTATCTCTCTCGTCATTCCAATCTTCCTAACACATTTTCAAACCCTTTAATGCAAAATATGAATACAATCACTCTTTATCATCTTCAGATTTAAGCATTTTTTTATATTTCTTTTCATTTTTTTCATATTGCTTAATTTGTTTTTTCAGTTTTTCAATTGCTTGGTCACGTCTTTTAATCACCATACTTTGCTCTCTAATAGCTCTATCTCGTTCTTCAGTCATCTTCATAGAATCTCTTAAAAACTCATGCTTTATTCTTCTAGATTCCTCTTTTAAAATTTTCACTTGACTGCGATAATATAAAGAAAACCGAAATATAACCCCGCTGCACAACAAAACAACAACCATTGCTCCCAATAAAATTTCGTTTACACTCATTTGGATCTCCCTTAATTGTCGCTCAAGTGATCATCTTGACCAATTTATTTCATCCTCAATCAAAAAAAGAATGCAATAAATTGCATGTTCCAAGTGTGAACAATCACTCTCGGCATTCTTATTTTCTCCATTAAAGCATTGATCAATGGCGCAAACAAATCTCTGAAAGCGGCTAAATCTACACTCACACCAATTATTTGCGACACATTTATTGACACAAAATACAAAAAATAAGGAACGTCAAATAAAACTAACGACGCAATGCAATCATAAAAGCCTTGCCCAAATCGTTCCTATCTTCCTTTTTACGCCATGTGGAATGCGGCTATATGAAAGTTTTTCATTATTACAAAAATCTTCACTGTCACAAAGCACAGCATTTCTGTAAAATTTTGCCTTCCCACAAATCTTTACATCACCATAAACTAAAGCATCATTATAAACTCGAGCCTTTCTACAATCACGAGTATCACCATAAAATTCAATACATTGAACATTCAAAACTTGATCAAAAAAGACCGCATTAGCGTAAACATATGCATCTCCACTCATATTCAAATAACGATAAAGTTCTTATTTTTCATAAACATGCAAACTCTTACGAACGACTACACAACCATATGTTAATGCATTGTTATAAATAACAATATCATTGTAAACAAGGGCATTGATCGAATGTATAATTCTACCAAACAACCACCTTTGTGGATCAGATTACCTTCCTGTTTAATAAAATATCCAAGATCACTTTTTTGATATTTCCCAATTTTTTAATGCATATATACGATATACCATCTGATAGTGATCTAATTTATTACAATAAAGGAGAAATCAGTATTCTTTGCCTATGAATTTACATTTTTTCTACAGCCATTATCCTATCTCTTAAGGCTCTAAAGCTTCGTTATATTCACATACTACCTCAACGCAGAATTTTTTTACAAATTCTGATGTTGGGGTATATCTTGATTTATAATGCTGCTACGTATACTATCACAGTGAAATCTCATAAACATACGAGTGTGTATCGCCCTTTCTGGTATACACATTTACTTTTTCACAACCGTGGAACTAAGCAACCATTTTTATTGATTCGAATCTGAAAGTGTATGGGGACATTTTGTTATTAGTTAAAAACAACTCTATATGCTTCCTTAGCGAAGAGCTACACATGGATATTTTCACGCTCCTTGTATCATATATTCTGGATTCGCAACGCAATATTAACGCTATAGCGTAAATATGTAAAGGTCTAAAAATGACAAAGACTGAAAAAGATTGGTTCCAACGCTTAGTTGAATTGATAAAAAGTGACGGACGAACAATGATTGAAATAAGCAGAGCTGCAGGCTGTGGACAAAATTACGTCCAACAAATGATAAATGGGGGAAAGAGGCCTTCTGTAGATAAACTCATGGCTATTTTGAACACACTGGGAAATGCTAGTGCCATATATGTAATAACTGGTTTCAACATCTCCGATGAAGATTTAAAACTCATAACTTTGATTTCGTCTGGAGATAAAAAGAAGATTGAAGCCTTAAATGTTCTGTTGAATGAGCAGAATCTGTAGAATTTTCTACTTTATCCAATATCGCTTGCTTTTGAGACGTCGATAAAGACTCCCATTTCACAATAATATCAGATAAAGTTGTTTCAAATTTTTTATCATTCTTCATAGTCATACTCCATGTAGTCAAACTATATAACGCTAAAGCGTTCAAATATATCTCATACCTTAGAAAAAAATATTTGCAATAGGCAGTATGGAAGCAATTGTGTACAAACTTATTTTACAAAATCAGATGAAGTTCTATTAGTCATGTACCATGGTGAAATAAAAGGCATCACACGATCCAGACCTTACTTATGAAAATTGGTATAATCTATCAAAAACGCGAATAATGTTACGCAGATCTTGCGATTCGGACCAATGAAAACTAATGTGAAAATATCCCTGAAGACACTCCTGAACTCTATATAAGAGAACACGAAAAAGCTTTTTTGAAAAAAATACATCACAATTTATTCTACATAGCACCATCTATGTTTTTTTAACAATATTGCAAAGCAAGAATATAACAATGTTATAGGAATAAATTCTTATAAACAGAGTCACACTACCTAAAACTCTGTAACACGTTTACAGGTAACCTCCCCTCTAAACGCACTTTGTAAATACTAATATAAGTCTCTATCATAAGCAAAAATGATACTCTTAAAAAATAAAACGAATCACCACGCACAATCTTTGTAGGTAAATTGTATGCAGATTTACAACAAGAGAGAAATTCCCTTATGCAAATGAAGAATTATATTGTCAAAGTATGATTTTGAAGAAGAAGTGTACTTTTACAAAAAAAAATCACCCTCCCTGCCAATACTTTTTCATAAGAGAGAAAACTCATAACAAAGATAAAACACGATCAATACGAGAAAAAGGTTAGCAATACAAAAAAGTGGTAGGTTTACCGCAATATTGCCAATCCCTTATGAGAGTAAAATTAAAAAAGACGTCTGCTCTTCAATAATAATTCGGATCACATGAAAACTCTATAATTTGGACATTAAGAAAAAAATACACAAAGACAGAAAATGGCATTTTAACGAATTTTCTAATATCATAGAAAACATTTCTTACAGAATAATAAAATGCTTATTACAATAAAATCGGGATGATGCAAAGCGATAGAAACAATCACTCAATTGATTTTTCAAAGAACAATTGATGAAATTCTTTTCAAAGAACACGCCTCCGTCACTATGAACAATATTTCTCAAAAATCAAATAGAACTCCTTTCTTGGGAAAAAGAAAATATCAACAAATGTTATCATCGTTGACCCCATGATACATATGAACGCCTATAGATCACATTCTCTTATATACAACCTTTCATCACGATGATGCTATTCGAACGTCTAAAAGACATTAACATCACTTAGAAAAAAGCAAATTTACACTAAATGTTTTTTGAGCCATTTGTTCTGAACAGGTCCAATCTTTAAAATTGGTTTTATTGAGATCTGTTTATTTGCAGAACAAGTATAAATAAATTTATCCAATGAAGCTTTTAGCCTTCTATTTTATGAAGCACATCACACAAGAAAAGTACAAAACAGTATATGAATTAAGCAAGTAAATAGCGACACATATCAGTTAATCAAAATGCTACAATGTTGCAAATGAGAGAACTTCTTTGATGAGACTAAAAAAATATACCCTCACTTTATATTAAAGTGACTGAGAGAAAAAAAATGAAACAAACAACGACTAAAGGATTTTAGAACAAACAGGAAAATAAATAAAAAAAACGAAAAAGGTAGAATCTCAAAACTTTTATATAAGCGATCCATTTTTCTATTGGATATTTCCCTATTGGTGGGCCCGGAGGGACTCGAACCCCCAACCAAGCGGTTATGAGCCGCTGGCTCTAACCAATTGAGCTACAGGCCCCACATAGGTTGTTTCTCTCTAAACTAAAATGCCCTATGATACAAGAGCTGACAAAGATTATAACCCATCTTTTTCTCTTTTCTATTGGTTTTTTTTCAGTGCTCTAATTTCTTTACAAAAACTCTTAAAAATGAGAGAATAATTAACTGACAAATATAAAGGTATAGATATGATAGAAAAGAAAATTCAACCACTGAAGGGTTCTCTGGTTAAAACAGTTATATTAGCATTTACACTCTTAACCACATCGTTGACTGTACGTGCTTATGCTGAAGAAAATAAAATGAAAAATGCAACAATTACAGTGACAGCAATCGGAGAAAGTCAAGCCGCACCGGATATGGCAATTATTAATCTAGCCGTTGTTACCTATGATAAAACTGCCCAAAAGGCATTAGCTTCCAATAATCAATCCATCAATGATATTATAAAAGCTTTTAAAAACAATGGTATCCAAGCAAATGATTTGCAAACATCAGGCTTATCCATTTATCAGTCAACCTCTGATAAACAGCACGAAAAAAAGAATAATGAAAAACTCTATCATGTTTCAAATTCTTTAACCGTACGCATTCGTGATCTTACCAATGCTGGTAAAATCTTTGATCAAGCGATGTCACTAGGTGTTAATTCAGTTAACGGCATTACTTTTACCAACGCAGATACAAAGCCATTTTATCAAGAAGCACGTAAAAAAGCCATTACTGAAGCCATTGAAAAAGCGCAAACGATAGCGCAAGCGGCCGATTTAAAATTAGGAAAAATTATTGAAATCAATGAAAAGGATGATTACTATCACCCAACACCACGTCTCATGAGTAGAGCAGCAGATGTAAGCTACGCAAATACAAATTTTGCAGGTGGTGAGTTAAATTATAACGTGAGCGTCACTGTAGTCTTTGCGATCGATTAAGTCACAAACAGTTGTATAAAAATTACATTACTGGCCTTCACGTAGAAGACCAGTAATGTGATAAAGATATTCTTCCTCAGATAATAATTCGTCTTCGTAAACCTCTATTTGTCCGCGTGCAGAAATACGCGCTGTATGTACCGTCTGACAATCTCCTGATACTAATGGATGCCACCAATGAAGATCTTTTCCCTCATAAATTAATCTATAAGCACAACTTTCTGGAAGCCAACGCGCTGTTTTAACTGTCGTAATGTCTAGCGACATACAATCTGGTACAATTGATTTACGATGAGCATAATCTCGACACCTGCAAGTTTCCCCATCTAAAAGACGACAAGCAATACTGGTTGCATAAAGGTCACCCGTATCGTCGTCCTCAACTTTATGGAGACAACAACGGCCACAGCCATCACAAAGGCTCTCCCACTCAGAAATGGAAATCTCTTCTAATTTTTTTACTTTCCAAAAGGGGAGTTCTCCACTCATAAACTCAGACACACCTTTTTTAATTAAGACGATCTATAAAAATAAAACGTTTAATTTCTATAATTTCATCTATTTCTGTCTCTTAAAAAGATTCAACTCAATGTATACTTTAAACCATGTTCTTAAAATCTATCTGAATAAAAAGAGAATATTCAAAAAATAGCGCATATAAATGAACATAACCTATTGAAAAATCTCTTTATAAACTGACAAAGAATAAAATGCGTCACCTAAAATGATAGAAAAATCCCGCAAAAGAATACACATTTTTCATCAAAAAGTCCGTATGTTGCAATATAAGTTTATTCCTAATAGATCCCATTTCTTAAAAAACGAGCTGCGCTATACGCAAAGTAATGTTTTTATCGTTCATTTCTTGAAAGCCCCCCTACTCTCTACTCCATAAACACCCTTTGCCCTATATCTATTCTTTTGAGACAGAGAAGTATAAAGCCCCAAAGCTAAGAAAAACATTAAACATCGCAAACTTTCTAGATTATTCAAATTCTTCCCATGTTTTTCTCAAGAAAGTATCCAAGTACAACATGACGCACCTCCCCCCCTTCATTAAGAAGAAAGAGGAAGTTATTAAAATGCACAAGAATTCCTTTATTTAAGAATCGAGAAAACTGCGCAATTTTCGTGAACGGCTAGGATGTTTCAATTTACGAAGTGCCTTTGCTTCAATCTGACGAATACGCTCTCTTGTAACTGAAAATTGTTGTCCTACTTCTTCCAACGTGTGATCTGTATTCATCCCTATTCCAAAACGCATCCGCAAAACACGTTCTTCCCGCGGTGTTAATGAAGCAAGAACGCGTGTTGTCGTATCTCGCAGATTAGCTTGGATAGCTGCATCAATTGGTAATAACGCATTCCTATCCTCAATAAAATCACCCAAATGGGAATCATCTTCATCACCAACAGGCGTTTCGAGAGAAATAGGTTCTTTTGCAATTTTAAGAACTTTTCGTACTTTTTCTAACGGCATAGAAAGCTTGCTAGATAATTCTTCTGGTGTTGGTTCTCGTCCAATTTCATGGAGAATCTGACGCGAAGTACGAACGATTTTATTAATTGTTTCAATCATATGAACAGGGATACGAATTGTACGTGCCTGATCAGCAATTGAACGTGTAATAGCCTGACGAATCCACCATGTTGCATAAGTTGAAAACTTGTAGCCGCGCCGATATTCAAACTTATCCACAGCCTTCATCAAACCGATATTGCCTTCTTGAATAAGATCAAGAAACTGCAAACCACGATTAGTGTATTTTTTTGCAATTGAAATAACAAGACGCAAATTAGATTCTACCATCTCTTTTTTCGCAATAGTTGATTCGCGTTCACCTTTCTGCACCTGCATAACAATCCGACGAAATTCACCAATCGAAATAGCCGTTTCTTGCGCAAGATTTTGTATCTCACTTCGCAGTTTTTGGATTTCTTTTGCTTCACGCACCGAAAACTCTTTCCAACCAGGTGTAGGCAAAGCAGCAATATAATTCATCCAATCTGCGTCCAATTCACGCCCTTGGTATTCTTTTAAAAAGTCCTCATGGCCAATGCCATAGCTATTGGCAATCCGTTTCAGCTTACCTTCATTATGAATCAATCTCTTATTGATGTCATAAAGCTGTTCAACCAAAGCTTCAATACGATTTTGGTTTAAAGAAAGAGATTTTACTGCTTGAATCAACTCACCCTTTAATTGAATATATTTCTTCTTCTGAGAAGAAGTAAGGGCCCCCTCTTTACGCTCTGCCAAACTGCTTTCAACATGCTGATCTTGTAATTTTCGTAATTTCACATAGGTTTGAGCAATAAAATCCAATGTTTCCATAACTTGAGGACAAAGCTCATTTTCCATTGCAGCAAGCGATAAGTTAACATCGTCATCGTCTTCTTCATCATCGTCTTCAATATTTCTCTCTCCTGCGCTCTCCCCCATATTACGTATACCAGAAGACATTTTTTCTTCTACCGTCTTATCAACTTCACTTCGCTCAATAATAGGAGCCTGCTTTGCTTCTGGACCAGCATAAGTCGTTTCAAGATCAATAATTTCACGAAGAAGAATACGCTGCTCTTTTAACTCGTCACGCCAGATAATAAGAGCCTGAAAAGTCAAAGGACTCTCACAAAGTCCCGCAATCATTGTCTCACGCCCTGCTTCAATACGCTTAGCAATGGCAATTTCGCCTTCCCGCGAAAGAAGCTCAACAGCTCCCATCTCACGCAAATACATACGCACCGGATCATCCGTACGATCTGTTACTTCGCGTTTATTCGTTGTCGTTGCAATTGCGTGGCTAGAGGCTTCTACTAAATCACCACCCTCTACCGTAACTTCTTCTTCATAATTTTCAGACTCAACTTCATCCTCATCATCCACAACATTAACCCCCATCTCAGAGAACATCGCCAAGATATCTTCAATTTGTTCGGATGTAACCTCGTCAGAAGGAAGAACTGCATTGAGTTCATCCATTGTTACGTAACCATTTTTTTTGGCAAGCTTAATCATTTTCTTGATGGCATCATCAGAAAAATCAAGAAGAGGACTATCCAAACTCGCTTGGCTTGTTACTTCTGCATTATCTTTCTGTTTAACCTTTGTTGCCATACCATAACTCCACTCGATCACTTCACAGTTTCCATGTAACCATAGTTTCCATGTGACCAGTTTGTTTGTTCTCACTAAAATCTACCAATAGTTACTCATATATACTTCCTTTTAAGAGATTACTATTGGAAAGAATACATTTTGTATATGCCCTGACATCCAGACAAACTCGACATCCAGACAAAAACGCGGGAAAACTCCAGAAGTTTCCCCGACACCTCTCAGCCCTTCTGAGATAATCTCTGTACCCTATCGTAAGAACCAATTTCCCGCTTTTCCTAAAATTTACCCGCTTTTTCTAAAATTTAATTGTCATCTTTACAAAAATGTCACTCCACATAAAGTTCCTCATCTAAAATTTAAGTGACTGATTCGCATTAAAAAAGCGAATCATTTTATCGTATCTTGTGTATTCCCGTCTATTTTTTCATCCAACCAACTTCCAAACCCTTCAATTAACGCTTCTGTTGCCTGCATCTGCTCCAGCTCATTTTTTACCTCACGAAGCAGATCAAAAACCTCACTCTTAGGATTTTCTACAAGTTGCTCTTCAATATCCTGTAATCTCTTATGTAGGTGGTGTTCTTGAAGATGCAAGTAGACAGCTTGTTTTAATATAGCACGTGCATCTTCTATAGGGGCTCCACCAAGGATAATACGCATACCAATATTTTGCACAAGATGTTTCATACGCTCTAACAGAGCTTTTTGTTCTCTTTTCTCTAAGAATGCAACCATCGTCTCTTTATCATGAAGCTGTTGGTCCCCAAGAATTTCCAACATAGCTTGATGAAGAGTTATCAATTGAGTATTTTTTAATTCTAACTCAGAAAGAATTTCAAAATTTTCATACCACAACTCAGGATAGTAAGCTAAAGTGAGTAAAATCACTGCTTCACGCAAAGGAATAGATTGCGAAGAATTTCGTACTATTTCAGAATTTGCTAACAGAGAAAAGGTTTGATCTTTAAAGGTCCTATTTGGTGAAGATTGATCATATCGCCCTCCCCCCTTTTTTTTCGAAAAAGAGGGACGAAAAAAATCAAAAAGGCGTTTTTTTACATCTTGCAAATAATAACGGCGGACATCTTCATCCTTAATCGTAAAAATTTGTTGTTTCAGTTGTTTTTCTAGCGCTGCTCGTGTCTCTGGAATTTCAAAATGCTTTCCATAGGTAGCTCGCCACCATAAAAGCTCACTCAAAGGAATTGCCTTTTGCAAAAAAGAAGAAAAAAGCTGTGCTCCACCAGCACAAACAATTTCATCAGGATCTTTCCCTTGTGGCAACAAAACAAAGCGTACACAAACCCCAGCCTTTAAAAGAGGCAACACACGATCAGCAACACGAAAAGCAGCTTTTAAACCAGCATCATCACCATCAAAACACAAAATGGGCTCCTTCCCCATCTGCCATAAAAGCTCAATTTGCGCTTCCGTTAATGCTGTCCCTAAGGGCGCTACGACTCCTTCAAAACCAGCTTTAGTCAATGCAATGACATCCATATACCCCTCAACAACAAGAAGTGAATGAATTTTTTCATCGCCAACAAAGCGACTATTTTTGCGAGCTGCTGCCGCGTTATAAAGTATATTTCCTTTATGAAACAGCACTGTTTCAGGGCTATTGAGATATTTTGCTCGTGTCTCTTTCTCTAATGCACGCCCTCCGAAAGCCACCACACGTCCGCGCAAATCTTCGATAGGAAACATAATGCGATTTCTAAATCGGTCATAAGAATCCGCGCTCTCCTCATGCACTGAGAGAAGCCCACATTCTTCCATTTGCTTTATTGAAATGCCCCGTGCACTCAAAGCTTCTTTCAAAGCTGTACGCCTTACCGGTGCAAAACCAATGCGGAAACGCTCTACAAGCTCTGGTGTAACACCACGTGCATCCAGATAACGACGTGCTTGCGTACTTTCTTTATCGCGTAAATTATATTGGAAAAAATCTGTAGCAATTTTCATCACATCATAAAGGTCAGCTTTTTCCAGTTGACGTTTATGACTTTGTGAATCCAAAATAGGGAGTTTTATTCCCGCAAAATCAGCCAAACGCTCTACACTTTCTGAAAAGTGCAATCCATCAAGCTCACACAAAAAGGTAAAAATATCTCCACTTACACCACAACCAAAACAATAATAGCGCCCTTTATGATCATCACAATGAAAACTTGGCGTTTTTTCACCATGAAATGGACAGCAACACCAAAAGTCTCCCCGTGAAGGCTTACTTTTTCGAGGATCAAAATCCACCCGTTGCCCAATCACTGTTGAAATTGGGAGTCTCGTACGCAGTTCATTAAGGAAATCGGGCGGAAAACGCATTATCTCTCACAGAGTTTGAAAATTCTTTTTTGCATATTTAACGACTTTAGAGCATAATTCCAATACTTCCTCTTAAGCAGTTGTAAAATTTTAAACCCTCAACTGCATATATTTTTAGAAATGGAGAATAAAAAAGTGATCGAATTTATTGTTCAATATCCGTGGTTAGAGGCTATTTCTTGGCTTATTATTCTTACTATAGCTGCCCTTTTAGTGAACTTTCTAGGACGAAAATTACTTATTCACGGAGCAAAAAAACTCTCTTCTTTTCTCCCCAAAAATACAACGATCGATATTAATAATGCTATTCAATACATGGCAAATATCACTTCAGCTTTTATTCTTTCAATTGGTGTTAATTTTATTCCAACATTGCCCGATGCATTTAGCACTGTCATCGGTAATGTTGCCAACGCCTTCATTATCTTTTTTGTTGTCCTGACAATTTCTTCCTGTCTCAATGTCATTAACATCCTTTACGAACAACGACCAACAGCACGACTAAAACCAATAAAAGGTTATATTCAAATTGCTAAAATTGCACTTTTTGCTGTTGCAACAATTTTAATGGTTGCTACATTGATTGACCGCTCCCCTCTTATTCTCTTCTCCGGTCTTGGTGCAATGGCCGCGGTTCTCATGTTAATTTTTCAAGATACGCTCCTTTCTCTCGTTGCCGGTATTCAAATTTCATCCACTGATATGGTTCGCGTTGGAGATTGGATTGAAATCCCCAATCTCGGTGCCGATGGTGATGTTATTGAAATTGCCTTGCATACTGTTAAAGTTCAAAATTTCGACAACACCATCACCTCAGTTCCTATCCGTAAACTTGTGACCGACCCGTTTAAAAATTGGCGTGGCATGCAAGAATCAGGTGGCAGACGCATCAAACGCTCCCTTTTTATTGATCAATCAAGTATCCATTTTCTCACAGAAGAAGAACAAAAATATCTTTCTCGATTTAATTTATTAGAAAATTATTTCACGCAAAAAGTAGCAGAAATTGATCAATGGAATGCTCAATTAGATAAAAATCATGATGTTTTAGCCAATACGCGCCGTTTAACCAACATTGGAACTTTTCGTGCTTATGTTTTTGCTTATCTACAACAGCATCTAAATATCAACCCTAATATGACCTATATGGCAAGGCAATTACCTCCTACAGAAAATGGTTTACCCTTAGAAATCTATTGCTTTACGAACACCACCGTTTGGATAGACTATGAACAAATTCAAGGCGATATTTTTGATCACCTTTATTCTATTCTGCCCTGTTTTGGTCTAAAGGTTTTTCAAAATCCAAGCGGTTATGATTTTAATCAAGTATTAAAAGCAAAAGTGAAATAAAAACAATAAACTTCAATTTATTAATTTTGAAGTAACCACATTCACAACAACAAAGAAAGAATAAAGTATCATGAATGGTTCATTGGTACTCCTTCATCTTGCCGGCGCTATTTCTTTACTTCTCTGGGCCACACGCATGGTGCGCACAGGAATTGAACGCGCCTATGGTGACAGACTTAAATATAAAATGTGCCACGTCATTTTAAAACCATTGTTTGCTGTAAGTTTTGGACTTTTTACAGCAATGATTTTACAAAGCTCTACAGCAATAACGCTCCTCGTTGGTTCTTTCGTTGAATCTGGTTTTGTCTCTGGAGTAGCAGGACTTATGGCTGTACGTGGAGGAGAATTAGGGTCAGCAATCGTTGTAAAAATTCTCACCTATGACCTCACTCTTGTTGTGCCCTTGTGTCTTTTAATTGGCACTTGTATCTTCATGACAACAGAAAAACGTGAATGGCGTCAAATAGGACGTATTGTCATCGGTATTGGTCTTTTGATTTTATCTTTAGAGATGATAAGTACAGCGACAGAACCTTTACGTGAAAGCGAAATTTTGCCTAGCATCATTCGTTATCTTTCAACCGATCCTGTTTCCTCTTTTTTGTTGGCTGCTGGCTTAACCTACCTCTTACATTCATCCATCGCAGGAATCATTTTGCTGGTCAATTTTGCCAATTACGATCTTATTCATACGCAACTCTGTGTTGTCATGGTTCTTGGTGTCAACTTTGGCTCTTCTCTTATAGCACCACTTTTAACGCGCAACGCCTCTCCTAATACCCGCCTCGTTCCCTTAGGAAACTTACTCATGCGTGGGGCCGGTTCAATCCTTATACTTATCTTATTTCTCTCCTTTCACCCTCCCATCACATGGCTTGGCAATAACGCCCCTACTCAAGTGATCAACGCCCATATCATTTTTAATGTTTTCATTCTCCTTGCTGGAATACCACTTTCAAAATGGGTTTTAAAATTAACCACTCAGATCGTGAATATAAGTGCAAAAAAAATGCAAGCTAACAAAACGCTCAATTTATCCGATCAAACAGCTCTTGATGACAGTGTTCTTGAACGCCCAACTCTCGCTCTCTCAAATGTCATGCGTGAAGTCATTCATATTTGTGATCTTGTAGACATCATGCTAGAAAAAATCATGGGACTTTATGAAAATCCTGACCCCAATATTATTCGTGAACTCAACCAACTCAACACCATATTGGACAAAAAACATATCGCCATCAAACTTTATCTTGCACGATTAGCGGGACAAAAATTATCTGACGAAGAAGCTCTTCAAACGCAAGAACTTCTAGGCGCCTGTATAAAATTAGACCAAGCAGGCGATATCATTATTCATAATATGCTGATGCTGGTTAAAAAGAAACAACAAAAAAGTTTACAGTTCAGCAGCGAGGGCTGGAGTGATCTCCTTCGTTTCCACGCCATTGTACTAGCCAACGCGCATATAGCATTTAACGTTCTCGTCTCACGTGATACACATACTGCACACCTATTGGTACAAAAAAAAGATCAACTACGAAACTTAGAAAAAGAGATGAGTTTAAAACATTTTAAACGTCTGCGTGAAGGGGATCTCAAAAATGTAGAATCATCCAGTCTTCATCTCGACACTGTGCGCGACCTCAAACAAATCAACTCTCTTTTGACCTCAATGATCTACCCCATTTTAGAAGAACAGGGACTTCTTCAAAGTTCTCGTCTACGCACCCCTGCTGAAGAACAAACAGAAAAAACTTAAACTTTTCAAATAACTTGAATAGAACACACATCACATCGATTATTTAATTTTGAATATGGTCAAGATATTGATTTAATCAAAACATCTTATTATTTGACAATTTAAATGAGCTTTCTTCATCGTAAATTTCTTTCATTTAAAATCTATTCATGATGAATTGCTCAAAGTCATTTGCTTGCACATTACAAACAAAGCAGCATGTAGAATAGAACTCTTGAAGAAAGACATAAAAATGCCTAACCATCTCAAAGCCAAGACTGTTAAACACATAAAGAGTAGGTCAAGAGTATGATAGTTCCAACCTAAACTCGCCTTGTAAAAAGGGGATCGCTTCACAGTAGCAGCAAAACAGAAATGCTCTATAAGGAATGCAAAACCCCACAAAAATGCAATATTTATATCAAGATCTGTAGAGGTTAAACCTATACAGCCACGCTATAACGTGTCAACAAAGCAGTTTTAATTTCAAACATCATTGATATCAATTGGCAAGCTCCAAACTTTTAAATATCCATTTTACTTATTGCTTTAATCACAGTTGTTTTTTTCAATTTAAGAGAGAGCTTTAAAAAGCTTATAAATACACTTTATGAGTTATTAAAACATTTTCACTAATATTTTCTTATTTTATTCGTATTTCTAAATTAATTAATTTGTTTATAAATTAAAATGTATTATATATTTATACTTATTAAGTATTATTATGATACATAATGTGAATATTATTTTAATATAAAGGAAAGTAATAAGTAAAATATCTAAAAGCAATGTCCTTTCCACTGGGTAAAAAAGGAATAAACCTTGATTTTTACAAAGTTTACTCTAGTTACAATTTAAATTCAGGCAAAGGAGGGTATCATGGAAAATGCAAACATCGGCTGGATTGCAGCTATTGTCATTGGCGGGATTGCAGGTTGGGCTGCACAGTATATTATGAAAAGCCAAACAGGAATATTGTTAAATATTATCTTAGGGATTATTGGCGCTGCGCTAGCAAGCTTTCTTTTTAGTCTTTTAGGTGTAAGTTTTGCTGGTTGGCTTGGCTATCTTATTTCAGGTTTTATAGGAGCCTGTATTCTTATATGGATAGGACAAAAAATTCGATCATAGAGTATTTATTTTTTACACCTTTTGGGATTCAATACAAAACTAGAAAACAACTAGCAGAGTTTGAAATATTTCCTTGTAACTTGTTGTTACCAATTTTGATATGATGATGAGATGCTTAAGCTGCGATTTTAGGCATACACCATCACCGTATTATAAAACGAAATGCAGTAAAGAACTTTATAACGCACCATTTCATACCTATATAAACTTACGCATATCAGGAGAGATATGTTGCGTTATTTTAACGAAATACGAACTGATTTTTGTACCACGTGCGCAAATCCAGCATATCTCACTGTAATAACAATTCATAAGGTTACAAAAATCACTAACGATGATTAAAAATTCTACCGTATAATGCTAATACCTATACACTCTATCAACAATACCCTTTTTACCAAGAAAACTCGAAGAGCTTTTTTGCATCTTAAGAAATAAAAAGAGACGGTAAGAACAAAATGATAAAGAATTTTTTCTAATCTATGAAAGAAAATAGTATATAAAATAAATATGAAATAATATTAATGTAACTTTATTATAGAATTACTACAAATTATGTTATGTGAAGTAATTTTTAACAATTTTAACAATATAATATATTTTAAAGTTTTCAAAAATATATGCATTAATATAAATTTCTTGATTATAAAGAATACGATCCCCTTTACATCTCAATTCAAAAGATTTGAATACCTCTTCACTTTCTAAAGTATAAAATAAAGTTTTGTTCCTCTTAAAACTTCCTCTTTATATCATCTTGCATAGATGAATTTTTAGCTCTTCTTTATATGCGTTACAAACGAATTTTAAAGTACGAAACATTTTTCCCATTGCTCTCATGCGATAAAGAAATTTCCGTAACGCATTGTGAAAGCGCCTTGGATAAAACATAATACCTTATTTTGCTTTTTTAATGAAAATAATCCTATAATATATACTTCCCGCATGTCTTCTTTTAAAGACCTTTGCAATCGACTTTCCCTTTGATATCTTCCTGTTAAAATCTTGCTGCTTTTATACTCCTTGTATTACAATAGAGCTATCTATTTAACCCAACATAACATATGGAATAAGACTTTAGCTGTGGAGTAAAACGATGTCTGATCTTGAAGATTCCATCTTACCGCCTCTAACGTGGTTCTCTGATCAAAATCCTCCAATACCAGAAAACGTTCGCGATTGGCTCATGGAATCGGGCTCGATGACGCTTCGATTAAAGAAATATTGTACCTGCCTCCAAGTTCAACCACAACGCGAATGTTTTATTACGCAAGATAAATTAACAGAAGAAGCAGAGCATCTCCCCGAAAGTGCGCGTTATTGGCTACGCGAAGTCATATTAATGGGAGATAATAAACCTTGGCTCCTTGGACGCACTGTAATTCCACAAGAAACCCTCCTACACAATCAAGCCTTGATGCATTTGGGAACTGTACCTCTAGGACATTATTTATTTAACAATGACAAATTAACCCGCGATTACATTCATATTGGTCAACAAGGTGCGCTATGGGCACGCCGTTCCCGTTTGCGGTTAACGGGTAAGCCATTGTTGCTAACTGAACTATTTTTAACAGATTCACCACTGTATCCCCACAAATAGAGGTTACTCATTTTATTCTGCATAATTTATAGATTTTATATAGCTTATAAGGGATTTAATCAGAGAAAAGAATTTCAAAATTATCTCAAGAACACATTAAAAACAAAGATTTCTTTTCAAAATATCCTTTTATTTCATAAACTCAGCTTTAAAAATCTCTTCCCTAGAAAAAACGTTCTAAAATTCTGATTTTCTTATCATTAAAACCAGCACTTGAATTAAAAAGATACACGCCATATTGATAAAACCATCTATATTTAAATTTCTTACCGAATAATCACTACTCTAAATATGGTAACTCTTTATCAAACAAATGCTTTGAAACAGCAAAAAAGACAATAATACACTCCCCAAAATTGGAAATCTGTATCAATTAACTTAATCATCCTGTTTTAAAATTTTTAACAGTGCAAATAATAGATCTTTTTTTAAAAGTAAAAACTCTATAACCTTTTTGTTTTTTAATGATCTAACAGCTTTGAAGAACAGAAAAATATAATACATAAAAGAATGTTTATTGCTCTATGAGCTCCAAAAAAACTTCGTTGATTTCAAAAAAATATTTTTTTGATAATAGTATGTATATAAAAAATAAATGATATTTATCAAAATCCTACTGATTTATAAAGGTGACGCACAATAAAAAATATTTTCCCATCCCCTTGAATTAACAAGATCTATTGCAATTTTTTACGAAGACTATTGCACACTTTAGAAAAATTCATTTGCCCCGCATACCGTTCCTTAAGCCATGCCATCACCTTACCTATATCGCGTAATTTTTCAGCCTTTGTTTGTGCTAAAGCTTCACAAAGAACCTGTTCTACTTCCATCTCCTTAAGTTGATAGGGAAGAAATTCACGAATAACTTCTATTTCTGCTTGTCCTCTCTCTGCCAATTCCAAGCAACCAGACTCTTTATAGGCTCGCATCAATTCTTCACGCTGTTGAAGCATTTTAGTGAAAACAGACTGTATCTGCTGATCATCCACTTCTAGCTTCCCCTCATCATAATAAAGAATATCACGATCCCTAACTGCAGCATTCATTAAACGAAGTGTAGCAAGACGCGCACTATCTTGCACTTTCAAAGCAGCCCTAAGAGCCCCATCAATCTGGTTACGCAACATAAATTTATCCAATTTTGTTCAAGAAGAATATGCCTTTTAACCAATCTTTATCCATCTTGCAATGGAAGATAAAAAAATAATTAAGGACTCGATCTTCGAAAAGCTAAAACAAGACTTTACCTCTTCATGGAATGTACTTATACTGCCTATTTCAAGCGAAACGTTACCAGAATAATATACACAGCATCTGTTAAAGGTATGATTTTTGTGTAAAGTTGGTCATTATACCTTTCAGAGAATAAATTGTGGATACATACTATGATACAAGCAACTTCACCCAGCCACCCTTGGAGTATCAAAAAACCGACAGCCCTCTTAGTCTTAGCAGATGGAACCGTTATTGAAGGCAAAGGAGCAGGTGCTACAGGTATCGCTGAAGCTGAAGTGTGTTTTAACACCGCCATCACAGGCTATGAAGAAATCCTCACCGACCCATCATACACACAACAAATCGTTAATTTTACTTTTCCTCATATAGGAAATGTAGGGGCAAATAGCGAAGATATTGAAGATCTCTCTCCTCTCAATTGTCATGGTGCTGTTGGCGCTATTTTCAAAGCAGATATTACACATCCCTCAAATTATCGATCCAATGAAAATCTTCATCAATGGCTTAAAACGCGTAAAATTATTGCACTTTGTGGTATTGATACACGTGCACTCACAATTCTTATTCGTGAAAAAGGTGCACAAAATGCTGTCATTGCACATGATGCTAATGGAAACTTTGATATTCCTTCTTTAAAGAAACGTGCGCAAAAATGGCACGGTCTCGTCAATCTTGACCTTACGAAAGACGTGACATCTCAATCATCAATGCAATGGAATGAAAAACCATGGAGTTGGAATAAAGGATACGGTACAAACAATGTGCACAATCTTCATATCATTGCAATTGACTACGGTATTAAACGTAATATTCTTCGCCTTATGGCAACACAAAAAGCCCGCATTACTGTTGTGCCTGCCCACACAACTGCAAAAGAAATTCTGGCAATGAACCCTGATGGCGTTTTTCTTTCTAATGGACCAGGAGACCCCGCAGCTACAGCTCAATATGCCATTCCAACGATTAAAACATTAATTGATCATAATTTGCCAATTTTTGGAATATGTCTTGGTCATCAACTTCTCGCTCTTACGGTTGGTGCAAAAACCGTGAAAATGCACCAAGGACATCATGGTGCCAACCACCCAGTTAAAGACCTTAACACTGGAAAAGTTGAGATTGTATCGATGAATCACGGTTTTACCGTAGATTCTTCCTCTTTACCACAACATGTTCAAGAAACACATATTTCTCTCTTTGATGGTTCAAACTGTGGTATTCGAATCATTGGAAAACCTGTTTTTTCTGTTCAATATCACCCCGAAGCTTCTCCTGGACCACAAGATAGCCACTACCTCTTTCAGCATTTTTGTGATCTCATTATGAATTATAAAAAAATATCTTAAAATAAAAAGCCTCACCTTTTAACTTCTCTCCTTTAAATTATATCATCTTCCTACGCACAATTATATTATTTTTATACCTACAACTTATTGAAGTTGTATTATTATTTATCATTCTGAAACTAAAAAGAGCGCACTGAATAGCTTAAATTTTTCTCCTTCCTCTTCTCTTAAGGTCGTATCCATCAAAATCATTGGCTTCTCCCCCCAAGCAAGGTAAGTGTATCGATAAAAACTATTTTTAAAAAGAGTAAAGTGTCTAACATTCAAAAAAGTGCCTAAACTTCAAATAAGCATTGGATTCACAATACAATTTTAAGCATTCTATTTTGCATGAGAAGCATAACTCCTCCTAAAGAATAAAGAAATTAAAGTGTGAGACAATGCAACAAATCTCTACTTTTTAAAAGATATTGCCGTAGATGGTTTTGAAAACTGTAAAGCCGAATAAAAAAGTAATAGCAAAACAGAAAACATCTTTTCAATTTTACAACTTTATATTCTTCCAAAATGAGGTTTTCTTTCGATTCCAGAAGTTATGCCAACAAATATAAGCAATATTTACTTCCAATTTGCCATATAAAATTTGGAATTGTTCATACAATACTGATACATCTAACGCAGATACGTTTTAATCTTTTGTTTTCAATATGCTGCTGCATTAGCACTGGATATTAATTTGCAAGCAATAGAAAAAATACGGACTCCCCTATACAAACAATATCACAAAATAAAAAAAATTATTTGCACTAAATGAGAAGGATATATCGATATTTTATATAACACTTTGTTAAACAAATATCACAAAAAACTTTCTGCCTATAAAATGATACATTTTGTTTATCTTGTGCATTCTTCTAGCAAAATAGTACGTACCGGCCTCTCTCAACAAATTAACGTACCCGCAAGGCAAAAATAACTGTCGCAACGACAAGAAGAAAAAAGCCTCCAACAAAAGGAGCACCTGAAAAATAAAACAGTGCATTTTTATCTGTAAAACATTCAAAAAGAAACACATAAAAAACAGAACCAAATGTTAAACTTAATGAAATAACAGATGTCATCGCTCCTTGCAGTTCTCCTTGTACATTTGTCGGTACCTGCGCTGAAGCAATCGCACGTATAGGTGCATGAACAAGATATTCAAGCATTGTACACATACAAACCATATAAACCATCCACCCCTGCGTCGCGAATGTATAGCCCAGCATAGCAACGGAGGCAAACAAAAGCCCCACTATAACAATATGCCAATCACTCCATCGTTTAGAAAAATAAGGCAAAAAGAGAGCGACTACAATAAATTGGCCTATCCCAAAAACACTATAGGAGAGTCCAATAGAAAAAGAACTCCAATCATAGCGTTCTTTTGCAATGAACGCCCAAATGCTTAACCATACAGATTCCGCAAACCAATAAAGAAAAAAGACCAATAACACCCAAAGAACCATCGGATATTGTTTCAGGTGCCAAAAAGCACCTAAGGGATTTGCCCGCTTAATATCAAAAAAGCGCCTATTCCATAAAGAAAGGGTTTCTGGAAGCATAACCCAAGAAAAAATAAAATTAATGAGTGAAAAACCAACAGCAAAATAAAACGGAATACGCGGACCAAACTGACCTAAAAAACCACCAATAAACGATCCTAAAATAAACCCCAATGCGGATGCAATGCCTAACAAACCAAAATTGCGTGTACGGGTTTTATCATCAGATATATCCGCAAGATAAGCTGTACAAGTTGCAAAACTAGCGCCACTTATCCCTGACAAAAGACGCCCGATAAATAACATAGAATAGCTCCATGCTATAGCACATATGAGATTATCAAGAGCAAAGCAGATAATAGAGAGAAGCAAAATAGGACGACGACCATAACGATCAGAGAGATTGCCAATAACAGGAGCAAACAAAAACTGCATCACTGAATAAGCTGCAAGTAATTTTCCTCTTTCTACAAAAGATGTACTGACCTCTTTTCCAGTTAATTGAGAAAAATATTCAGGCAAAACAGGACAAATGATCGCAATACAAAGAATATCTAACAATAAAGTGATGAACACTAAAATGAGCCCACGCTGAACAAATTTCGGATTGAGCATTTGGTCTTGCATAACATACACACTATTTTACGCATACAATGACTCCCCCGCTATCTTTTAACTCCCTTTTCCTTTTAAAAGTATTCTATACCGTATACTTTTCACATACAAAATAATAACAAAGTAAAAATTTAAGTAAGAGTCAAGATAAAACTGTAAAATTACGTTTTAATTGGTGTATCTTTAGTTGCTATCTCATTGTCAAAGAATAAAAATTTTTTTTGCATTATACGAACAAAATATTTGTGCGACAAACTCATGAACAAAATTTCATGAAACACAGAGTATTTCCAATAGTTTTAGAGACATTACGATGAATTTTATCAGACATCATTTTCCCCTCTCATCCCACCGTTTTCAGGAATCTCAATTCCATTGGATACGTTAGATATCCTATAGTAATTGAAACCTTTTAAAAGATAAGCTCTTAAAAAATTTTCTTACCCTCAGAATATGCTATAAAGTTAAAGCAGCAACACCAGAATAGCTTAACAACGTAAAAAGCTCATCATATTTTTAAAAATATTTATTTGACAATAATTTTGATTAAAAAATAAGTATATTATAGAGAAAAATCCTTTAATTCTATAATCTTAGAAAAGATTCATATCGTTTGCAATTTGTGTAACCTTAAAAACCATGATTTTATCTTTATATTCATTGATACTCTTAATGATTGTATGCTAGCATTAAATCTAACGATGATCATGATAAGCATTTAAAAAATAGCACTTTTAGAAATAGTTCGTCATGAATTTTTAATTCAAAATGGTGTATAAAATGCGAAAAATATCCCTATTAATTCTCATATTAATGTTGGTAACAGGATGTGATGTTCAGGATTCTGATTCACAAGAGAGTACTGTAGAAAATAAAATAAAAACACAACAAACAACCAACGTAAACCTAGATCCCTATACTCTAAATAAATTAAATGCTCTTCTCAAAAAACGTTCAGAAACAAATTATCAGGAAAAAGGGGCACTAATTGACTTTCTTTCTGAAGCTTTTTTAGGGACACCTTACCAAGCAAATATGTTACATGGCTCAGAAAATACACCAGAAAAACTGATTATTGATTTTAGAGGCTTAGATTGCTTCACTTATCTGGATTATGTTGAAGCATTGCGCAAATCAACATCCCAAACAGAATTCATAAATAACGTCATAAAAACGCGTTATATTAACGGTAATGTTCATTTTTTAAATCGGAAACATTTTTTTACGGATTGGGCTTATAGAGAATATAAACTCGCCACTGATATTACCGCTGAAATAAGTCCCCATGCGGTAAAAATAGAAAAATATCTCAATAAAAAAGCTGATGGTGGAAGCTATCTACCTGGGTTGCCAGTTGTGAAACGCACAATAACGTATATTCCAAGTAACTTTATTAATGAGGAGGTTATAGGTCGTTTACAGTCTGGTGATTTCATTGGTATTTATACGAAACTTGCTGGATTGGATGTAACACATGTGGGCTTCTTTATCATGACAGATAAAGGGCCAATGTTAAGAAATGCTTCTTCACGAAAAGAAAACGAAAAAGTCGTTGATTCTCCTTTTATGAATTATGTTGAAAAAACACCAGGAATCATTGTTTTAAGAGCTCTTGAATAACATCATAGCGATATGAAATATCTTCTCTATTCTTAAAATATATACTGTCGTTATTCAGGTAAACATCTAACTTCGTTCAAGCTATACGGATACAATATATTTGTTTACAGTTTTAAGAGAAAAAAGTCGTTTTGATCTAACTTTGTTTATAAGTATGACAAAATCATTTTTGGAGAAATTACGGATTTGTAATCACTTTTACTGGTTGAACGATAAAGACAGAAAAAACTCTATTATAGTATCACGCTTTCCTTTCATATTCTCAACCAAGAGTTATCTTTAGATTACCGCTAATCTGATCTTTACGAATATAACGCAAAAGACACAAACGAACGTTTGTAAAAATAAGTAAAAGTAAAGCCAGATATGTTTGGTGGTTGTTTCATAAAGTATTCTATAAAAATTCGATCTACCTCTCTAATTTATTGCATATAAATTTTTGACTTTATAGCTTTTTTTTCCTTATAAAGTCTTTGCTTTTTGTTATTATCTATAAATTAAAATAGCCCTGATATAGCAGCATATTATGATTAGGATGCACCAGTACTGTACGAGTCCTTGTAAAATTTTGATGCCAGATTGGAATGAAAATATGAAGGCATCAATTAAAAACCAGTTTCTATCTTTAGCATCATTCTTTAGTTCAGCTTTACAATTTTCTACAGTAACGACAATAATATCCTTTAAAGAGTAGAGTTATGAGCATGATTTTTGTTTTTTCATCTTTTAATGAGTCCCCCATCCTTCATGCAATAAAGAACACTCTAAACAGAACACATTGTATCGATAAAACAACACATTTATTAGCAACAATAATGACGATTAATCTATGATCACAAACTTTAAAACCCTATTCATAACTTTTATACAAAATTTATAATTAAATCTCATTAAACTTATTACGAAGGCTTCACTCCTCCTCGCCCTAAGAAACGAAACATCTACTCCCGACAGTCTGTAAACGATCCGTTTTCTTAAATGGATTTAAGCTGCTAACCATTTCATGAGATTCACTTACAAAAGAATACACCGGCAAGTCCTATTTTGAATATTTACTCCATACTCTAAAAACACTTAATAGATCAAATTTTATATGCCTTATCTCACCACACCTTAAATGACAGTGTTTTAACGAAATAGAATAAATCTTGCCTTAAATACTCTGTTTAACCTTGTATACTTGATTGATGCAAAAATTAAATCAACAAAAGAGCATCATTGTATTTTCGAGAGGTATGAATCACCCCATCATAAAAAAACAGTCCTCATAACATAACAGACAATTTGAAAAATCTTTTTATATAAAAGGGATCACCGTTGTACCGGGAGGCAATTTTGCCTCATCTTCAGGCTCGACATGAATAGAAATACGCACATTATCAAATTCTTTTTGAAGAACAGCTTCGATTTTATCACAAATTTTATGTGCTTCTCCTACCTGCATTACAGCAGGCACAACCAAATGAAACTCTATAAAAGTAACCCTCCCAGCAACACGCGTCCGTAAATCATGGACCTCAAGCGCACCCGATGCATTTGCAGAAATCAGTTCCCGAATCCGCATGCTTTCATTCAATTCAACGCCAACGTCCATTAATCCCTGAACAGCATTTCTAATCACCTTCCAGCCCTGTAAGAGAATATTAACGGCAACGATTATCGCTAAAATTGGATCTAAAGCTCCCCATCCCCCGATAAAACCAGCAATCAAACCAATTAAAATTGCAAGCGACGTAAAAACATCTGTTATAAAATGCACTCCATCAGCTTTAAGAGCCGGTGAGCGATGGAGTTTTCCCTGCCAAATAAGAACCATTCCCCACATACAATTTATGACAGTTGCAATAAGATGAATAACAAGCCATATTCCAGGTTTCTGCAACAATTTAACGGTAGAAAGAGCTATCCATGCTTCTCTTAAAATAACAATTGCGGCAATAATAATGAGTACCCCTTCAAGAATTGCGGAAAAATATTCCGCTTTATGATGCCCAAAGGGATGATCATGATCTGCTGGCTTCATACTCACTTTAACAGCCCACCATGCTGCCAATGACGCAAGGATATTAACAATTGATTCCAATGCATCAGAATAAAGTGCAACCGAACCTGTGATGTGATATGTCCAATATTTCAAAGCAAAAACAATACACGCAATAAAAATAGAGTATAAAGTCAAGCTTTGTATATTGATTTTTACATCCATGAACCTCATCCTTTTCTTCACGAAATAGGGAATTAATATTTTCAACCATATCATTATACTTTTGGCATAACGACGATCTTTCCTCAATATTACAGAAGCTTCATCATACAATAAACGCCTCAGCTCACCATTATTATCGTAAAAACTGCTCAGTTACACGAACAGCACCAATAAATAAAGAAGAGAGAAAATAATAGAAAAAAGAGCTTTCCCAAGAGCAATCAAACACATAACCTTCATTATTAATCGTTTTCTGAATAACTTAAAGCCATCTCACTTCTCATAAACGAAAAACTTGTTTTTGCTCAAATCTATCATGATCATGCATTATTTTTCAGTCTTATGATGTGCATTATACCCCATTTATAAGCCATCGTTGCACCTTAGAAAAAATATCTTAGCACTCTACGGTAACTTTACAGGTCAACTGGATTTTAAAATATGATTTACTAAAAAATTTAGATATAAAAAGAAGAACAATGATTACCCTCAAAAAAAAAAGAATCTGGGCATTGGGGACCCAGATTCTTTTCCCTTAGAAATTAAGGGCATACAGAACTTGGGAAATAGCGGGGACCCAAGACACTGCACCCGATACGAGAAAAAATATATGATTCCGTATCAGTATTTTTACATTATACCTATGGTTGCATATTGTCAATACAAATTCTACCATAAGTTTTAAAATAATGTTTTTTTATCTCTTTTTTTTAAATAAAACAAATTCTAACATCTGGAAATCATAAGAAAAAAGCACTAAAAATCTCGCATGCATTTGAATATCACAACAATCAATGAAACAGATGATCCACGCCTAAAAGCCTATCATAATATCCGTGAAAAAGATCTTGTTGGACGGCAACATCAATTTATTGCTGAAGGCAAAGTAACATTGTCCGCATTACTACATTCGAAAGAGTTTTCTGCCATCTCACTGCTCATCGTAGCAAACCGTCTCTCTGGACTTCTACCGCTTTTAGAAAAAACACAGCCTCTATGTCCCATTTATTGCGTTCCACAAAAAGTTATGGATAATATCACCGGCTTCCATGTTCATCGTGGCGTTCTGGGTATTGGTAAACGCAAAATACTGCCATCCTTACAAAGTTTTTTACAACATCTTCCTGAAAAAGCTTTGATTCTTGTTTTATGTGGTATCTCGAATCACGATAATATGGGATCAATTTTTCGTAATGCAGCAGCCTTTGCCAGTAATGGCATTATTGTCGACAAAACCTCATGCGATCCACTTTATCGCAAATCAATAAGAGTGTCTGCCGGCGCTGCTTTAAAAGTACCCTATACGCAAAACGCTGATATAGATGACATTATAGCTGCTCTAAACGATGAAAACTTTCATCTTTATGCACTCTCCCCTTCTGCCTCACACACTCTCAAGCAAGCCAACAAAACCAAAAGAATGGCACTTATTTTTGGAACAGAAGGCGATGGCTTACCACCCCATATACTACAACAATCAAACACCTTACGTATTCCCATGACTGACGGTTTTGACAGCCTTAATGTTGCCACAGCCTCAGGTATTGCACTTGCTCATTTTACCAACTTTGACCACTAAAGATGATAACACTTCAAGTTATAAAACATACCCAATGTTGTATGTTATCTATCAGTCTCCAATAATATTGCCGTCCCCTAGCCTTTGAAAGCATTGATAAAAAACATTTTTACATTTTCTTTATCATCACTTTCCACACCCTAACCCCGCTTATGACGTGCAGAAGATATAATTTTGATGGATTCAATCATAAAACAAACTTTCAATGAGAAAATCTTCCGGAAGTCTCTCATTCAAGTTTAAGATTAAAAAATATCATTATAAATCAATTTACTATGCTTTATAAAGCTGTTGTTTTTAGTTCTGAGGAAACAGGATCTTTTGTTTCGAGATTGCATAAAACGCGCTTCAACATCATTTCAGTATCAGCTGCACGTTCTGAATGTGTTACAAATCCTCCCCCAAGAATACGCGCCTCATGACCATTTCCATCATAAAGAACGCAAGCTTGCCCTGGTGCCACACCATTTTCACATTCCAATAAATCAACGGAAAAAATACCTTCTTTATAATGTAAGCGCGCAAGGTGAGGAGGACGCGTTGAACGCACCTTTACAGCCACCTCAATACCTTGAGAAGGGAAATTATCTAACGACTCATCACCAAGCCAATTCACATCACGTAAAAAAAGCTTATGCGTTTCTAACATTTCACGCGGTCCAACAATAACACGTGCATTTTCCACATCGAGATAAACCACATAAAGCGCTTCACCCGTTGATACCCCAATACCACGACGTTGACCAACCGTATAATTAACAATTCCCGAATGTTTACCTAAAATCTTTCCATCAATATGGACAATAACGCCAGGATTAGCTGCTTCTGGACGCAGTTTTGCGATAACATCTGAATATTTTCCTTGTGGAACAAAACAAATATCCTGACTATCATGCTTATTGGCAACCACAAAGCCCATTTCTGCTGCCATTTCACGAACGCGGGCTTTTGGAAGGTCACCAAGTGGAAAACGCAAATAATCAATCTGTTCTTGTGTCGTTGCAAAGAGAAAATAACTCTGATCACGATCATTATCGAGAGGACGAAAGAGTGCTCGATGCACTCCGTTGGAACGCGAACGAATATAATGTCCCGTAGCCAAAGCATCTGCCCCCAATTCGCGTGCCGTTGCTAATAAATCAGCAAACTTAACCGTTTGATTACATGCAATACATGGTACTGGGGTCTCTCCATGAGCATAACTTTCTGCAAAAGGATCAATAACAGCTTCGCGAAAGCGCTTTTCATAATCAAGAACATAATGAGGAATTCCTAGTGTTTCTGCAACGCGGCGTGCATCCTCAATATCTTGTCCTGCACAACACGCCCCCACCCGATGCGTTGCTTCCCCATGATCATAAAGCTGCAACGTAATGCCAATAACATTATATCCTTCCTTTTTCAAAAGACCTGCAACAACCGATGAATCAACCCCCCCCGACATTGCAACAACAATGCGAGAATCCTCAGGTTGTCCTGGTAAATCAAGACTGTTTAAAAACATGTATTCATTCTCTATTTAATGCTCTGTTTAATGGCTACCCATATGTTGACATTCTGATGCACGCTCTTCAGCACTTTTACACGATTGATTGTCTTTATATTATTTTTTTATCCTTTCCACAACCATAGGCATTATTTTCTTAAGAGCTGCTGCAAACAAAAAAAGAATGATGGAAATAAGGCATAATGGCAATCGTTTAGGAGAAATCCTTTTTTGCTCTTTTGAAAAATCCGGTAAAATATTGCAAGAATCTCTTCTACACACTTCAACTTGAGCTTCTTTTTACATACCCAATCACTTTATTAATTTTTTCTTTCAGCGCTTTTAGCTCTTTTTTAAATTTCATGCTCTATAAACGAATCAAGTCCTTGACTAAAGGTAGAGGATACGAATGAGCAACTTGATAAAAACACAAATGAAATATGTTATTGGGCCAGATGGAAGTCCGCTTACAATTGCCGACCTACCGCCGCAAACAACACGGCGCTGGGTGATTCGTCGCAAAGCTGAAGTTGTTGCGGCTGTCAGAGGTGGATTGTTAAGTCTTGACGAAGCGTGCCACCGTTATACTTTGACTGTAGAAGAATTTCTTTCATGGCAAAGTTTAATCGATGAACACGGTTTAGCGGGATTACGAACGACCAAGATTCAACACTACAGGCATTAAGTTGCCATTGATTACGATTTGATAACATAAAGCAATCTATAAAACAGCCAAACTTGATAAAAGTTTGGCTGTTTTATACTATATCCAAAAGATAAACCTGAAAGAATGGATTCTTCAATAATTGCTTTTATTAGCCAACCATTGCATTAGCCAACCATTGAATTAGCCAACCATTGAATTAGATTGAATCAAAATATCCTTATCATCCGCAACAATCTTCTTTTCTCGTGCTTCCAAAAGCTGTGCACGTTGCAGCTCTGTATTAGCTTCATGGAGAGCAATTTCAGCGTTTGTTTTTTGAAGTTCTAAATCACGAATTGAATTGATCAGATTATCACGTCTTTGCCGCGCTGCACGCGCAAAAGCAGAATAAGCAAAATGGTGAACATCATTGTTTCCAGATTTACGTTCTTCATGAGTAATCTGTGCTTCCAACTCTAACACCATTCGTTCAAATTCTGCGATCATCATCTCAAGCTGTGCAATTTCACGGCGCTTTCCACGCACTTGAAACATCCTCAATCGCACCATATTTTCTCGTGGCTTCATACTCACTACTCCTTGATTGCGCCAACTCAAAACTCGCATTCACACCCAATAAATATCTTTTAGTTATATGTCTATCCGACAAAAACAGTCTATTAACTTGAAATTATAATAATTTTTGCCTTGCATTAAAGCATCTGAAAATACAATCTGCTTTAAAGAGCAATAACTATTTCTTTAACTTTTCCCCCCATTATAAATGAAGAGGTTTAAAGCTCAGTAAATAAACACTGAAATTGTAAAAAAGTAATTTATAACGCTCTTTTACAATTTTTTTTAAGTTAAAGTTTATAGAAAAAGCCCTTCTTTGTTTATTATGTTAAAAAATATGGGATTTTTCTAAAATAATTTTGTAGCCTCTTTCAAAAATAAAAATATTTTGTTAACCACTATCATGGATAGTGGGGAATTTAGTAGTGATTGTTACGCGTACTACTGAAATGTTCATAAACACTTTGTCATAAGTGTTTGATTTAATGAATTGTTTTTATAACAGTGGTTTTGCTAACTGATATAAAATAGAAATGCTCCTTATGATTCGTGAAGGAGCAAAGTGAGGGATCTAAAATGCGCGTATTATTAATTGAAGATGATAGAGCAGTTACTCAAAGCATTGAGTTGATGTTAAAGTCGGCTAACTTTAATGTTTATATCACTGATCTGGGTGAAGAAGGTATCGATTTAGGAAAACTCTATGATTATGATATCATTTTGCTTGATCTGAATTTGCCTGACATGTCAGGGTATGATGTCTTGCGGACTCTAAGATTGGCAAAAATAAAAACTCCTGTCTTAATCCTTTCTGGTATGAATGCCATTGAAGACAAGGTTCGTGGTTTTGGCTTTGGAGCAGACGACTATATGACGAAGCCTTTTCATAAAGATGAGCTCATTGCACGTATCCATGCAGTTGTTCGTCGTTCTAAAGGACATGCACAATCGGTTATTGTTACCGGAGATCTCACCGTTAACCTTGACACAAAAACTGTCGAAGTTGCAGGGCGCCCTGTTCATTTAACCGGTAAAGAGTACCAAATGTTAGAGCTTCTCTCTTTACGCAAAGGTACCACCCTTACCAAGGAAATGTTTCTCAATCATCTCTATGGTGGAATGGATGAACCAGAACTAAAGATTATCGATGTTTTTATCTGTAAATTGCGGAAAAAATTGGAAGCAGTCTCTTCTAGTGTAAATTACATTGATACAGTTTGGGGACGTGGTTATGTATTACGTGATCCAGTTGAAGAGAACGTACGAAAAACCGCTTAAGCAGTGAACATGCACATTGTAAAATCTCGGAGTCTAGCGGGCCGAGATTTTTTCCCGAGATCTTTTCTCTGTTAAAAGTAGAAAACTCGCACACCAAAAATCTCATATAGAAAGCGCTTAAAGCTTAAGAAGTAACCACACCAAATTTACACATATAACCTTATCGCTCATAAATTCAATCGAAGCCACTTTTCCCAACACAGCTTAAGCGCTTCTCTCTTATTCAAAGCTTTTTTATACTTTCTAAAACAATACAACCATCACTTTCATCAATATTTATTTTCATCTCTGTCATCTGAGCAAGTAACATTGTGTAATAAAATTGGATGACATGTGCATCAACAAGCTTTTCTTGAACTTCTCCACGGAATAACGCAAGAAAATGAGGGGGTATACGGAGAGTTCTACCGAAAACCTCAAATCGAAAAGAACGTTTATTTTCTTCTTGCAAAATCATAACAACAATTTCACCACCACGAGAAACTGTTGCATTTGCAATCAATAATAAATTAAGCAAAAGTTTAACTTCATCTTTTTCTAACAATAAAGAAGAAGCTTGCCATTTTAATGTTGCTTTTTCTTCTTTCATATATTGTTGAGCAACCTGCTCTGCAGCCCGTGTATCTATTTGTCCTCCACTTGCACCAGCAAAACCAAAAGCCAATCGCGCAAATTGTAGACGTGCAGCAGCACTTGCAACGGATAAACGCACCAATTGTAAAGCATCTTCTTCAGCTCCTCCTTCATCATAAAGCTCCATTGCATTTTGAATAGCCCCCACAGGTGAAATCAAATCATGGCAAATACGACTACAAAGCAAAGCAGCAAGATCCATAGGCTTCAAAGAAATATCTAACGTCATAATGATTGAAAACTCCTAGATTCAAAAAAACAAACTTTATTTTAAAGAAAAACTCTTAACATCTGATGCATAATAGGAAATATTAACAATCATGCTAAAAAATCAGAAATAAATTCAAGAATTTAAATAACCTTATATCTTATTTTTTATTTGAATAGCATGAAAATTCTAATATTATCTTTTTGTTTATCACTAATAAAAGGAGAAAACTCCATGGCTCTCTCTCTGCTCAAATACTGGTACAAAAATATTATATCTTTAATCTTCCTTTTATTCATCACCATAAACACCACACATGCTCAACTAAAACCAATAGAGCAAAACGAGCCTCATTATTCACTCCAAGAAATTATTGATTCTGGTCATATTTTTTTTGGAAAAACAGCCAGTGGTTTGGCTGTTGCAATTCAAAATATTTTTTCAAAATACGGTTATCCCAATGCCTATATTTTAGGAGAAGAAGCTTCTGGTGCCTTTTTTGCTGGATTAACCTATGGCGAAGGAAGGGTTTTTACCAAAAGCTATGGTCAACATAAAGTTTTTTGGCAAGGTCCCTCAGTAGGATGGGATTTTGGCGGCCAAGGCTCCCGTTTAATGATCTTAGTTTACAATCTTAATGGCATAAATAATTTATGGAGACGCTATGGTGGTATTTCAGGTTCGGCCTATTTAATTGCAGGTGTTGGTTTTCATGTCCTAAAATACCATAATACCTTGTTAATCCCAATACGCACAGGAGTCGGCGCACGCCTTGGTATCAATGTAGGATATTTAAAATTAACACCTAAACCGACATGGAATCCATTTTAAACGTATTCTTATTTGAAAAGGGGTATTATGCTTATTCAATCATTTCTTTTTTTTATACTCGGAGTTGCTTTCACTTCTTGGTTACTGGTGCTTTTATCTCCTTTTATTTGGCGGAAAGCCGTTCATTTTGCGTATAAAGATGTTTGTGCGAAAATGCCATTATCACTCGCGGAAATAGAAGCAAATCACGATTTTCTTCGTGCACAACATGCTGTAGAATTAGCAAACAACCAACAAAAGTATGAATTTTTGCAAAAAAAATATGCCCAACAAAAAATACAACTGAGCCAAGTAACAGAACAATTTTATCGGCTATGCCTCCCCACAAAAGATACTCTCACCAAAGAAGCGATAGCAATCAAACAAAATATCGCCACACTACACACTTTCAAAGGAAAGAAAAATGATGCGTGAAAAAATCGCACTCTATCAGCAACGCTTACAAAAAATCCAAACTCATGAGCTTGACCCGACTGCTAACCACCAATTGCTGGAAGAACTCCGTGAAGAAACAAAAGAACTTGCAGCAACATTGGCAGCTCAAATAGCGCTACAAGAGGGGAATACATCACCCATCAACACATTGATTCAAAAATCAAAAAACAAAAATGACCTAGCCTCACGTATTCGCAAAAAAATAACTTTTCTCTCCAAAAGCCCTGTTAAATAAGTTATCTTTTAAAACACCTTAAATGAAGAGTAAAATCAACAAAGGTTCATTGTAACTTTCATAACCCAAATCCTTTTTATTAAACGTGACTTTTCTGCTAAGCTAAAGGACAAAGTTTTTTAGCCCATACCGTTCTGTTAAAAAATATCTTCTTGTCTAGCAGATTCACTTGCTAATCATATCTCCGCTCTAAAGAACAACAGTTCATAGGTTCTAGAAAGCAAATAATACCAAAGACATTGGTCACACACTCTAACAAAAAATACCTTCTAAGATGGATCACCAATAGAGATTTGACCATAATTTTAAGGATAAAAATACGCTCTCAAGAGTGATAAAAATCTCTTATTTTTTTGATAATCATATCCTGATCCGTTTGTGTCAAGTAAGGATGCATTGGTAAACTTAAAACACACTCTCCTAAAGATTCTGAAACAGAAAGGGAATCTTTTACATAAGGGAAGTGTTTATAAGCTGGCTGTTGATGTAAAGGAGTTTTATAATAAATCATTGTAGGGATAGAATTTTTTTGTAAAAAATCTTTTAATTTATCCCGTTCTTTTACCTTAATCGTATATTGTGCATAAGCAGAACGAATATTTTCTCCTATTTCTGGAACTGTAACAATATCTCTTAAGCCATTGGAATAGCGTTGAGCAATTTCTACACGCTTTTCCATTTCATCTTCAAAGATCACAAACTTTTCTAGTAAAATTGCAGCCTGAATGCTATCTAGGCGCGAATTCATACCAATACGTACATTGTCATATTGCGTTTCACCTTTACCATGAAACAAAATAGAGCGTAAAAGTTTTGCAAAATGATCATCATTGGTCATCATAGCGCCTCCATCGCCATAACATCCTAATGGTTTTGCAGGATAAAAACTTGTAGCAGCCACATCACCAAAAGCACCACACATAGTATTACCGCTTCTCCCCCCCATAGATTGAGCAGCATCTTCAATTACAAAAAGATTTTCCTTGGCAGCCACTTGAGCAATTTGCACATAGTCAGCAGAAAGCCCAAATAAATCAACAGCAATAATAGCCTTTGGCTTTAGACGTCCTTCTTTTTTTATCATTTCGATAGCGTGAGAAAGTTTTTCAACATCAATATTGAATGTATCAGGTAAAACATCGACAAAAACAGGTTCAGCCCCCACCAAAGCAACCACTTCAGCCGTTGCTGAAAATGTAAAACTAGGACAAAAAACAGCATCCCCTAGACCAATATTTTTAGCCATAAGAGGCATCTTCAAAGCATCTGTTCCATTAGCACATGCAATCACATGTTTAACGCCAAGATATTCTGCCAATTTCTCTTCAAATTCTGTTACTTTTGGCCCCAAAATATACTTACCACTAGCGACTACATGCGCAATTGCAGAATTAATTTTATCTTCAATACGCGCACGCTGCGCCCCAAGGTCGATGAATTGCATATTAACTCCATTGATCATCACAAGAATGCAAAAGCGCTACCTATCTCTTTTATCTATCATAATTGACATCAGCAGCTGTTAAAATCCGTAAAACAGCAATAGCATCATCACCATTTGTACGAGGTGATTGACGCGTTTCAATACAATGAAGGAAATGCCGTAATTCGCAAGTAAGCGGCAAGTCTTCACAAACATCAATATAACTCAGCTCATCCATGCTAAAAGCCCACTCTTGATTTTCTTTCCAAACGGCAAAATGGTGCATTGCCAATTTACGACTCCACGGTTCCATATCATCAAAAACGAGTATAGCCTTTGTTCCAACAACAGTTAAACGCCTCTCACGATAAGAACTTAAGCGTGAAGTAAAAAGATGACTACGCACACCATTTGGAAAAATCATATGAATATGAGAAAAATCAGAAATCTGATCAACGACAGCAGCCCCCTCACCGCGAATTTCGGAAGGTTCGCATCCTGTCAACGCCAAAATCATTGAGAGATCATGAGGGGCAAGATCCCATAAAGCATCACTGTGTGTGTGAAATTTTCCAAAGCCTAATCTATGAGAATAAATATATCGCACATCTCCCACATCTCCGTTTTTCACCAATTCACACATTTTTTCAAAAGCCGGATGAAAACGTAAAATATGGCCCACCATAAAAACTCGCTCATAGGCCTCAGCCTCCTGAACTTGGCGTTTAGCATCAGAAACATTCAAGGCTATTGGTTTTTCCACCAAAACATCTTTACCATTTTTAACAGCACGGAGCACATTTTGCGTATGCAATTGTGGCGGCAACGCTAATACCAACGCATCAATATCTCGATGAGTAAAAAGATCATCTGGTGTAACAACCTCTACACCATACAGTGTTGCAAAACTAGCAGCACGATCATTATCAATATCAGAAACTGCTGCTAAAGCTCCGAGAGAGTGGAGTGTCCGTATATGATTTTCACCCCAATGACCGCATCCTAAAACCGCTACACGTGGCACCATTTTCATGCCTTACCTTACTTTATCATATAAAATTACACTTTTACATATCGAGGATAATATAGAATGACAAGAGAAAAGCTTAAAAACGATGCTTGACATCTTACTATTCTACCCCTTATATCCGCAAAAGATATAATTATTGACAATTATGATTGCTTATTTTGGCGGAGTAGCTCAGTAGGTTAGAGCAGAGGAATCATAATCCTTGTGTCGGGGGTTCAAATCCCTCCTCCGCTACCATTACTTTTTTATTGTGTGTTTAGTTTGTCAGCAGTGTAGCTGTAGCTTGCCAGCGGGTTTTGTATATTTTGACACTAGGTTTTGTACCAATTTATTTTTTCTCAAAGAGTTTTAAAGGTGTTCTCAAAGGGTCTTCAAATGCCTTTCAAAGGATATTTAAAGCTCTCTTTAACGCGTTTTTCTGCTCCTATTTTTCCAGATCACTAAAGCGTGTAAAATCGGATTGAAAGGCAAGGGAAACGATTCCTGTCGGACCATGGCGTTGTTTTGCTATAA
>NZ_JBHINK010000065.1:0-999 GCF_042194905.1 Bartonella sp. CL63NXGY
GACTTAAAGCAATTTGAGAAGACGGTAGAGGAATCGGTCACGGTTTCGTTAACGGATTGCCAATTCGCGGCATTGGTCTCATTTTGCTATAATGTAGGAACAGCTGCTTTTCGCAAGTCAACATTGTTGAAGAAGCTTAATCAAGGGGATTATGAAGCCGTACCTGTTGAATTACAGAAATGGAATAAGGTGGGTGGGAAGCCTCTTGCGGGTTTAGCCAACCGTCGAGCAGCAGAAGCAGGATTATGGGTAAAAGGGTCTTATGTTTCTTCAAATTATCAAAGGGTAGAAACGAAAACGGCAACCGGACTTCTTAAAATAGAAGCACTTGCCCCGATTATAGGGTCTTGTTCTGGTTTTGGTGGCTTGTTAGCAGGCAATGGACCGGTGCAATGGGCATTAGCAGGCATCATGGTTTTAGCGGCTGTAACGGGCATAGTGATTGTCGCCAAGCGGTTTCGGGAGCAACGCTTATGATTTTTTGGCTAAAGAAATATTCTCTGATGTTTACAGCGGCTTTAGCCGTTTTTTTTATGGCTTTAGCCAAGGCGTTTCACCTTGGCAAGCAAAGCGAAAGGCAAAAGCAAACAGAGAATGCTTTAAAGACAGCAACAACGCGGCTTGAGGTGGAAAATGAAGTTAATCAAAAAAGTGATGCTGGTGTGCGCTCTGAACTTTCTCGTTGGGTGCGCGGCAAATAGGTCCGTTTCTTGTGGTGGCTGGTTGCCCATTTATTTGGATAATAAGGATGTTGCGGTCATCAGTTCCAACCTTGCAAGAGATATTTTGAAGCATAACAAGCAGGGAGCCTATTTATGTGGTTGGAAAGATGGTCAAGAAACGAAGCAGCAAAGATAAAGATCTTACAGAAAAAGAACAACAGCTCCTTCACGAGATGATAGAAACCTACCAAGGTTTAAAGATGATGTCACGCATCATGAAATTGATAGCCTTCATTGTCTTTATGTTTGTAATAGATTTTTCCCGTTTTGTGGACGC
>NZ_JBHINK010000066.1:0-998 GCF_042194905.1 Bartonella sp. CL63NXGY
CAGAATTTATAAACACTGGTTTCTTCACAAATGCCTCCATACTGCCTATTGGCAAAAGTTATTTTCTAAGATATGGAACTTATGTATGCGCATATTGCACATATGTCAACAATAAAGTGTGCAACATGAACATATTTAGTGAGTATTATATTATTTTGGGATATATAAAATGGATGATATTGATAACCTTATAATGGAGGCAGTGAATAAGCTTAGTATAGATAAAAAAAGAAGGTTAATTATTATTCTTCGTCTTTTAGAGTATCTAAAATGCGAAGAAGCCACTGCTTTTTTTCAGGAGATATATTTTTTAGAGCGTTAAAAACTTCTTCTTGAAGTTCGCGGTCTGAAAGAGCAGTTGTAGATTTTGTTTTTATCCCCTGTCCTTCACCAGTCAATAACCAACCTGTACTTACGTTAAAAGCTTTTGCATATCGACTTGCGGCTTTATTGATGCCGCGAACTCCTTGTTCATGTTGTATATAAGTGTAATATGGCCAGCCGTAATATTGAGCTGCGGCTCGGGCAGATTTAAATCCTTTGGCAATTCTTGCTTCTGTTAAGCGTATAGCTTGGTCGGGTTTTTGTTCTTGCATTCTGACAACTCCTTTCCATTCATAATGCACATATTATGTGTGCTTTTCGACTTGACTTTTTTCTGTGCACATTGCACACTTAATTTTATGAATAAGATAGAAGCAAAAAAAATACGCAAACGCCTTAATCTTACGCTGGACGAAATGGCAGCGTTATTAGGCGTTAACAAATCAACAGTATGGCGTTGGGAAAAATATGGTGTTCCTTCAAGAGGAGCAGTGGCTTATCTTTTAAAATCTTTATGCGATCAAGAGCAACACCCCCCATTGTCGAAAATTAGCAAGAGCTGCGGTGTTGATCACACCGGAGAAACTTTACAGCATTAAGGAGATAAAGATGAGTTCGAATGAAATTTTATGGATAGCAGTGGTTTCAGTTTTGCTCTTAAGCGGAGTGATGTT
>NZ_JBHINK010000067.1:0-973 GCF_042194905.1 Bartonella sp. CL63NXGY
CACCGTGACGACATTGCAATCGATTGGGATAAGGCAATTATTGAACCAGCGGAGGATAGCGATGATAACTAAGCCATCAAATGAAGGGTATTTTGAAAAAAGGCGAAAAGATTGGGACGTTTTAAAACGATTAGGTTATAGGTGGAGCAACGAAGCTCAATGTTGGTACCCTGTTGCAGCAATTGACTGCAAGGCGCCAACGATGTCAGAAGATCAAGCAAGGGCACTAGCCCGAATGGTTCAAAAAATGGAGGACGAATGATGAAAGTTAACGAATTTATTCAACGAGTCAGCAAAGCGGCGTGTGTACAAGATGATGAAGACTTAATTCAATTATTTACGGATTCGTCACAGGCAATTGGTAACGAGTGGTTTATGACGATTGAACCAAAAAAGCAGGACTTAAATGTTGCTTTTAATTGGACGAATGTAAAGTTTTTTATGCCTGAAGATATGTTTTACGTTCTAAATTTAGTTAACCGGTTCAAAGAAACACCAGTTGAACAACGTTTCGATGAACCTAAGTACCGAGTTCGTTTCACTGGTTTGAACTCGGACAAAGGCCCTCAATACCTAACCGCGAAATGGGCTAGTGGGAATAGAATTGGCAAGGTCTTTGCCTGTGCAGAAAATCATTCTTTGAAACAAACATTTACCAGAGAAGAATTAAAAGATTTGGCTAATAGAGCAAGGGACGATGATAACGCTTGGTTGGCTATCTATATTTTAAATAAGCTTCATTGGAAGTTGGTGAACAGCAATGAGTAAAGACGATGTGCAAACAGACTTACAAGTAATATCAAACATGCTTGATTACAAGGCTAACAATATGGCAAATCAAGTAAGCCACTTGTGCAAAGCGTTAAAAGCTACAAACCAAACTGGGTGGGTTGATAACACGATCATTAATGCTATCCAAGCTTCAGTTAAAGTGTATGCACGTTCCGTAAGAAGTGATTTTTTACAAATGGGA
>NZ_JBHINK010000068.1:0-970 GCF_042194905.1 Bartonella sp. CL63NXGY
TGGCGGATCAACCTCTCATCCTTCAAGGGTTTCGTGGGCAAATCAATGGTCCATGGAAAGCCGCGACCGTCACCCACTGCTATGAGAAGCAAAGTGGATATACCACAGAAATCACCTTTGAGGCACCAAACAAGGGAAAAGAAAGCAATGAGAACACTGAACATGCTAAAAACAGAAAATCCAAGAGATAATTTTGCTTCTTCTTTTCGTCAACTTCCCCATAATATTGAAGCAGAGCAGGCATTACTTGGAGCAATCCTGATTAATAATAATGCACTCGATCGCGTTTCAGACTTTCTCAAAGCAGAACATTTTTTTGAAACGCTACACCAAAAGATCTTTGAGATTGTCTTACAAATTATTCAAAATGGTCATCTTGCAAACCCCATTACAATCAAGCCCTATATCCAAATGGAAGAAAAAATTGGAGATATTACTGTATACCAGTATGTTGTTCGCTTAGCCACAGAGGCAGTCACTATTATTAACACTGAAGATTATGGACGCGTTATTTACGATCTTTTTATCCGCCGGTCTTTGATTAATCTTGGCAATGAAGTTGCCAATACAGCTTTTGATGCTCCTGTAGAGCTCACGCCTACCCAACAAATTGAAACGATTGAAAATCAGTTATTTGAGCTCGCCGAAAAAGGGAAATATGGGGGTGGGTTTGAAAACTTTGATACAGCCATTGCAAAAGCACTTAACATGGCAAGCGCTGCAAAAAAGCGTTCCTCACAGCTTTCTGGGATAGCTACCCATATCAAAACCCTTGATGAGAAAATGGGAGGATTACAAGCATCTGACTTAATTATCCTTGCAGGGCGCCCTGGTATGGGGAAAACCTCTCTGGCGACCAATATTGCTTTTAATATTGCCAATGCTTGTAAGCGTGATAACAGCCAAGAAAATGAAGGGGGCATTGTAGGTTTCTTCTCACTTGAGATGTCAACAGAACAGCTTGCAACTC
>NZ_JBHINK010000069.1:0-947 GCF_042194905.1 Bartonella sp. CL63NXGY
GCAGAAGGAGAGCCTGGTGCCGCACGCGAAACAGCACAGCTTGTTTGGGCACTAAAAGAGGATGAGCAGAATGGCACTTTCTTTCCCGTTTATATCTTACAAGATGGTGTTCTGATTGATCAAAAATCACCCTCACTCCTTGAACCTGCCATGCAAGCCATTGCGACGTACGACCGTGCCCATGGACATTATATCGTGAGTGGCTGCCGTGTGAGCGCATTGGGAGCCAATAACGGTTGCCAAGTGTTTAGTATTCAAGAAGGAGAAGCCAATATCAATGGCTTTAAACGTAAACGCCTTGCCGCCTTGCGCCATGAAGAGATGCAAGATTTTTCGACAAGCGTTGTTCCAAGCGAAACGCATATTTTTGCGCCTTCAAAAGGGAAAACAAGTTTTACCTTTAAACCCTATTATTTTCCTATTGCCGATATTCAGTCTCTTTTGTTGACAAAAGAAAAAACCGTTAACGTCACCCGTGGTGCCGTTGCCGCTGGGCGTGATGGTGTTCCTGATAAAAGCATCACCGCGTTTATAAAAATCGTTCAAGGAAGCAAGGAATTTAAAGAAGGCACAGATTTTAAAAAAACCGGAGACACCATTGATTGGGCACCCGTGGGAGACGAACCTTTAGCGGGGAGCAGCTATAAGGTGACTTACCGTTACCGCGCAAAAATCACCGCTGATAAAGTAACAGCGCAGGAAATCACAGTCTCAGGGGGTGCGGAGGGTGGTGATATTATCGTCAGTTACACTTACAAACTCCCCCGCATTGACCGCATAGGACTGAACACGGGGGGCAATGTCGTATATATCAAAGGAGTTTCATCAGATCACCCCATGGCACCCAGTGTCCCTGATGATGTGTTGTCCCTTGCAACCATTACCAACAATTGGCTTGAAACGCCGGTTGTGGTCAATGATGGCACACGGGTTGCCCCCTATGATGA
>NZ_JBHINK010000070.1:0-930 GCF_042194905.1 Bartonella sp. CL63NXGY
TTGTCAAATTGAAGATGGGTAATGCGGCAATTTTTAATGAATATGGAATTGTAGAACAAAATGTTGATGATGCTTTGCAAGCTCCTGATAAGAAAACAGTTGTGATGAAATTTGATAAACCTTATCCAGCAGAACTTATTCTTAATAATATTGTTGCGAGTCGTGCAACAGCTTTGCTTGATCGTAAGACGATTATGAAACACGAAAAAGATGGTGATTTGGGAAATCAGTATTTGAAGAGTCATGCTGCTTGTGTTGGTCCTTATCAGTTAAAAAGTTGGCGCCCTGGAGAAGCTCTTTTGTTGCGTGCAAGCTCTCACTATTGGGGACAAGCGCCTAAACTGAAGCAGATTTTAATTCGCCATGTTGCAGAGCCCGGAACACAACGCTTGTTGTTGCAAAAACATGATATTGATGTTGCTCGTAATTTGACACCTGAAGATCTTGCAGATCTGCAAAAAACAACAGATGTTAAAATCAAGGAAGTGTTAGAACCATCCATGATGTACTGGGGATTCAATATGACAAATCCCATTTTTGCTAAGGAAAAAGTACGCTTGGCGATGCGTTATCTTATAGATTATGAAGGTCTTGGCAAGAAGCTTCTTAAAGGGATTGGTGTTCCACGGGCCAGTTTTATTCCTCTTGGTAATCTTGGAGCTTTGGATGAAAAAGAGGGGCAACCCTTTAAGCTTGATATTCAAAAAGCAAAACAGCTTTTAGCAGAGGCCGGTTATCCGAACGGATTTGAGGCAAATTTTATTGTCTCAAACACTCCTTATACTTTGTTACTTGCTCAATCACTTCAAGATAGTGCTGCACAGGCGGGCGTGCGTCTTAAAATTGAACGTGTAGCAGGTACACAGTTGTTTTCAAAAGTGAATGCACGGGCTTTTGATACGGCTTTTATCGGATGGAATAATGATTCTG
>NZ_JBHINK010000071.1:0-929 GCF_042194905.1 Bartonella sp. CL63NXGY
CCATATGTCGTCCTGGTGCTGTCATGCCTCAGCGAAGTGTTGAGAGACGCTTAAATAGCCCTTATTGTAAAAAACATTCAGAACAACTTGAATGCAAACCTTAGGTCTTGCTTCAGCAGAGAAAGCCTTGAATTTACACCAAATAAAGCTCTAGGTTGATGAGCTTGAGAAAGCCTTGTCCGTCCTTACGTGACAAGGTTTTTTTTATGCCGCGTCGTTATAACGTTGCTGCTTTGCTTGCTCGATGACATTCAAAAGATCTGATTGTAACCAACGCGATAAAAAACCAAATTTTAAAGGTTTTGGGAGAGAGCCATTAGTTACATGACGGCGAAATGTTGAAACACTCATATGAAGCAATTTTGCACTTTCACGGTCTGTTAAAAGAATATCATTTTCTGTCATATTAAAATCCTTTCACTATAAAAATGGTAACAAATCATAACCATTTATTAACCACATTTTGGTTCATTTTCGAAGGTATTTTATTTATAGAAAACAATATTTTATCATATAATTTCTTATGTGATAATTTATGACTCTTATTGAGAGAGAATGAGAGAAAAGAGAGTTAAAGTTATCCACAGATCATGGGGTTATTCACCCCATATTTTAGGTTTGACCTGTGACATAAGCCGCCCATTTATCCATATAGACACGGCGCTGTTCTAGATAATCAGTACGACGATAGGCACGCTCTACTTTACCGCCGACCGTATGACTTAGAATGGTTTCAGCGACTTCATAGGGGGCATCGGTTGTTTCAGCGAGCCAATTGCGTAAACTAGAACGAAAACCATGGGGGCAGGCTTCAATTTTATTTTTTCTCATATACGCCGCCATTATCGTATGTGAAAGAGGACCACGACCGGTAAGTGAAAAGATGAAATCACTTTTAGAGATACAGCGGGCTTGTTCAATTACTTTTA
>NZ_JBHINK010000072.1:0-918 GCF_042194905.1 Bartonella sp. CL63NXGY
ATCAATTTAATTCAATTGCTGCAACTTCTTCAAGAACGGAAAATCACTTTGGACAATTGGAAACAACGTTAACGGAAAAGCAGGTAAAAGCAATTGATATGTGGATGAAAGGAGGAGATAATAATAGCAAGGAAAGCTAATGCGTTAGATATCTCCGAATTTCAAGATCCTAAAATTTTCCCGTATCAAGCCGCTAAAGATGCCGGAATCGATACGTTGATCATTCGCGCTGGTTATCATACTCGACAAGATAAGCATGTCAAAGAACATATTGCTAATGCGAAAAAGTATGGCTTTAAATGGCATCTTTATCACTACTGGATGAATGGCGGTACAGAAATTGCATGGGCCATTCAGAACGCTAAAGATTTAGGCTTATCCAGTAAACAATATCTTTTCTTAGATGTTGAAGATAAGAGCCTACCTGCCGATTGGAATGGACAGTTCGCTCAATTTAGAAAGCAAGCTGTCAACTCGTTCAAGGTTGGATTATATTGTTCCGACAGTCCTTATCGCGCCAAATTCAGTGATAGTCAACTCAGACAATTAAATGTACTACGTTGGATAGCTGCATACAGTTACGAACCTGCTAACTACGATATTTGGCAAATGTCAGGAGCTGGTAGTGGTGGTTTTGGATCGTACACTGGCGACATTGATCGTGATTATGTGGCTACTAGCATACTGAATGATTATGCAAAGCAAACAGAACCTGATCAGCCAGAAGACGAGCCATTTACTCCACCTGCTGATATTCCGATGGCTTTTAAAAACATTGTCTTACAAGACATGATTGTGGATGGTATTCGAGGGCTTGGTTGTTCACCAGACAACGGGATCACTAATCGGATTTACTGGACAATCTTTGGTCGTAAATACTATCAGGAAGATGGGGATCGGATATGGCCGTTTATTCGA
>NZ_JBHINK010000008.1:0-100771 GCF_042194905.1 Bartonella sp. CL63NXGY
ATGATGTCACGCATCATGAAATTGATAGCCTTCATTGTCTTTATGTTTGTAATAGATTTTTCCCGTTTTGTGGACGCTATAGAGAATAGCTTCTCACATCTTAAAAGATGGTTAACAAAAAGTTAGAACATCTTAGAATTAGAGACCCTTTGGACCTCTGGTTTTGCTAAAAAACCACCCCGAAAAGAACTCTTGATTCGCAATAATTAGAGAGACGTGTTGCAAAATCCTATTCCCTAACTTTTATTTACGTATCCCGTACTTTAAAAAAGATATATAAAATCAATAGACTGTGTACAGTAAAAAGAAACATGGTACGCCCAAGGGGAATCGAACCCCTGTTTCCGCCGTGAAAGGGCGATGTCCTAACCGCTAGACGATGGGCGCAAACCAATGATGAGGCTTATAGAGAGGATCTTTTTACTTCGCAAGCCCTCTGTGTCATTTTTTTTGAAAAAAGTGTGTTTTATTGAATAATTTTTGAGAAACTCTTGTTTGAATCATCTTATTTTCTAAGATTTTTTGTAGAAAAAATGTAAAGTTATCATCATTGATAGAAAGTTTTGATGTGGGTATCATCTCAGCAAATGATATTTGCATTTATTTTCAGTTTGAAAAGTAGGCAAAAATGATCAAAACAGCATTTTAAATGTATTTATTTTTTACATATTTTATCGTTTGTTATCTTTGTTGTCACATGAGAATATTATTTAACTTGCTTGAAAGAGCCTTTATACGGAAGATTTCTCATTTGAGCTTATCATAAAGCAAAAACTATATAATTTATAAAGTAGAAATACAATATTTATTACCAAATAAACAAATAATACCAATCATACAAAAGTTTTTTTATGAATAATCCATAGATTACTTACAATTTAACAAAATATAAATAGATATCTGTATAATAAAAATGAAAATATTAAATCAATTTTTATAGAATATATTAAAAATATTTTTTATATTTACTTTTACATGTCTGTAAGAAATTTAAGATTAAAAACCCTTCATTTGCTCTTTTATATATTGAGAAGGTTCTTGATTTGAAAATGAATTAGCGTGGATAAAGGGTAGATTGAGTTTTTTTTCATTTCAATTCGCTAGTTTTTTAAAGAGGTGGCAATAAGTTGAGATAAAATATTCAAATTTTGAAACTTTATTCTCTATATTTATAATATTTCAGAATTATGGTGTGCGCATATTAAGTTTTGTTTTTTACTTTAATGTAAGGTTCTATTTTGATATATGAGTGCGTTAAGATTTTGCATTAAAGATTTATATTTAAAGCTATGGAATGGTAGGAAGAAATGTGTTATTATGTACTGATCTACTTTATTTTATCCATTCTCTTAATTTATCATATAAAAGAATGTTTTTTGTTCCATACTTGTTGATTTAGAAGAGATGTTTTATTCTTTCTTACTCAGTCTTCAATATTCTTTAACTTGTTATTGATTATTTTTTAGAACTTTTCTTTATGGAAACTTGCATTTATCAGTTTTACAGATTTTCATTCTGAATTAAATATTTTATAAAGATTCTGAAATCTTTGAAGACAATAAATATTATATTTTTAGGAATGTTGATTGAACAAGCGGGGATAATTCTATTGGAAAAAATGAAGTGAATAGAGCGGGGTATTTCTTTTGTTCTTATGGATGTAAATATTCTTTGTGTTGATTGGCACATCATTTAAACGATTTTTCAATGAAGATAGGGATCAGTGGTTAATAATGGCAGAAGCTTTAAAAGTTGGTGTTGCGGGACTTGGTACGGTTGGTACTTCAGTTGTTCGAGCTCTATGTGAAAAAGCGAATAGTTTAGCTTGTCAATGTGGGCGATTCATCAAAGTTGTTGCTGTTAGTGCGCGCGATAAAGGCCGCAATCGTGGACTTGATCTCAGTGATATAAAATGGTTTGATTCACCTGTGGAGTTGGCTGCTTCTGATGAGATTGATGTTTTTGTAGAGTTAATTGGTGGTGAATTGGATGTGGTGTATACCGCTGTTAAGAGAGCGCTTGAGGCGGGACATCATGTTGTAACAGCCAATAAAGCTCTTCTTGCTCGACATGGAGTAGAGCTGGCTATAATTGCAGAAAAAAAAGGTGTTTTTCTTCATTTTGAAGCAGCTGTTGCAGGGGGGATTCCTGTCATCAAAGCGATGAGAGAATCACTTGTTAGTAATCGCATATCGCGAATTTATGGTATTCTCAATGGAACCTGTAATTATATATTAACACGCATGTTTACGGAAGGTCTTTCATTTAAAGATTGTTTAGCAGATGCACAGAGACTTGGGTATGCTGAAGCAGATCCAACTTTTGATATTGAGGGAAATGATACTGCTCATAAATTAGCTTTGTTGACAAGCTTGGCATTTGGAACAGCTATTTCGTTAGATGATGTTTATGTTGAAGGAATTCATAATATTTCGCAAATTGATATTCGAGCAGCTGATGAATTGGGGTATCGGATTAAGCTTTTAGGGGTTGCATTAAAAACGGATTCTGGAATAGAGCAACGCGTTCATCCAACAATGGTACCAGCATCCTCAATGATTGCACAGATAAATGGTGTAACCAATGCTCTTTCTATTCAAAGTGATTTATTAGGTGAATTACTGTTTTCTGGTCCTGGCGCTGGAGGAAAGGCAACAGCATCAGCCGTTATTGGTGATTTGGCTGATATAGCAAAAGCTCGTTCTGGTTTTCAGTATGCACCTGTTTTAAGACGCCCGGCATTAGAACTTGCTCCTCATAAAAAAGCACGTATTTCGCATCATGCAGGTGGTTATTTTATTCGTTTAAATGTTCATGATCGTACTGGTGTTTTTGCCGCGGTCGCAAGGCATATGGCTGATAATCACATCTCATTGGAGTCGATTGTTCAAAGATCTTTTGTAGAAGATCAAATTGAAAAAACAATTATTTTAATTACGCATGAAACAACAGAGGTGAATGTACGACAGGCACTTGCAGAAATTGAAAAAGATGGACATCTTGTTGCAAAATCTCAATTTATTCGTATTGAACCTATGGCAAAGAATTGATAACTTTCTTGATAATAAAAACGCACGCTTGAGTTCTTTTATCTCTTGTGAAAAATTTTCATCTTTGCCAAAAAACTTTATTCTTAGTATTTAATAAGGACTCATATTTTTCTGGTATTCATTCGGTAGGATTTTTTCATATGCCCACAACTCAGAAGATTTTAAATGGACTTGATCGTATTTTGACGCTTGAATTGGTACGTGTTACTGAACGTGCTGCTGTTGCTGCTGCACGCTGGCGCGGACGTGGCGATGAAAAGGCAGCGGATCAGGCTGCTGTAGATGCAATGCGGCAAGAACTTAATCGATTGCCTATTGATGGTACAGTGGTGATTGGTGAAGGTGAGCGGGATGAAGCGCCTATGCTTTATATTGGAGAAAAAGTGGGTCTTCAAAGTGGATTGGCGATCGATATTGCACTTGATCCACTAGAGGGTACAACACTTTGTGCTAAAAATATTGCTAATTCTTTGGCAGTAGTTGCAATTGCTGAAAAGGGTAATCTCCTTTACGCTCCTGATGTTTATATGAACAAAATTGCTATTGGTCCTGGTTATCCAAAGGGAATAGTCGATATAGATGCTTCTCCTACCGATAATATACATGCTCTTGCGAAGGCTAAAGGAGTGGCTGTTAATCAGATTGTTGTTTGTATTATGGATAGACCTCGTCATGAAAAATTGGTTGATGAAGTACGAGCGACAGGGGCGTCGATTCGCTTGATTGGGGATGGAGATGTGGCTGCTGTTATTGATACAACTGATCCAGAAGAAACAGGTATTGATATCTATATGGGGATTGGTGGAGCACCTGAAGGTGTTTTAGCTTCTGCTGCTTTGCGCTGCATTGGAGGACAGATGCAAGGTCGTTTGCTGCTTGATACAGAAGAGAAAATTGCTCGTGCAGCTAAAATGGGGATTAGTGATCCCAATAAGGTTTATACAATGGAAGAAATGGCAAAGGGTGATGTTTTGTTTTCAGCAACAGGGGTGACAGATGGTAATATGCTTTCTGGTGTTAAATTTACACCTCACTACATTCAAACGGAAACTCTCGTAATGCGCGCCCATACGGGTACAGTTCGTAATATTAAAGCACAGCATAGAGATCATTCAAAATTTGATTAATGTTTTCTTTTTTTGTCACTAAAAATAAAAGGAGTTTTTTTAGGAAATACGCTCCCATGAAGCTACTTTCATGGAAGCGTTTATAGATATGGGAATACCCTTAATATTATGAGAGTTGCACAGAATGCACCCAGCCATTTTTATCTTCTATGTTCCCTTTTTGAATGCCAACCAATTGTGTACGAAGCTGCTTTGTGACTTCTCCAACTGTTTCATTTCCAATAATAAATTCTCCTCCTTTATATCTAAAACGACCAATTGATGTGACAACGGCAGCTGTACCACAAGCAAAGGATTCTTTAAGGTGTCCACTCTTTGCATCTTCTTGAAGCGCTGCAAAAGAATAAGGACGCTCTTCTATTTTTAATCCCATTTGTTTTGCCAACTCTAAGAGTGAATGACGTGTTATTCCTGGAAGGATAGTTCCATTAAGTGGGGGGGTTACAAGTGTATTATTGTCCATAATAAAGCAGACATTCATACCACCAAGTTCTTCAATCCATTTATGTTCAATCATATCAAGAAAGAGTACTTGGCTACAATTGTTTTCAGTTGCACTTTTTTGTGCAAGTAAGCTTGCTGCATAGTTTCCACCACATTTGGCAGCCCCTGTTCCTCTTGGACCGGCACGACTATAATCTGTTTCAATCCAGACGCTGACAGATTTTTCTTCTCCTTTGAAATAGGATTCAACTGGAGAGGCTATGATACAAAAAAGATATTCTTGAGAAGGGCGGACTCCCAAAAAGTTTTCATTGCCAAACATAAATGGACGGATATAGAGGCTAGCGTTGGGCTGATCAGAAACCCATTTTTGATCAATCTTTACTAATTGATGAACGGCATCCAGAAAAATATCTTTTGGCAATTCTGGCATAGCTAAACGCCTCGCTGATTCTATAAAGCGTTGTGCATTGGCATCAGGACGGAAGAGCAAGATGCGCCCATCTTTTGCACGATATGCTTTTAAACCCTCAAAAATTTCCTGTCCGTAATGTAAAACGGTACTTGCAGGGTTAATTTCTAAAGCTTTGTATTGAGAGATGATAGCATTGTGCCAGCCTTTGTCTTCAGTCCATTGAATAGTACACATGTGGTCTGTAAAAAATTGACCAAAACCGGGACTTTTTAAAATTTCTTCATATTTTTCTTCTGACAGAGGAGATGGGTGCTTTTCTATTTTAAAGGGAAGCGATGATATGGGAGATTTCATAAAAAACCTTTTGAGTATGTTTCATTTTTATTAATAAAAATAATGAAATATTTTGATTATAACTCTATTATTAACAAAACCTTTGTGTCAATGTTTTATTATAGAATAAAAAGGGGTTTATTATAGAATTCAAAGGCTAGGGTAGGGTAGATATTTTAATTCTATCCTCGCCTCTTTTTCTCAACTTTATGAAGTAAGCTGGAACTTTTGTCTATAATTATCGTTTTCTCATAATAAGTATCTGAATAATTTCATATATGCATATTTTCTAGAAATTTAAAGGTAAGGGAATTGAGAAAAGGAATCCACTATGATTGATAAAAATTATCACACATATGAAGAACGTATGGCCGCAGAAAGAAAAGGTCGTGAACAACGTGTTTCAATCGCTAAGGGTATTTTTGCTATTCTTCTTGCGATGGTTATTATCTGGTTTATTTTTGGTTTTTTAGGATCTTTTTTTGCAAAATCTCCTGAACATAGTTCGCGTTATAATACTCCAGAAACAAGCCAAAGTGTAACAACGCCAAAAAAAGATTTAAATTCACTTCCTCCTGTACCTTATACCTATAAGGGTACGGAGTGATTTTTTCATAAATATAATCTTTTAGATAGGGCGAAAATCGACGTAGATTAAGGAATAAAGTCAGCACAAAGACATAAAAAGATTGGAACGATTTTAATTTCTGAAGTTTTTGATAAGTAATTAAATGGTATGAAAATAAATCATGCAACGGTTTTAACAACCGTTGCATGTTTGGTTTAGCGTGTGATGAAGCAGCTTCCACCAGAACTTTTAATGGATTCACAAAGGATTATGGCTTCATTACGGTCTTGCGCTTGAATCCGAACACGGTAATAAGTACCTTTTCCTGGTATAAAAGCGGATTGAATATTTAAAGAACGGGCGCCGATAAGGAATCCAAATTTAGATTTCATATTTTTTAAAGAATTTCTAGCGAGCTCATGCGTTGGTTGAGATGCAAGTTGTACGTAATAACTTTCTGAATTTTGTGCTGCGACTCTGTTTGGTGATGTGGAGCGAGATGCGGCTGGTGTTTCAACTTGTGTATTTCTTTCTGCATGAGAAGGAATAGGGATAAATTTTTCTTCAATATTTGAGCTAGAATTATTTTCTGCAATTATTTTATCAATATTATTTTTGAGATCATGATCTCTTTCTTGGTCGTTTATATCAGAATCATGCGACGAAACAAGGGACGAATCTTGAAGTTCATTAGAAGCTTGATCAATGCTTTCTTCAGATTGAGCAGCAGTTTTGCTGTTTGTTTGATGCGCGGGGGCTAGTGTAACTGTACCATCTTGATTGACAATAACAGTTTGTACTTCTCGCATTGGAATAGTATGGTTTATGGCTTCTGTGACTGCATCTTCAACATCAGATTCATTTAAAGACGATGAGGAAACGTTTGAAGATTCTTCAGGGTTTAATTCTTTTAAATTTTCAGGTTGTTCAGAGTTATCAATAAGAAATTGTTGTGTATTTTCTTGTTTCTCATTTTGTTCAGTTGTTTGTTTATAGATATCTAAATTATGTGCAACATCATTTTTCGTTTCAGTTGTTTCTGGTTTGAATTTAAAAGGCGTATTATCAGCGTGGATAATGACCGTTTCTTCATTTTTTTGTGATGGCATAAAAAAGTGAGAATAACCTGCAAATCCAATTCCTATTAAAATAAGTATAAAAAAACCTTTAATGAAAGTTTTACCAAAAATAAAACTTTTTAAGGGAGGAGGAGCTGATGGATGCGTGGGAACCTCATCTGAGCTTGTGTATGATGAATTCTCGCTAAAAGAGGGGAAATTATATTCCATATTGGCAGAAGAAGAATAGTCGGAATTTTGTTCTTTAGAGTTTATATAAACACCTTCTTTTGAATTTTGCATAGACTGATGAAAAACTTCACTAAAAACTTCATTCTTCTGTTGTTTTTGAGAAAAATTATCTGTTGGAACATTTCCTACATTGAGTACATCAGCAAATTCTTCTTCTAAACCACCATTAGTTGGCACATCATATTCTGGCGCTTCATACGGGACTTCTGGAACCATAATAGGACCAGTTTTTTCTACGATTTCCTCTGAAAATTTATAAGTATCAACATTGGGAGGGGGAGTATCTCTGTGCGTATAGTTATGGGCAAAAAAGCCCTCCGTTTGTTTTGTATTTAAAGAGGGTGATGAGGAAAGAAACTCATCTAAATTATTTTCATTATATGAAATTTCTCTATTTGGGTTAGAGGCACCTTCGGCATTATTGATGTATTGGGCTCGAGCCTCATCATATATCGGAACTTTTTCGCTATAAGTTTCTTGTTGTGAAGGGGGGGCTTCAAAAAAATGGGGATAATTGGTTGTATGATCTTCTTGTGAAGCCCCCTTTAAATAAGATTGTCTATCAACTGGTGGAGAATCTAAAGGTGAGGAGAAGGTACTTGTTGTTTGATTTCTTGCAGTGTTTTGTCTTTCTGACACAAGATTAGAAGATGAGAAAAACTCATTTTCCTCTGTAGAAGAGGAGGCATCAGGATAATCTTTTTTAATCCAATTTTCTTGATCAGCTGAAATTTTATAGGGATGGTTTATAGGAGTGTCATAGAGGTTTGGATTGTCATCATAAGTTTTTTGTATATTCGTAGTCTCAGGTTGTTGTGAATTTATTTGTGAAAAACGATTGGTTTGTTCAACATCTTCTGGCATCTCTCTCTTATTTTCGTGCCTTTCAGATTTATCAAAAAAGAAATTTTCTGATTCTGATTGTGACATAAGATTACTTTTTTCAAGAAAAGGATCAGCACTGGTTGCTGTTGTTTTCTGTTGATGTGATTGATTCTTTGGGATTGGTAATGGAGAAAGCTCATCTAAAATTTGTTCTTCATCATGACTGCTAGGTGAAGAATATTTCTCTTCAGATAAATTATTTTGTTTTGAATGGTTGAAAGAAGCAGCTTGTGCAATATTTGAGGCTGTTGCGTTGCTGGTTGCATACAAGTCCCATTGTTTTTTTTGATCATCAAACGGTAAGTCATGTGCTAAATTATTTTCAAGTTCCTCTTCTAGAAAGGACAAATCAAAATCATCATCATGGGATGATATTTCGGGGTGAGATGTTGATCGATCTGTTTTTAAAGAAGATTGCTCATTTTGGTTTCCGCTTTGTTTGTGCGGATTAAAAATGCGCGTAAGCCTTTCTAAAGGATCATGGTGTTCATGATCGTGTTTTGTTTCGTGTAGATTTTTGCGATCGTTATCGCTCATAGCTTTTCTCACATGGTGGTTTGCACTTACGTGCAATCAATGGTTGATTTTGATTTGTTATATTAAAATTATAAATTTTCCCCCTCTCATGCAATGATACATGAAAAAGTTTATCAATAGAGTACCTATTGTATGTATTTATAGAACTTTTTCAACGCATTTCTATGGGTGCTTCGACTCCTATGATGGTAAGCCCTGATGATAAAATATTGATAACAGCTTGTATCAATCCTAATCTTGCAAAGGATAACTCTTTATCATCAGGTTGAATAAAGCGTAAATTGAGATTTTCACTCCCTTTATTCCAATGGGTGTGAAAGCTGGAGGCAAGGTCATAAAGATAAAACGCTAATCGATGCGGTTCCTTATGAACTACGGCCTGTTCAATGATACGTGGATATTCAGAAAGTTTGCGTATTAACAATATTTCATGGTCATCTGTTAATCGATGAAGATGGGCAATCAATGTATCATTTGAAAAGCTTTTAATATGAAGCGCTTCTTGTGCTTGACGAAAGACTGAGTGACAACGTGCACTTGCATATTGTACGTAAAAGATGGGGTTATCTTTTGATTGTTCTGTTACTTTTGCAAAATCAAAATCAAGAGGTGCTTCACACTTACGGTATAGCATCATAAAACGCACAGGATCACGCCCAACCTCTTCGACAACATCCCGTAGAGTGACAAAAGATCCTGCTCTTTTTGACATGCGTACAGGATGACCGTTGCGAAAAAGTTTTACCAATTGACACAAGAAGACACTTAATTTAGCCTTATCCCCAGAAATTGCTTTTGCCATTGCCTCCAGCCGCTTTACATAGCCAGCATGGTCTGCGCCTAGAATATAAATCATTTCATCAAAATGACGATTAAATTTATCCCGAAAATAAGCAACATCAGCAGCAAAATAAGTGTAAGAACCGTCAGATTTGACTAAAACACGGTCTTGGTCATCACCGACATTTGTTGAACGGAACAAAGTTTGTTCGCTTGGTTCCCAGTCTTCTGTATTTTGTCCCTTGGGAGGGGGGAGTTTTCCTTTGTAGATATAACCATTTAAAGTGAGGTCGTTGATGGTGTTACGAATGGCGCGTGCATTATCAGCATAAAGCATTCGCTCAGAGAAAAAGATATCATGATAAATATTAAGAGCAGCCAAATCTTCGCGAATCATGGACATCATTGCATGAATTGCACGTTCTTTCACAAGAGATAAGGCTTCATCTTTATCCATCGTGAGGAGTTGGTCACCAAACTCTTGAGCAAGCGATTGACCCAATGGTATCAAGTATTCTCCAGGATAGAGTCCTTCTGGAATTTCATTAATTTTTTGCCCAAGAGCCTCACGATAGCGCAATAGTACAGAATGGGCGAGGACTTCGATTTGTTGACCAGCATCATTGATATAATATTCTTTTGTAATGTTATAGCCCGTAAATTGCAGCAAATTGGAGAGAACATCCCCAACAACCGCTCCGCGGCAGTGTCCTACATGCATTGGTCCTGTCGGATTTGCTGAGACATATTCAACATTGATGCGTTTTCCTTGTCCCATTGGAATACGACCATAAGAAGTGCCTAATTCAAGCATGGATTTTATAGCATCTTGCCAAAATAATTTTGTAAGCTTTATGTTTATAAAACCAGGACCGGCAACATCTATATTTTCGATAGAGGGATCATTTTTAAGAAGTTCTATGATTTTATCTGCAAGTGCACGTGGATTGATTCCAATAGATTTTGCAAGCACCATAGCAGCATTGGTTGATAAATGACCATGGGAGGAATCACGTGGAGGATCAACAGTGATTTTTGATAAATCTAGATCTTCTCCATTTTTTCCTTTTAGATCAGATAATTCAATTGATCTCTTAATTTTTTTTTCGAAGTTTTTAAAGATATTCATATTTAGCTTCCATGATGATGCCAAAAGCCATTAAACGAAATTATCTGTATGGTCAAATAAACGGTGATATTCACGTAGAGCGTAGTGATCTGTCATGCCTGAAAGAAAGTCAGCAATCAAACGTGCTAACTCTTGATTTTTTAAGTGCACTGTTTTGCTCTGCCAACTTTCAGGCATTGTATTTGGATTTTCATAATAACAATTGAATAATTTTTGTACAATGCATTTTGCTGCATTGCGACGACTAAGAACTTGTTCATGATAGTAAAGATTTTTAAATAAAAAGTTTTTTAGTTCTTTTTCATAAACGGTCATTGTTGGTGAAAAGGTGACAATAGTTTGTTTTGCTTGGTGAATATCGTTTATGCTTGTTGGTTTGATGCGTGCTAAATTTTTTTGTGACTGTTTGATAACATCTTCAACCATGGTTGTTATTTGTCTTCGTACAAGTGTGTAACCGCGACGCGTTTGGTCGAGATGGGGATGCTCATCTGTTATATCTTTTAATATTGCTGCTGTTAGTGAAACATGTTCAAATTGATCGAGTGTTAAAAATTGCGAACGTAGACCATCATCAATATCATGCGCATTATATGCGATATCATCTGCAATAGCAGCACATTGCGCTTCTAGTCCTGCAAAACAATCGAGTGCAAGGTCTTGCTTTGCATTGTATTGTAAAATATCGATAGGAACCTCCTTATTCTGCGCGTGGGGACCTAAAAGGGGGCCATTGTGCTTTACAAGTCCTTCGAGGGTTTCCCATGTAAGGTTAAGTCCATCAAAATTTGCATAGCGCTGTTCTAGTTTTGTTACAATGCGTAATGCTTGTGCATTATGATCAAAGCCGCCATAATGTACCATGGCTTCATTAAGAGCATCTTCTCCAGCATGGCCAAAGGGTGTGTGTCCAAAGTCGTGAACAAGGGCAATGGCTTCGGCAAGGTCTTCATCAAGACACAGGGCACGGGCTAATGTTCTTGCAATTTGAGAAACCTCTATGGAATGGGTTAGGCGAGTACGGTAATGATCGCTTTCATCAGCAATAAACACTTGCGTTTTATGTTTAAGACGTCGAAATGCATTAGAATGGATAATACGATCTCTATCTCGTTGAAAAGGTGAGCGTGTGGTGCTCATCGTTTCATGGTATAACCGACCACGGCTTGTTTGTGGATGAGCACTGTACACTGCTCGAGATTGGTAATTGAAGTTGATATTGCCTATATCCATTGCAAGCTGCCCATTATCATCTTAAAATCGAGAGTGGTTTATGACAAATAAACTGATCTTTGAGTGTGGGATACTCTTTCTTGATGGTTTAATGCAAGGATATATAAAATGAATGTGAAAATTTCAGATGTTGCTGCTAAAAAAATTGCACAGATACTTTTGCGTGAACCCGATAAAATAGCATTACGTATTTCTGTTGAAGGTGGTGGGTGTTCTGGTTTTTCTTATAAATATGACTTGGTTTCTGAAATGTGTGAAGATGACCTCGTTCTCAAAAAAGACGGGGCAGTTGTGTTTATTGATTTACTATCACTTCCTTTCATGGAAGGAGCTGAGATTGATTTTGTTGATGATCTTATGGGGCAGTCTTTTCAAATCCACAATCCCAATGCTGTTTCATCATGTGGTTGTGGTGTAAGTTTCTCAATTTAAAATGATGGCTGTGTGATATTGTTTCTTGAAAAAAAGATCATGTTGGTCAACAATGCAAAAATGGGTATTCTTATAAAAATAGTGCACCGATGTATATGGTTGTGCGTGGTGCTTGCTTTATTGACTTGGAGCCACTGTGCTTTTTCTGAAGCAGGAGAAGGGCAAGATCAGCAGCAGGGACAATCAAGGAGTTTTATTGTAAAGACTCAAGAGCAGGAAAACGAAAATTTAGCATCTCAAACACAACTCATTTTGAATGCTCGATTAACAAATAGTCATCCGGATATTGAAAAAGGGCTTGTCTGGCGGGTTTATGCCCCTATTCTAGGGATTGATAATAAATTACCATTAGTGGCAACCTATAAGGGGGGAAGTGCACGTTTTGATCTCGAACCAGGAAGTTATCTTGTTCATGTCTCATTTGGTCATATGAGTGCTGTGCGCCATATTCGTTTAGAAAATGGGCAGAGTCTTGTAAAAAACTTTAATCTTGAGGCTGGTGGTGTCATTTTAAATGCAACACTGCTCAATGGCGTAATGAATGAAAAGGAACTCCGTTTTACCATTTATGAGGATGAAAAAGAAAATGATGATACGGGAGTGATTATATCAAATGTTAAACCCCAATCAGTTGTGCGTTTAAAAGCTGGCCGCTACCATGTTGCTTCCCATTATGGTTCCATTAATGCGACGGCTCGTTCGGATATTCAAGTGGATGCTGGTAAAATAACAGAAGTTACTCTTGAACATCAGGCCGCTCAGATTGTCTTAAAACTGGTACGGCAAGAAGGAGGGGAAGCGCTTGCAGATACAAGTTGGTCTCTTGCCAATGATTCTGGTGATATCGTTTATGAAACAGTTGGTGCGTATGTTTCACTCGTGTTAGCGGAGGGAGAGTATATTGCAATTGCTAAAAATAAAGATAAAATCTATCAGAAAGTTTTTTCAGTCGTTTCTGGTCATGATGAAGATATAAGTGTGGTGGCGAATGAACAAAATATGCAACAAATTGATGAAGATGTGGATTGATTGTTGTTCATGGGGGTAAGCTATGATGAAAGACGGGGTATGAATTTTGATTGAAATTTCAACAGTTGGTGTGTTTTTTGCTGGGGCACTCTCTTTTTTGTCACCATGCGTTTTGCCATTAGTTCCTCCTTATTTGTGCTATATGGCAGGGGTTGGTATTGATGATTTTCGTTCAGAAAAGCCTGATGAGAAAGTCTTTATACGGTGGGCTTTACTGTCTTCTGTTATTGCTTTTGTTCTTGGGTTTACGACTGTTTTTGTTGCTTTAGGTGCCAGTGCTAGCACAATTGGGAAATTCATCGGTTATTATCGTGATTGGTTTGCTCTTGCTGCTGGAATTGTCATTATTATTTTTGGTTTAAATTTTTTGGGGATTTTCAAAATCGCTTTTTTATTTCGTGAAGCGCGTTTTCAGACCAAAAAAACACCTGCTGGTCCTTTAGGCGCGTATATTATCGGTTTAGCTTTTGCTTTTGGTTGGACACCGTGTATTGGCCCTATTTTAGGTCCTATTATAACGCTTGCTGGAACAAAAGAAACTGTGGGAGAGGGAGCTGTTCTCTTAGCGGTTTATGCATTAGGTCTTGCTATTCCTTTTATGTTAGCAGCTTTATTTTCGAGCAGTTTTATGCGATTTTTAGGAGCTTTTCGTATTCATTTAGGAAAAGTTGAAAAAATTATTGGTGTTTTTCTTATTCTTACAGGGATTTTGTTTTTAACAGGTTCTATGCAGGATCTTTCATTTTGGCTTTTAGAACATTATCCTTCGTTGGGTTATATTGAAGATATTCGTTGGCACAATATTATGAATTTTTTTGGATTTTCTCGTTAGTCTTATGTGTTTTTATGGTTAGAAGTTGTCTTTCTATTGTTCTTGCCGCAGGTGAGGGGACGCGCATGAAATCGTCTCTGCCTAAGGTACTTCATAAAATTGCTGGATTGCCTCTTATATGCCATGTTCTAAAACAAATAGAATTGGCAGGCTCTTCACAATTAGCAGTTGTTGTGGGATTTGGTGCTAAGGAGGTTACGCACGTTGTTCAGTCATTTGTAAAAGATGTAATGATTTTTGAACAAAAAGAGCGTTTAGGAACAGCTCATGCTGTTTTGTCTGCTCATTCAGCTTTGCAAAAGGAAGTGGATGATGTTCTCATTGTTTTTGGGGATACTCCTCTCATTCAGCAAGATTCATTGCACCAAATGCGTGCACAGCTTGCTGATGGAGCAGATGTTGTTTTTGCAGGTTTTCATACCAAAAATCCAACAGGTTATGGGCGTCTTCTCGAGAAAAATGGTCAATTAATTGCAATTTTAGAAGAAAAAGACGCTAGCGATGAAGAAAAAAAGATTTCTTTTTGTAACGGTGGAATACTCGCTATGCGTGGAAAACATGCACTTTCTCTTTTAGAGAAAGTTGGTAATAACAATGTGAAAAAAGAATATTACTTAACAGATATTGCTTCTCTTGCAACACGCAAAGGATTAGATGTGCGTGTTGTTGAAGTTCCTTTTGAAGATATTGTAGGAATTAACAATGGTCTTGAGCTTTCTGAGGCTGATTCTTTGTGGCAAAAACGTAAAGCGCGCGATTTAATGTTATCGGGTGTTACACTCTTAAAGCCAGAAACACTCTATTTTTCTTATGATACAGAAATTGAACCAGGAGTGGTGATAGAACCAAATGTTTATTTTGGGTTAAGCGTAAAAGTACAATCTGGTGCGGTTATTCATGCATTTAGTTATCTCGAAGGTGCTGTGGTTGGTAGAGATGCACAGATTGGTCCCTATGCACGTTTGCGTCCTGGAACAGAGTTGGCGAAGTCCGTAAAGATTGGAAATTTTTGTGAAGTCAAACAAGCTAAGGTAGGAGAATCTTCTAAAATCAATCATTTAAGTTATATTGGTGATGCTGAAATTGGTGCATATACCAATATTGGAGCCGGTACAATTACTTGCAATTATGATGGATTTAACAAATATAAAACCGTGATTGGTGATCATGCTTTTGTTGGGTCTAATACGGCACTTGTTTCCCCATTGATAATAGGGGATGGCTCTTATGTTGCTTCAGGAAGTGTTATTACTGAAAATATTCCTATGAACAGTATGGCTTTTGGGCGTGCACGACAGGTTATAAAAGAGGGCTATGCGACAAAATTTCGAGAGCGCTTGTTAGAAAATAAACAGAAAAAATGATTATTTTCAGCTTATTCTTTTGTTTCGTGTTAATCTAATGATGGATGGGAGGTTTATTCTTAAAGATTGCCGTACTCCATGTTTGAATTATTTTTATTATTTATAGTTTTAAATAAAGGCTGTTGGATTGTTTTATAAGATTTAAATCTTAAGATGTGGGTTGGAGCTTTTTAATGTGTGGAATTATTGGAATTCTTGGAAAGAGGTGTGTTTCGTCCTCTTTGGTTGAGGGGTTAAAACGTCTTGAATATAGAGGGTATGATTCATCTGGGGTGGCAACGGTCCATAATGGGCATCTTTATCGTGTACGTGCTGAGGGGAAGCTTGTTCATTTAGAAGAAAAATTAAAAAAAACACCTCTGGAGGGAAATTTAGGGATTGGTCATACCCGTTGGGCTACGCATGGAATTGCTGTTGAACGCAATGCGCATCCCCATGTGACTGAAAAGCTTGCGATTGTTCATAATGGTATTATTGAAAACTTTGTAGAACTGCAAAAGGAACTCATAGAGGATGGTTGTATCTTTGAAACAGAGACGGATACGGAAGTTATTGCACATTTAATAACGCGTGCATTAAAAGATGGTCTTTCTCCGCAAGAAGCCATACGCACCAGTTGGAAAAGGCTGCAGGGGGCTTTTGCTATTGCTCTTATTTTCGAAGGTGAAGATAACCTTATGATTGCGGCTTGTTCTGGTCCACCTCTGGCAATTGGTTATGGAAAAGATGAATTTTTTGTGGGGTCAGATGCGATTGCTTTGGCACCATTCGTTGATTATATTAGCTATATGGAAGATGGGGATTGGGCTGTTCTCACACGGGAGGGTGTTACAATTTATGATGCTAATAACCAACCGGTAAAACGTCCTGTGACGACATTACTTGAAGGGGCTTTATTGATTTCTAAGGGTAATCATCGTCATTTTATGCACAAGGAAATGTTTGAACAACCTGAAGTGATTTCTCATAATTTGGCGCATTATCTTGATCTTGGAAATTATGTCGTTCGACCCCTTGAGAATTTGATTGATTGGAAAAATATTCATCGTCTCCTTTTTGCGAGTTGTGGAACGGCGTATTATTCAACCTTAGTTGCGCGCTATTGGTTTGAGAAATTTGCCGCTTTAAGTGTTGATAATGATGTTGCTTCGGAGTTTCGTTATCGTGAACCTCCTATAACGTCTGATGTGTTATCGCTGTTTGTTTCTCAATCTGGTGAGACAGCTGATACATTGGCTTCTTTGCGTTATTGTCGTGAGCGGGGTGTAAAAACAGCAACAATTGTGAATGTAGAGCAATCAACAATGGCAAGGGAGGCTGATTTTATTCTCCCAACACTTGCCGGACCGGAAATAGGTGTTGCTTCAACAAAAGCTTTTACCTGTCAATTGGCAACGCTTGCTTCACTAGCACTTAGTGCTGCTAAACAACGTGGCTATCTCTCGGCTCAAATGGAAAAGAAACTGGTTCAACAGTTGGCAGAAGTTCCACGTATTTTAAATGAGGTCTTAAAACTAGAGAGAAAAATTGAATGTATTTGTCGTGATTTGGTAAATGCAAAAAGTGTTCTTTATCTAGGACGTGGAACTTCTTATCCGATTGCTTTGGAGGGAGCCCTTAAACTGAAAGAGCTTTCTTATATTCATGCTGAAGGTTATGCGGCAGGTGAATTAAAGCATGGACCAATTGCTCTGGTGGATGAGACAATACCCGTTATTGTTGTTGCACCTTATGATCGGTGGTTTGAAAAAACTTTTTCTAATATGCAAGAAGTGGTAGCGCGTAATGGTCGTATTATTTTAATAACCGATAAAAAGGGAGCAGAAGTAGCTTGTCTTAAGACTTTATCAACGATCACTTTGCCAGATGTTCCAGAATTTATTTCTCCTATTATTTATGCACTCCCTGTTCAGTTAATCGCTTATCATACGGCTGTTTTATTAGGAACAGATGTTGATCAACCCCGTAATTTAGCAAAATCAGTCACGGTTGAATAAAAGTATATTTCTGAATCTTTTGGAGAATAATCAAGTGTAAGAAATTGATTTATAATGAAACTTATTTTTTCATTTTTCTCTGTTGAACGAGAATACTGAAGAAAAGTTTTTTCTTTCTAAATCCTTTACGATAAAACGAAAAATATTTTCTTACCTGTCAAAAAATAGATCAGTTATGTGAATATAATGGTAAAAAAGACGCAATATTGCTTCTACTGTTTCAATGCAAGAATGATTCAGATTGAGAGAGAAGATAGTGCTGTTGATTTGTTATTCGTTCATGAAGCATAAAGATGCTAAGAGACTGCGTAGATCATTTATGGGTAATTCTAAGAGAGAAAACCATATTTGAACAGAGAGGTATTTAAGTTTTTTATTAGAGGGTCTTTTGTTATCCTGCTCGTAAGAGGCGTGCAGCATCGTTGTGTCCGAAAAGATAAAGGAGCAACCGTAAAGCTTGTCCTTGCTCAGAAGAAAGATGAGGATCGCGTTGTAAAAATAAACGAGCATCTTTTCTTGCCATTGACAAAAGATCGCTATGAACTGCAAGGTTTGCTATATGAAATTCAGGGACTCCGGATTGTTTTGTACCTAAAAGTTCTCCTTCGCCTCGTAGGCGCCAATCTTCTTCAGCAATTTCAAAACCATCTTCTGTATTGCGGATAATATTAAGGCGTGTTGCTGCTGTTTTAGTCAGTGGATCTTTATAGAGCAAAATGCAGGAAGATTTTTTATCGCCTCGTCCTACACGTCCACGTAATTGGTGCAATTGTGAAAGGCCAAAATGTTCCGCGTGTTCGATGATAATGATCGAAGCATCTGGAATATCTACTCCCACTTCAATGACGGTGGTTGCAACTAAAATACGTGTATTTCCACATTTAAAAGATGCCATAGCGGCTTCTTTTTCTGCTGTAGACATTTTTCCATGGATCATACCAACGTGTGCTCCAAAGCGCTCATGGAGAAATGCAAAGCGGTTTTCAATTGAAGTGAGATCAAGAGCTGTCGATTCTTCTACTAAAGGACAAATCCAATAGAGCTTTTCTCCTTTTTCTAATGCAATTGCGATTCTCTCTATAAGCTCATGAAGACGTTTCAAAGAAAGCGTTGCTGTTGTAATGGGTTGTCGTCCCATTGGTTTTTCGGTAATTTTAGAGACATCCATATCACCAAAAGCTGTTAAGACGAGTGTGCGCGGAATGGGCGTGGCGGTCATAACCAGCATATCAGCTTTATTGCCTTTTTCTGTAAGAGCGATACGTTGATGGACACCAAAACGGTGTTGTTCATCGATAATGGTTAAAGCGAGATTATTATAAGTAACGCTGTTTTGTATGAGAGCATGGGTTCCGATGACAATAGAAACTTGACCTGACAGAATATCATTCACGATATTTGTCCTCAACTTCCCTTTTTCTCGTCCTGTTAAAAGGGTTGTTTGTAATCCGACCTTTTCGGCAAGAGGAGCGATGGTGGCAAAATGTTGCCTGGCAAGCACTTCGGTTGGTGCCATTAAAGCTGATTGTCCTGAATTTTCAGCAATTTGTGCCATTGCCATCAATGCAACAACAGTTTTTCCTGCGCCTACATCACCTTGAAGTAGTCTTAGCATCGGTTCTGGTGAAGCAAGATCATTTGCGATATCTTCTACTGCTTTTTTTTGTCCGGTTGTGAGTTGAAAGGGGAGGATATTGAGCAATTTTTTAGTATAAATTCCTGTTGATGGTCGAGAAGTGCCAACAAGAGATTTAGTTTTCAAACGCACGAGTCCTAGTGCCAATTGACAAGCAAGCAATTCATCATAGGCAAGACGTTTGCGTGCTGTACTTTCTAAGGATAGATCGTCGGGGTTAATGGGCGCATGGATACGGCGTAAAGCAACAGAAAAAGAAGAAAAATTTTGCTGCTTTTTTACATTTTCATCTATCCATTCTGGGAGGAGAGGAACAAAATCAAGAGCGTTTTGTATGGCGCGTCTTAGTATTTTTACAGTTAGTCCTGCAGTAGAGGGATAGACAGGTTCGATGAGAGGTATCTGATTTGATTGTTCGCTTGGAGCAATATAGTCGGGATGCGCCATTGAAAGCTGTCCATTAAACCATTCAACTTTTCCTGATACAATGACTTTTTTTCCTTCGGGGAGTTGTTTTTTTAGCCAAAGAGGTTGAGCATGAAAAAAAACTAAATTTATTTTTCCTGTGTGATCATGGGCAATAACACGATAGGGAATTCGGTTGTGACCACGGGGTGGTGATTGATGTTGATCGATGATAATTTCGAGCGTAACAGTATCTCCTTCTTTTGCACAAGCAATGCTGGGACGCATTCTGCGGTCTATAACGGAATGGGGCATTAATTGAAGAAGGTCAATAAGGGTTGCTTCGCGTTGTGTAGGATTAACATCTAAGAGTTTGGTCAATAAACCATAGACTTTAGGTGTAATACCAGAAAGAGTTCGAATAGAATTAAAAAGAGGGGTAAGAAGACTTGGAGGCATGAAGCAAATTTAACCTGCCCTTTTTGTTTTTTCTAGACCTTTAGAAGAGCTTTTTGGGGATAACGTCATAAAGAGGAGGTTGTTTTATTTACACATTGAACTTTAGGAAGAAAAATACAATTAAAGGGTCAAAAATTAAAGTGCTTAGATGAGGTATATTGTTTTTCTTTTTATTTTAGGTGTTTATTTGCTGTGAATAGAAGCATTTTCTTGATAGAACTCTCTTATAAATATTAATAAAATTGGGATATTTCTCCTATGTATGATGATGAATTTATAGCTTTAAAGTTATGATAAACAGAAGTTTTTTCTTTTATAAGGGGTGCTGTTTAGCATTTATTTTGTAGTGGGAAATTGTGAGAGTGGTAAAAAATAAAATGCAAGAGAACAAAAATTCTCTTCCTCGCTTTATTCATTTGAGAGTGCATTCAGCTTATTCCTTGCTCGAGGGGGCTTTAAAAATCCCCCAAATTATTCAACAGGCGATTTCAGATCATGCACCAGCGGTTGCTATTACCGATACCAATAATTTATTTGGTGCTTTGGAATTTTCACAGCATTGTCTTTCTCATGGGGTCCAACCTATTATTGGTTGTCAGCTTGCTGTTGACTTTCGTGATGAAAATGATCATTCACGTTTGGCTAAATGGCGTAATTCTTCTGATTTCTGCTCTATTGTTCTTTTGGCTGCTAGCAAAACTGGTTATGCTCATTTGGTTCGTCTTGTTAGCCGTGCTTATCTTGATAAATGTGATACTGATCCTCCTCATATTAAAGCTGATTGGTTGTCAGAACACAGTGAAGGAATAATCGCTTTAACGGGAGGAAAGGGAGGACCTATTAATCTTTCTTTGGCAGAAGAGAAAAAAGAACATGCTGTTGAGCGCTTAATTTATTTGAAAAAATCTTTTGCTGATCGTCTTTATGTGGAGTTACAACGGCATGGCTCTTATGATCAGAGAGTAGAAGCTGATCTTATTGAATTGGCTTATGCGCATGAAATTCCTCTTGTTGCAACAAATGAAGCTTTTTTTCTGAAAAGAGAAGGATATGAAGCCCATGATGCGCTGATGGCTGTTTCAGAAGGACAAATCGTCTCTAATCCAGATCGCAAACGTGTGACGCCAGATCATTATTTGAAGCCACAAGATGAAATGGTTACACTGTTTTCTGATCTTCCAGAAGCTTTGGAAAATAGTGTTGAAATTGCATTGCGTTGTCATATTGCCACGCCTCTTCGAAAACCGATATTGCCTCGTTTTATAGAACAATCTGCTAATTCAGAAACTACTTTAGAAATAGAAGATAGTGAGTTGTTAAATCAGGCTAAAGCTGGTTTGAAGATGCGGCTTGAAACAATAGGGTTGGCTGAAGGGTATACGATTGCAGATTATGAACAGCGGCTTGATTATGAAATTTCAGTTATTACGCGTATGCAATTTTCTGGATATTTTCTTATCGTTTCAGATTTCATAAAATGGGCAAAGGTTCATGATATTCCCGTTGGACCAGGACGGGGTTCTGGTGCTGGTTCGCTTGTTGCTTATGCATTGACGATTACTGATGTTGATCCCTTACGGTTTTCTCTTCTCTTTGAACGTTTTCTCAACCCAGATCGTGTTTCAATGCCAGATTTTGATATCGACTTTTGTCAAGAGCGGCGCGAAGAAGTTATTCAATATGTTCAAAAAAAATATGGACGTGATCAAGTTGCTCAAATTATTACCTTTGGTAAGTTACAGGCGCGTGCAGTTTTGCGTGATGTGGGGCGTGTTTTAGAAGTTCCTTATCGTCAGGTGGATTATCTTACAAAATTAATTCCTGCCACGCCAGGAAGTCAGGTAGAATTGGCTGATGCTATTAAGGATGAACCTAAATTTGAAGAGGAAAAGAAAAAAGATCCCGTTGTTGGCCGCGCATTAGATATAGCACTTCAGTTGGAGGGACTTTATCGTCATGCTTCAACTCATGCTGCTGGGATTGTTATCGGAGATCGTCCACTTTGGGAGCTTGTCCCGATGTATCGTGATCCTCGTTCTGATATGCCTGTTACACAATTTAACATGAAATATGTGGAACAGGCGGGGCTGGTAAAATTTGATTTTCTTGGATTAAAAACGCTTACTGTTTTGAAAATGGCAGTCGATTTTGTTGCCAGAAAGGGGATTAAAATAGATTTATCAAATATTCCTCTGAATGATGAAGCAACCTACGCTATGATGGCACGTGGTGAAACGGTTGGTGTGTTTCAGGTGGAAAGTTCTGGTATGCGCAAGGCGTTGATTGGAATGAAGCCAGACCGTATTGAAGATATTATTGCGCTGGTCGCACTTTATCGTCCAGGTCCAATGGAGAATATTCCAACCTATAATGCACGCAAACATGGGGAAGAGGAAATTGCTTCTATTCATCCTAAAATAGATCATCTGATCAAAGAAACACAAGGTGTGATTGTTTATCAAGAACAGGTGATGCAGATTGCTCAGGTTCTTGCTGGTTATTCGCTTGGAGAAGCTGATTTATTACGTCGTGCTATGGGGAAAAAAATTCATGCTGAAATGCAAAAACAGCGTACGCGTTTTGTCAATGGAGCTGTTGCAGGTGGCGTGGATAAAGATCAAGCTGATATTATCTTTGATCTTTTAGCAAAATTTGCCGATTATGGTTTTAATAAATCACATGCTGCTGCTTATGCAATTGTTTCTTACCAAACGGCTTATATGAAAGCAAACTATCCCGTTGAGTTTTTAGCTGCTTCAATGACATATGATATGACGAATACAGATAAGCTCAATGATTTTCGGCGTGAAGCATTAAGGTTGGGTATTGAAGTTATTGCACCTTCTATACAAACATCTCATCGTGTTTTTGAGGTTGGTGATAACTGTATTTATTATTCTCTTGCTGCCATTAAAGGTGTGGGAGAAACTGTTGTAGATCATATTGTTTCTTGTCGTGGGAATAAGATTTTTAAGGATTTGGAAGATTTTTGTGCGCGTGTTGATCCTCGTATTGTTAATAAGCGTGCGATGGAAAGTTTAGTTTGTGCTGGTGCTTTTGATTGTTTTAACATTGCACGTGAGGTTTTATTAGCCAATCTTGGAACCCTTCATGCGCGTGCACTTCGTATTCTCGATGACAATTCTAGCGGGCAGGTTGATATATTTGGAATGGCAGGCGGATTAAAAGAACCATTGATTTTATCGCAAACAACCCCTTGGTTGCCGGCTGAGAAACTTTATCGAGAATTTCAAGCTATAGGTTTTTACTTTTCTGCGCATCCTTTGGAGGAGTATCAAGCTATTCTGAACAAAAAACGCATTCAGACTTGGGGTAATTTTGCCAATGCCGTTAAAGGGGGAGCAACGGCTGCACGGCTTGCTGGAACTGTTGTGGCAAAAAACGTGCGCAAAACAAAATCTGGTAAAAAAATGGGAATTATTCATTTTTCTGATACAAGTGGACAATATGAAGCAGTTCTCTTTTCTGAGGCACTCTCGGATTATGAAGAGATGCTAGAACCCGGAAAATCTTTTATTATTACGGTGAGCGCAGAAAATCGTTCTGAAGGAGTTAGTTTGCGAATTGAAACAATTCAGTCTTTGGAAAATGAATCATTACAACAGCATAAAATGATGCGTCTCTTTATAAAAACAGTTGATATGCTTCCACAAATTGAACAAAACTTAAATCTTGGGGGGAATGGAGAGGTGGGGCTTATTTTAATTCAAGAGGATGGATTGCGAGAAGTCGAAATTGCGCTTCCTAAGCGATATAAGGTAAATTCACATGTCGCAAATGCTATGAAATTAATTCAGGGTGTTGTTGATGTAGAATTGAGTTAAAGAAAGATTAAAGATGGGAGCTGATTTTGAGTGGTGTTTTTGCTTTTAGGAGAGCTAAAAATGGAGCTTTTAAAATCGGATTGTAGGTTTCGAAAAATATTGCTTTTATTTGAGTAAATTATGATATTTTTTTAGTGTCATAAAATTAAAAAAAATCTCGTTCTTTCGTAATATTTAAAGTGTCGGAAGGATTTTATAAGTTTTTATCATTATTTTTTATAGAATTCATCGCATCATACATGTAAAGCCAATTGAGATCTGACATAATGCTCTCTGGTGTACGAATTTTCATCATGAGATTGCGTGCAATTGCTATGGGACCGGTTGCATGATAGGCTAATCTATTGAAATCTCCGCATTTTTTTACTGCTGCAATACGGGGTGTGCGTGTTGTTTCGTAAAGCGAAAGTGCTTTCGTTAATGAAAAATCTTTCAATGAAAGTGCTTTTGCTAATGTGGCAGCATCTTCGATTGCCATAGCGGCACCCTGTGCTGCAAAAGGTAAGGTAGCATGTGCGCAATCGCCAACAAATACTTGTCTCTCTAAACCGATAAAACGATTTTGTTTCATTTGAAAGAGTGGCCAATAACTCCATTCATCAATATGATCGAAAATTTGTAAGATTTTTGAATTCCAATCTTTAAAAAGAGATTTGAGTTTTTCTTTATTTCCTTTATGGGCCCATCCTTCTTTTGAATTTTCTCCATGCGTAATGGCGACAAAATTAAAAATTTTTTCTGATAATTGAATGGGGTAGACAACAAGATGATTTTTGGGTCCCATCCAAGCCGTAATTGTCTTCATATTTTGCAATGAAGAACGAAAGTTTTGAGGAAGGTTATCAAATGTTGTTGTTGCACGCCAAGCAATAAAGCCACTAAAATTTGCTTTTTCATGAAAAGGAGATTGTTGCCGTAATGTTGACCAAACGCCATCACATCCGATCAGGAGGGGCGTTGAATGAAGCTGTTCTGTTGCCGTATCTGTTTTTATTGTCGTGATTTTAATGTTGGTTGCAGATTGGGTAGAAGATACAATCGTTTCGCCTGCTTTGTATTTGATCAAAGGATTTTCAATCACTGCATTATATAAAATTTTTTGTAAAGCCGCGCGGTGAATCGTCATATAAGGGGCTTTCCAATATTTTTCTGTTAGATTAATAAGATGAGCCCGTAGATGTATTTTTAAAGATAATCCATCTTTTAACTCAAGAAAATATGGGATTGTCGCGACTTCAGTGAGTTTGTTAAGAAGTTTCCAGCGAGCAAGAATAGATGTTGCATTTGGTGTCAGTTGAATACCAGCGCCTATCGTTTCAAGTTGCTTACACTTTTCGATAATGGTGCTTGCAATTCCTTTATGAGCGAGTGCTAAAGCAGTGCTTAAACCAGCAATTCCTCCTCCAACGATGATGGGTGACTGTTCCACAAATGATTTCATATTAAACAAGCAGAATTAAAAGAGGGGTTATTAAGAAAGCCAAAAAACGCAATTATAATAGCTTTTCTGGATTATATAAGCATCCTGTTGGGTTTGTTTGATCGTATGATAGCGAGGGAACATAACGATAAAGGGTTGAGCAGTAAGGGCAAATTTTCTCATCTGCTGTTCCCATGTCGATAAAGATATGAGGATGATCGAATGGTTGTGTAGCGCCTACACACATAAATTCTTTCACACCAATTTCGATTGTTTTATATCCAAGGTCATTTTGGAAATGAGGAATATTGTGATCAGCCATGGCATACAAACTCCAGAATAAATTTTCTCATCAGCTATGATTGGGCTCTTCTATTTTATAGGCGTGAGTTTGTAATAAAGCGTATAATAATGCAAGATGCTTTTTAAGACAAATTTCTCTTCTTTTATGCTATATTAGAATAGTTGTCTTAGCTTTTAGTGCTTTGCGCATAGCAATAATTCCAAGTATTTTTAAATATTAAATGGAAAAATGATGAGGGAAGTTAAGCATTGATATATTATTATGATGATAACATATTATCAAATGTTATGTGAGATATTTCGTCAAGGATTTTAGAAAATATAAAAGAAAATTATTTAGGATATATGGAACAGAGGGTGGTAAATAAAATTTCTATATCGAATATAACAATGAAAAATCCGGTACGGTTTATTAATCGAGAGTTTTCATGGCTACAATTTAATAATCGTGTTTTGATGGAAGCGGCTAATTCGAAACATCCTTTATTAGAACGTCTACAATTTCTTTCTATTTCAGCTGCAAATCTTGATGAGTTTTTTATGGTTCGTGTTGCAGGACTAGCAGCTCAAATTCGTGCTCGCGTTACAGCGTGCAGTGCAGATGGGCACACTCCACAGGAACAACTTGATATTGTATTAGCTGAGATTTTAAAGCTGCAGGCTCACCAACTACGAGAATTGAATGTTTTACGTGATGAATTAAAAAAGAATGATATTGAAATTATTTGTTCTGATGATCTTTCAGAAATTGAAAAATTATGGCTTGAAAAATATTTTCTTGAGACAATTTTTCCTGTTTTAAAACCTTTGCCTGTTGATTCTACTCATCCTTTTCCATTTATTCCTAATTTAGGGCTTTCTATTGCGCTTCAATTGTCTGGAGAAACTGATCAGAACTCACACACAGTGTTGTTGTCTATTTCAATGCTTTTAAGGCGTTTTATTCTTCTTCCTCAAGAAGGCAATCATTTTCGTTTTATTGCATCTGAAGATGTTATTTGCCTTTTTATTAAACATGTATTTCCTAACTATGAGGTTAAAGGAATTGGTACATTTAGAGTAATCCGAGATAGCGATATTGAAGTAGAAGAAGAAGCTGAGGATCTTGTTCACTTTTTTGAAATTGCTCTTAAAAGGCGGCGCCGTGGGCAGGTTATTCGAGTTGAGTTTGACGCAAAAATGCCAGAGAGTTTACGTCAATTTATAGCGAATAGTCTCGCTGTTCCTGATAATTGTATTAATGTTCTTGATGGATTTTTAGCGCTTAATACGGTATCAGAAATTGTTTCTATTCCTCGTGATGATCTCAAATTTATTCCTTATATTTCTCGTGTTCCAGAATGTATTCGTAAACATAAAGGGGATTGTTTTGCGGCTATTCGTGAAAATGATATTGTGATTCATCACCCCTATGAGACATTTGATGTTGTTGTCCAATTTTTACGTCAAGCTGCTTGCGATCCTGATGTTGTGGAAATCAAACAAACACTTTATCGTACATCAAATGATAGTCCAATTGTTGGCGCTTTGATTGAAGCAGCTGAACAGGGAAAGTCTGTGACTGCTTTGGTAGAACTTAAAGCACGTTTTGATGAGGAAGCAAATATTCGTTGGGCCCGAGATCTTGAATGTGCTGGGGTTCAAGTTATTTTTGGTTTTATTGCATTAAAAACGCATGCTAAGATGTCATTGGTTGTGAGACGTGAGGGAAAACGTCTTTGCTCTTATGTTCATCTTGGGACAGGAAATTATCATCCCATTAACGCTAAAACTTATACCGATCTTTCTTTTTTTTCCACAGATGATGATATCGCTCATGATGTTGCGTTATTGTTCAATTATATTGCGCAATATGAGCGTCCAAATGAAACAATGAAGATTGCTTTTTCACCCTTAACATTGCGTGGTCGTATCTTAGAGCATATTGAGGAAGAAATTGTTTACGCACAACAGGGAAGGTTTGCTGCTATTTGGATGAAAGTTAATGCATTGGTAGATCCTGAAATTATTGATGCTTTATATCGTGCTAGTCAAGCAGGGGTGCAAATTGATTTGGTTGTGCGGGGGATATGTTGTTTACGTCCTGGTATTCTAGGAATTTCGGATAATATTCGTGTAAAATCAATTGTCGGGCGTTTTCTTGAACATAGTCGCATTTTTTGTTTTGGGAATGGTCAAGATTTGCCTAATGAAAATGCAATCGTTTACTTAGGCTCTGCTGATATGATGCCTCGTAATCTGGACTATCGTATTGAAATATTGGTTCCAGTTTTTAATAAAATAGTCCGTCAAAAAATTCTTTTACAGATTATGTTAGCTAATATCATTGATAATCAACAAAGCTTTGATATACTTAAGGATGGAACATCAAAACGTATTACACCGCAGATAGGTGAAAGTCTATTTAATGCGCAGGAGTATTTTATGGCCAATACAAGTTTTGCGGGGGAAAATGAGTCTTTTGAGTCTTCTGTTTCGCGCTTGGTTACGTTGCATCGGCAACAAGCCGAGATACATAAAGACTGAAATCCAATGACATATAGAGATGCTCAAGGTCGGTTAAAAGGGTGCAAGCCTGTTGCTGTTATTGACATTGGCTCAAATTCTGTTCGGTTGGTTATTTATGAGGGGCTTGTTCGATCACCAACAGTTTTGTTTAATGAAAAGATTCTTTGTGGTCTCGGTCATGGTGTGGCAAAAACGGGATTTTTAGAAGAAAAATCAATGAAAATGGCGTTGCAAACACTGAAACGGTTTCGTACGCTTTGTCGACAGATTGGGGCAGATGAGGTCTATACTTTAGCAACAGCAGCAGCACGAGATGCACAGAATGGCGTAGCATTTATTCAGCATGCTGAAGATATCTTGCAAAATAAAATATATCTTCTTTCAGGAAGTGAAGAAGCTATGTATTCAGCATATGGAGTTGTGTCTACTTTTTATCAACCAAAAGGTATTTCTGGGGATCTTGGTGGTGGAAGTCTTGAGCTGATTGATATTGATCATTCTGATGTTGGTGAAGGGATAACTCTTCCATTGGGTGGTTTAAGGCTACAGTATATGTCAAATAATGATAGTGCTGTAGCTACAAAAATTGTACATGAGCAATTTTATAAATCGTCTGTTGTTCGTACTCGTAAAGGTATAGCACGTTATTTTTATGCAGTAGGGGGGACATGGCGTAATTTGGCAAAACTCCATATGGCAATGAAACACTATCGGCTCCCTGTTATGCATGGCTATGAAGTTGATGCCGTTGAAATGGAGAACTTTTTACGTCTTGTAGCACGTGGCAATATTGATAATATGAGAGGGATTGCAGCGGTTTCTCAGAATCGTCGAAAACTTTTATCTTATGGGGCAATAGTTCTTATTGAACTCATTCAGTGTATGGAGTTTGAAAAGATAATCTTTTCTGGTGCTGGCGTTCGTGAAGGTTTTCTTTATTCACGTTTGCCGCAGGCGATTCGGCTTTCAGATCCTCTCATTGCAGCATGCACAGAAATGGCTATTTTACGGGCACGTTCACCAAAACAAGCAGAAGAACTCATTGATTTTACGACGAATGCTTTTGAAGTTTTTGGAATTTCAGAAACCGAAAATGAATGCCGTTATCGTCAAGCCGCTTGTCTTCTTGCAGATATTGGTTGGCGTATACATCCAGATTATCGAGGCAATGAAGCAGCAAATCAAATAGCTTTAGGATCTTATCCAGGAATTTCTCATGAAGGGCGCCTTTATGCAGCGCTTGCTGTTTTTTTTCGCAATACGAGTTTATTGGTTGATAAAGAATCTCTTCCCATTTTTCAATTAGCAACTCAAAATATAATTGAAAAAGCACGTATTCTTGGCGAAACTATGCGTATTGCTCATCTTTTTAGTGCTTCTGTTGCAGGAATTTTACCTCATTTATTGTGGCATAAAAAAGCAGATCATATTATCCTGCAGATCCCAAAGAATTACGCTGGGTTATTAGGAGAACGTCCTCTTGGACGATTACAGAAGTTATCAAAAATAATAAAACAACCTCTCGCTTTTGAAATTTTTTGATTTTTTTCTAATTTATTCGTGTTTTATGTCTTATAATAGGGCCATTGACAAGGGATAAACTAGGCAATCTATCATCACGAGCTGGACAATAGGACTTGTTCCATAACGCCCAAGCCAGCCTCCATGCAAGGCATTTGTAATGCCCTGAGCATTCATAAAAGAAAACATAATTTTTTATTCTGTTATTTGCGTCACAGGATAGATTTTTCACTTCATAAGCTTCATGTGAAAATGAAAAGCCTTGTCCATTTTTACGTGAAAAGGTTTTCTTTTATGCTGCGTCGTTATAACGTTTCTGTTTAGCTTGCTCGATTATCTTGATAAGATTCGATTGTAACCAACGCGATAAAAAACAAAACTTTAAAGGTTTTGGAAGAGATCCATTGGTTACATGACGCTGGAATGTTGAAATACTCATATGAAACAGTTTTGCACTTTCACGGTCTGTCAAAAGAATATCATTTCAGTCATTATAAAATCCTTTCACTATAAAAAATAGAAATAAATCATAACTATTTATTAACCATGATTTTTTGAAAGGCGTTTAATCTATAAAAAAAAACAGCGCTTTATCATATAATTTCTTATGTAAAACTTTATGATTCTTATTGAGATGGAATGAGAGAATCTTATGATATTCGGGGGTCTAATTTAATATCAATAACGCCAGATTATCTTTATAAATCAATATATTGCCTTTGTTAGGTGTTTTAGTTGTTATGCTGGCTCGTTTTTGATTGTTAGATTGCAATCTCGGTAGTTTTTTAATACGATATGGTGACGTGAGGCATTATATCTTTGTTTGTTCCGATTGCTAGGCTACTATTTTTGTAATGAATGCGCTTTTATTATCAGAGCTTTTTCTTTTTAAAACTTTTAAATGAGGAGCTGTCTGTTTTTTTAGATTTTCTTAATAAGATTGCTATTTGATTGATCTAATAAAGATTTATCTGTCATTTTTAATAAGAGTTTACTATTTAAGTTTTTAACTTTGTCAGAAGTAGGTTTTATTTATCCTATTTGCGTTGGCCTATAGGGCATACCAATTGATGTAGATTATATGTATCATAATGGATTTTTAAAATAAAAATGTAAATTAAAGCTGTTTTGTGCTTATTTTTCCATCGTTAAAGTAAAATCCTATCTGGCCCTTTAGCAGTTGTTCGGCTTTTTGACCAAATATTTCATAGCGCCAGCCATTCATAGCGGGAATATTTTTCTTTATTCCTCCATTGGCAATTTTTTCTAAATCATTAGATGTTGCAATAATTTTAGGGGCAATGCTGTTTTCATTTGCAACAATTTTTAATAACACTTTGAGTAGATCGATAACAGCGGCCGTCGTATCATTGAGTGGATTATGTTTAGGAATGGGGGGTAAAGCAGAAAGATCCACCTCTAATCCTTCGTGGACAGCTTTGATTAATGATTGAGAAATTGAGAGTTTATCCCAGTTCTTATTAAGACTGCGCAACCGCTTTAATGCAGATTCATCTTTTGGTTGTTGGGTTGCTATTTCTATAAGACATTCATCTTTTATGATATGACGACGTGGCATATTGTATTTTCGTGCTTCACGTTCCCGCCAAGCTGCTATCTTTTGTAATACAGCAAGTTCACGTGGCTTTTTAATTTTTCCTTTCACTTTTTTCCATGCTTCATCTTCTGGCATATCATAGGTTTTAGGATTTAAAAGGATTGTTATTTCATCGTCCATCCAGTGAGCACGTTGATTTTTTTCTAACCTTTTTTTCAATAACAGGTAAACATCTCTTAAGTAAGTTACATCGGCAAGTGCATAGAGCAGTTGTTTTTCAGACAAAGGGCGGTAACTCCAGTCTGTAAAGCGGGAGGATTTATCAAGATGATGCCCCGTGCAGCGTTGTACAATTTGATCATAGGAGATAGAATCACCAAATCCACAAATTGATCCTGCTATTTGCGTATCAAAGAGAGGGGAAGGAATAACACCTCCAAGATGATAAATTGTTTCAATATCTTGGCGCGCAGCATGAAAAACTTTTACAACTTTTTTATCGATCATAAAGTCAAAAAAAGGTTGTAAATCAATATCTGGTGCTATGGGATCAATCAAAACTGTGACATCTGGTGATGCGAGCTGGATTAAACACAGTTGAGGCCAAAAAGTTGTTTCGCGGATAAACTCAGTATCGACTGTTACAAAATCAGAGGTACGTAGAGCGTTAAGTGCAATTTCAAGATCTGTTGTTTGTGTAATAAGATTCATCATTTTATTATAATTCGATAAATTAAATTTGTGCTTTATTGACTTTATTTTTGAGTTTTTATTCTCATATCTTGACAAATGGTTATTAAAAAGCGTTTGTAGCGCATGTGAATATTATAATCAAAGGCAAAAAACATGCACCGTTATCGCAGTCATCATTGTGCGGCTCTTCGTAGATGTGATGTAGGAACACAAGTTCGTCTTTCGGGGTGGGTTCATCGTGTTCGTGATCATGGAGGGATTCTTTTTGTGGATTTACGTGATCATTTTGGAATCACACAAATTGTTGCTGATCCTGCTTCACCAGCTTTTAAAGTTATTGAAAAAGTGCGTTCTGAATGGGTTATTCGTGTGGATGGGGAGGTGTGTGCACGTTCTGATGAGGTTATTAATGCAACGCTTCCAACAGGTGAGATTGAAATTTTTGCACAAGAGGTAGAAATTCTTTCGAAATCTGATGAGCTTCCTTTACCGATTTTTGGTGAGCCTGATTATCCAGAAGATATTCGATTAAAATATCGTTTTCTTGATTTGCGTCGGGAGACTATGCACAAAAATATCATGCGTCGGACTGAAATTATTGCGGCTATGAGACGGGCTATGCAAAATAATGGTTTTACGGAATTTACGACGCCACTTTTGACAGCTTCATCGCCGGAAGGAGCGCGTGATTTTTTGGTTCCAAGTCGTGTTCATCAGGGAAAATTTTATGCGTTACCGCAAGCGCCACAGCAATATAAACAGTTGTTGATGATGTCAGGTTTTGATCGTTATTTTCAGATTGCTCCATGTTTTAGAGATGAAGATCCAAGGGCCGACCGTCTTCCTGGTGAATTTTATCAATTAGATGTTGAAATGAGTTTTGTTGAGCAAGAAGATGTTTTAGCAACTATGGAACCTATTATGCGTTCTATTTTTGAAGAATTTGCAGATGGAAAGACTGTGACACAAAGCTTTCCTCGCATTTCCTATGATGAAGCAATGCAAAAATATGGTTCTGATAAGCCTGATCTCCGGAATCCGATCATTATGGAAGATGTTTCTCAGCATTTTTATAATTCTGGTTTCAAAGTCTTTGCTCAAATTTTAGCGAATGATGAGAATGCTCAAGTGTGGGCTATTCCAGCTAAAACGGGTGGAAGTCGTGCTTTTTGTGATCGTATGAATGTATGGGCACAAGGTGAGGGGCAACCAGGGCTCGGTTATATTTTTTGGCGTGAAGAAGAAGGAAAATTTGAAGGAGCAGGGCCTATCGCCAAAAATATTGGTGAACAGAGGACTGAAGCAATCCGTATACAGCTTGGGCTTGAAAGTGGGGATGCCTGTTTTTTTGTAGCTGGCGATCCAAAAAAGTTTTCATCTTTTGCCGGAGCCGCACGCACAAGGGTAGGAGAAGAATTAGATCTTCTTGATAGAGATAGTTTCTCTTTGGCGTGGATTGTTGATTTTCCATTTTTTGAATGGAATGAAGATGAAAAAAAGATTGATTTTGGACATAATCCTTTTTCTATGCCTCAAGGGGGAGAAAATGCCCTTGCCTGTCAAGATCCTCTTACTATTAAAGCTTTTCAATATGATCTTGTTTGCAATGGTTATGAAATTGCATCAGGTGGAATTCGTAATCACTTACCAGAAATGATGCTTAAAGTTTTTGAACTTGTAGGACTTTCTAAGGAAGTTGTGAAAGATCGTTTCGGTGGTCTTTATCGTGCATTCCATTATGGGGCTCCACCACATGGTGGTATGGCTGCAGGAATTGACCGCATCATTATGCTGTTGCAAGGTGTTAAAAATTTGCGTGAAGTTGCTTTATTTCCTATGAATCAACAGGCGCTTGATCTTTTGATGAGTGCTCCGTCTGATGTTTCTCCTACACAATTACGTGATTTAGGAATCCGCATGGCTCCTACTCACAAAAATAGCTCATAAAGTTGATAATGGATTGTTTTCATCTTTTCTACGTAGAGTGAAGTTTTGATGCCTTTCAAGAGCCATCGGTGTGTGTGGCTGTTTGTGAAATTTAGATAGGTAAAAACGCTATTGTGTTGATTCTTTACGAGGCATTTTTATTCCTTGTTTCTATAGTGGCTCTTCCACTTGTGATAGGTGAGGAAATGATTATGATTGCTTGATCATGAATAAATTAGAAATGAAAGAACTCTATAATATTCGGGAGTCTCATTTTAGTTGAAAAAAATGAATTATCTTTATGTGTTAATATATTATTTATTTTTTATTGAAGTTTTTACAACGTTGTAGCAGAGAATTGTGTCTCTTCGTTTTTATGAAAATAATGTGATTTTCCATTCTATGGACTTACTCTAAAAAGTTTAAATTTCATAAGTTTTGAATATTTTTTAGTTTTTCATAGAAAAACTGAAGGGGATTGTTATACAATTTATCTTTATAATAAAAGATGATGTTTGAAAGGTGCTTTTGTCATTCCAGAAAGGATGAAATAACTCTTTGTAGGCAGTTAAATTATCGTCGGATTTGACAAAGCTTTCAATAAATTACTTAGGACAAGGGGGACGGACATGTATAAATTTTTCAAATTGATATAATTTTCTGTTCATGTTCTAATTGCAGCGTTTGTTTTTATGTAATTGACTTTTAATAAAAAAGTCGACTCATAGAAGATTTCACTAAATAAATCCTATAAGATAATTTCTTATTATTGTGGGAATTGTTGTTTTAATACTATGTCTGATAAAATGAATTTACCTTTTGATAAAGAACATATTGAACCAATAGAATTACGCTCTGCTTTACAGGAACGTTATTTGGCTTATGCACTTTCTACGATTACACACCGTGCATTGCCTGATGTACGTGATGGATTGAAGCCGGTCCACCGGCGGATTGTTCATGCGATGCGTCTTCTCAAACTAAATCCTGGACAGTCTTATGCGAAATGTGCGCGGATTGTTGGTGATGTCATGGGAAAATTTCATCCTCATGGGGATGCGTCTATTTATGATGCCTTGGTGCGCTTGGCTCAAAGTTTTGCTGTTCGTTATCCGTTGGTTGATGGGCAAGGCAATTTTGGTAATATTGATGGTGATAATGCTGCTGCCATGCGTTATACGGAAGCACGTATGACTGAAGTGGCTGCATTGTTACTTGAAGGAATTAATGAGAATGCTATTGATTTTCGTTTAACCTATAATGAGGAAGATGAAGAGCCGGTTGTTTTACCAGGAGCTTTCCCTAATCTTTTAGCAAATGGTTCTTCTGGTATTGCTGTTGGTATGGCAACATCTATTCCACCCCATAATGTTGCTGAGCTTTGTGATGCAGCACTCCATTTGATTGCGCATCCCGATGTAAATGATGAGGCATTAAATCAATTCGTTCTTGGTCCTGATTTTCCGACGGGGGGAATTTTAGTTGAACCTAAAAAAAGTATTGAGGAATCCTATCGTGTTGGGCGTGGATTCTTTCGCTTGCGTTCACGTTGGCATCAGGAACCTGGTAGCCGTGGTTCTTATGTGATTGTTGTGACTGAAATTCCCTATCAGATTCAAAAGTCACGTCTTATTGAAAAAACAGCAGAGTTATTGCTTGCACGCCGATTGCCAATGCTTGAGGATATCCAAGATGAATCAGCAGAAGATATCAGAATCGTGCTGGTTCCTAAAAATCGGTCGGTTGATCCGGAGCTCCTTATGGAGTCTCTTTTTAAATTGACTGACTTTGAAGTAAGATTTCCCCTCAATCTGAATGTTTTGTCTTTGGGAAAAATACCCAATGTTCTTTCTTTACGAGAAAGTTTGCAGCAATGGCTTGAACATCGTCAAGAAGTGCTTATTCGTCGCTCTCATTATCGGCTTGATCAAATTGATAGCCGATTGGAAATTCTTCATGGATATCTTATTGCCTATTTAAATCTCGATGAGGTCATTCAGATTATTCGTGAAGAGGATGAACCGAAAAAGAAGCTGATTAATCGGTTTGAATTAACAGAAAATCAAGCTGAAGCTATTCTTAATATGCGCTTGCGTTCTTTGCGTAAACTTGAGGAATTTGAAATTCGTAAAGAATTTGAAAGTTTGAAAGCTGAAAAAGAAAAACTACAGAATTTGTTAGCTTCTCCTATAAAACAGTGGAAAATAATTTCAGAAGAAATCAAAAAAGTTCGAAACACTTTTGGTCCTGAAACACTCTTGGGGAAAAGACGTACGACGTTTGAAGAGGCACCAAGACATGATCTTGATGATATTCAACAAGCAATGATCGAAAAAGAACCGATTACTATTGTTATTTCTGAAAAGGGGTGGATGCGCGCTTTGAAGGGACATTTGACCGATTATAAAGCGCTTTCTTTTAAAGAAGGAGACAGTTTAAAGTTAGCATTTCCGGCATTTACAACCGACAAGATTGTGCTGATCAGTACGGGTGGAAAGTTTTTTGCTATTAGTGCAAATAGTTTACCTGGAGGGCGGGGACATGGTGAACCTATTCGTCTTTTAGTTGATATGGATGATGAGCACGATGTTCTCACAGCTTTTGTGCATCGCGCCGAGGAAAAATTGCTCTTGGTTTCATCTCACGGTAATGGTTTTATTGTTTCTTCTGCAGAAGTGATCGCCAATACACGAAAAGGAAAGCAAGTGATGAATGTGAAAGCTCCTGATAAGGTAAATCTTTGTGTTCCGGTAAATGGTGATCATGTGGCTGTAGTTGGTGAAAACCGTAAAATGCTTATTTTTTCTATTGAACAAATACCAGAAATGAATCGCGGTAAAGGTGTTCGTTTACAGCGTTATAAAGAAGGTGGTGTTGTTGATGCCAAGACTTTTAATTTATCAGAAGGCTTAAGTTGGCAAGATACAGCTGAACGAATCTTTAACCGTCAGGCGGACGATCTCTTTGAATGGATGGGAACGCGTGCGGGAGTTGGGCGTTTGGTTCCAAAAGGATTTCCAAAATCAGGAAAATTTATTAATTAAATGTATTTTATAAATGGGGAAAATTCCCTATAGTTTTATGATTGTTTAAGATATTAATTTATAAGGATAATTTATTATTTTTTATATTGAAAGAAAGACCTAAAGCGTAAGTTTTTCTCTTATTTCGATCTTGTTCAGGTTAAATCAATCAAAACTGTTTGTTTGCCTATCATGAGATGAGAGACCAGCCCGTCTTCATAAAAACTATTGAAGAAAAGAATAAAAATATTTTTTAATAAACCGTTTCACATACAAGAGTTGTTGCAACAATAGGTATGTTTGTTTTTTTACATTATACCATTTATGGGTGCTGTCGTGAAATGATTTGATATTTCGAGAGCTGTACCTTTAAACAAACAATGTGAATGTTAACACAAGAGTGTTCTATTTGGAGATGTTTTATTTTGTCTGATAGATTTATCTTCTTATTGTTTCTTATTGTTCAAGAGAGATGTTATTAATCTTTCATAGTAATATTTATTCGTTAGGATTACTATGATATTGTCTAAAAAGATGACCACGTTCAGCCCATAAGACGAGAAGTATGGCAGTGAGACTCAGAAAGAAAAATCCTGCTGAGTTTGGGATGGTTGTTTCATCAAATTGTTGGGCAATAAAAAAGCTAAGTCCTGCACCGATAGATGTTTGAAGAAAGCCGGATACAGAAGAAGCTGTTCCAGCTATTTCTCCTACAGGTTCAAGAGCGAGTGTATTGAAATTGGCCATAATACCACCGCAGGTAAACATTAATATACAATATAACGTCATATAAAAAGGAAAAGGGATAACACCACCTGCTAAGATGGACCCAATAAACCAAATGCATGAAGCGGCACAAAAGAGCAAAAGCATAGTATGAGCAATACGCCGCATTCCAAGGCGTCCAACGAGTTGAGAGTTAAAGAATGATGATAGAGCTTGAAATGCAGCACCAACTGCAAAAGCAATAGGGAACCAAAGTCCTAGATTATAGATCCCTTCATATGTTTGTTGTGATGTATTAACGGCGGTAAAGATACAGCCTAAAATAATGGAAGTTGCAAGTGTATAGCAAAGTGTTGTGCGATTGGTTATTACAATCCATAAGTTGTGTTTAACTGAAAAAAAGGAAAGAGAGCGTTGCGTATAAAGAGTTTCAGGCAAGCGCAGTTGAATCCAAATCATCAGTCCTAAACCAATCATTGCCATGAAAATAAAAATATATTGCCAATGTCCGAGCAGTAAAATGAGCTGTCCTGTTGCGGGACCAACCATTGGTGCAACAAGAAAAACCATCATAACAATAGACATAACTTCTGCCATTTTTCGACCACTGTAAAGATCACGTACGACGGAAACTGTAAGAACCCGCATAGCAGCCCCTCCAATACCTTGCAAGATACGTAAAATAAGCAAGAGAGAAAAATCAGTTACAAAGGCACAGCCAATCGCCGTAAATGAATAAAAAGCAAGCCCGAGAAGAATAAGTTTACGTCGTCCATACCTATCGCTTATTGGACCGAAAAATATTTGAGCAATGCCATAGCTAATAAGATAACTCGAAATGATATAATGTTGATCATTTTCATTGAGAACATTTAAGCCGTCTAAAATATTGGGCATAGCTGGCAGCATAATATCAACAGCTATAGCGTTAATAGCCATAAGCGAAGCAATAAGAATAACAAATTCTTTATAGCCAATTTTGTTTCTAATCGCATCTCTATGCGTTTGTTCATCGACTGAATATGACATATGGCATCCTTGAAATAAAAATTTCGTCTGAAAACAGCTCTTTTTAAGAGTCTGAATAAAATGAAAGATACCTATGATTGATTACAGGGAATATTTTTTTCTTTCAAAAGTTCCTGTAACTCATTGTTTTGAAACATCTCTTTAACAATATCACAGCCTCCGATAAATTCACCTTTGATATAAAGCTGTGGAATTGTTGGCCAATTTGAGTAATCTTTAATCCCTTGACGCAATTCGTTAGAAGTTAAGATATTAATCCCTTTATAATTCAATCCTAAATAATCAAGGATTTGAACCACTTGTCCTGAAAACCCGCATTGCGGAGCGTCAGGTGTTCCTTTCATGAATAAAATGACGTCGTTTGTTTTAATTTCGTTGTCAATAAAATCATGAACAGTGGTCATTTTTATCCCTCGATATTTCAGATTTTTATCAGTGTGTAATTTATATCCATACTGCTTTTAATCGTATTAAATGTGTGAATGCAAGAAAAAATTTTAGATTATTTTGGGACATTTGTTTGCAACATTAAGGCGTGAAGGTCATTTCCCATATTGCCTTTAAGGGCATCATAGACCATTTTATGTTGTTGAACACGGGTTTTACCACGAAAACTTTCAGAAATAACTTCTGCAGCATAATGTTCCCCATCTCCAGCAAGATCACGAATTGTTACAGTAGCATCAGGAATGCCTTCACGAATAAGCGTTTCAATTGCATGGGCACTCATTGCCATCATTATTCTCCTATGTTGTTCATTTTTTTATAAAGGCTGTTTAAGAGAAAAAACAATTTTTATTCTTCACCCATAAATTGTGGAAACCAGTTTTCATAGGCTTTTGTGAGTTTGTCTACTGAAAGTGTTAATATCCCATCTATATTAAGGGAAGTACCCTCGACTTGACCTAGCTCTGTTAAAGAAACTGTATTGATTTGTGCACGCTCTTTAAGACTATTAAGAGAGTGAGGTTTGACGGCTAAAAGATAACGTCCTTGGTCTTCTCCAAAAAGTTCTGCATGATGGGGTGATTTATTGCTTAATTTTACTTTGATTCCTTTACCTGCTTTAATCACCATTTCAGCAAGTGCTATCGCTAATCCTCCGTCAGAAAGGTCATGGGCGGCGTGAATAAAACCACGATGTATGACATCTCGAACAAATTGACCATGCTTTTTTTCAAGTTGTAAATCTATAGGGGGGGGGGCGCCTGCATCAATATTTAAAATGTTACGTGCATAGATTGATTGTCCTAAATGGGAGCCGCAATTTCCTACTAAAACAAGAATATCTCCATTTTGCATACCACTTATTGTTACCATTTTAGACCAATCATTAAGAAGACCTACCCCAGCAATTGTGGGGGTTGGAAGAATGGCTTCCCCATTTGTTTCATTGTAAAGAGAAACATTGCCTGAAACGATAGGAAAATCGAGGATTCTACAAGCTTCTCCTATACCTTTAATAGCAAAAACCAGCTGTCCCATAATTTCAGGTTTTTCAGGGTTACCAAAATTGAGATTATCTGTAGCAGCCAGTGGTGTTGCACCTGTCGTACTAATGTTTCGCCAGCATTCTGCGACAGCTTGTTTCCCCCCTTCATAAGGGTCTGCTTCACAATAGCGAGGTGTTACATCAGAAGAAAAAGCAAGAGCACGTTTGCTGTTGTTTCCTACACGGATAACGCCTGCATCACCTCCTGGACAAACAAGGCTATTTCCTTGGATAAGGGTATCATATTGTTCATAAACCCATCGCCGTGAACTTTGATTAGCAGAATTCAATAAGGTCAGAAGCGCATCACCAAGATTTTCAACTTTTTTGACGTCTTCTGCTTTCAAGGGTGTTTTTTTTGCCGGCTCACTCCAAGGACGATCATAAACAGGCGCTTCATCACCAAGCTCTTTGATGGGAAGATTGACAACTTCTTCCCCTTGATGAAATACACGAAAACGTAAATCATCGGTTGTTTTCCCAATGATAGAAAAATGTAGCCCCCACTTATGAAAAATTGCTTCTGCTTGCTTTTCTAGTTCTGGTTTAAGGACCATGAGCATACGCTCTTGACTTTCAGAAAGCATCATTTCATAGGCTGTCATGTTTTCTTCTCGAACAGGAACTGTATCGAGATTAAGCTGTATCCCTAAATTTCCTTTTGCTCCCATTTCAACGGCAGAAGAGGTGAGTCCTGCAGCTCCCATATCTTGAATAGCAACCACGGCTCTAAGTTCCATGAGCTCTAAACATGCTTCAAGGAGACATTTTTCTGTAAAAGGATCACCTACTTGAACAGTTGGGCGTTTTTCACTGATTGAATCATCAAATTCAGCAGAGGCCATTGTTGCTCCACCGACACCATCACGTCCTGTTTTTGCACCAAGATAAACAACAGGGAGTCCAATACCTTGCGCTTTAGAATAAAAAAGGGCGTTTGTCTTTGCAATACCGGCGACAAAAGCGTTAACAAGGATATTGCCATTATAACGCTCATCAAAATTTACTTCTCCACCAACCGTTGGAACGCCAAAAGAATTGCTGTAACCACCTATTCCAGAAACAACACCAGAAACAAGATGGCGTGTTCGTGGATGATCAGGAGCACCAAATCGCAATGCATTCATAGCAGCAACAGGACGGGCTCCCATTGTAAATACATCACGTAAAATACCACCAACACCTGTCGCTGCACCTTGATAAGGTTCAATATAAGAAGGGTGGTTATGGCTTTCCATTTTGAAAACAACACATTGTCCTTCGCCAATATCGACAACACCAGCATTTTCACCAGGTCCTTGGATGACACATTTTCCTTCTGTTGGAAGAGTTTTTAGCCATTTTTTAGATGATTTATAGGAACAATGTTCGTTCCACATTGCAGAAAAAATTCCTAGTTCAGTAAATGTTGGTTCTCTACCAATTAACGTTAGGATACGTTGATATTCATCTTCTTTTAGCCCGTGTTGTGCAATGAGTTCTGGTGTAATAGTGATGTTATTGCAAGGCTTCATGAGTATTTATCCGTCAAATTAATCGAAATTTAGCATTTTTATTTTTTTAACCTAGCAGCTTATATTATAAACAATAATGTTGTTTAATAATAAAAATATTTATAGACAGTAAGCTGAAGATTTTGTCCGTTTATTTGGTGGGATTTAAGACTAAAAATGGTCTTAAATAATTATGTGTTTAGAAAATAATATCCATTGTTGTTTGTGAAGAGCTTTGTTTATAGATTTACGATGCGAGAAATGGTATAAATCCTTGTTTTTTTAAATTATGGAGCGCGAGTATTTTTGCAGCATTATCCATTTACTAACTCTAAAGCACTTTGAAAAAGTAAACGACCGTCAGTACCTCCATGGGCGGGTTCAATAAAGTTTTCAGGATGGGGCATCATACCAAGAATATTACCAGTTTTATTAACAATACCAGCAATATCTTTCATTGAGCCGTTCGGGTTTGTATTTTCTGCATAGCGAAAAACAATTTGTTCATTGTCTTCCATTTGTTTCAATGTTTCACTATCAACAAAATAATTTCCGTCATGATGGGCAACAGGACAACGAATAATTTGTCCTTTAGAATAATATCGAGAAAATTTTGTCTTGGCGTTGACGACTTCAAGTTTGATTTCACGACAAACAAACTTTAAAGAAGCGTTACGCATTAAAGTACCGGGTAATAATCCTGCTTCCAACAAAATTTGAAATCCATTACAGATACCTATAATTGTCGTACCTTCTTGTGCTTTTTCACGAATGGCTTTTAAGACGGGAGTTCGCGCTCCAATCGCACCACATCTTAAGTAGTCGCCATAGGAAAAGCCACCAGGAATAATAATAACATCTACATCTGGAATTGTTGTTTCTGTTTGCCAAATTTTTAGTGGCTCAACTCCCGTTATATGATGTAATGCTGCAACCATATCTCGATCACGATTTAATCCAGGAAGTTGAATGATGGCAGTTTTCATGAGCGTTTCACTTAAAAAAGTTCGATTGTATAATTTTCAATGACAGTATTTGCGAGTAACTCTTCACACATTTGTTCAAGTTTTTTCTTTGCGGTTTCAGAAGGTAGTTCATCAAGAACAATATCAAAAACCTTTCCTTGACGAATGGATTGAATGCCTTCGAAAGCTAAACTTTTTAAAGCACCGACAATTGCTTCTCCTTGTGGATCAAGAACGCTTTCTCTTAAAGTAACTGTAATGCGTGCTTTCATTTTTTGCTTCCTGCTTTTTTAAAGAACCTCTCCTTTGAAAGAGGGGTATTTATATAAGGTGATGTTTTTTTACCTTGTTTTTACTTTACGAGAACGGGACCACTTGGTCGTGTTGGTTCATTTTCATTCATAATACCAAGACGTTTGGCAACTTCTTGATAGGCATTAATAAGCCCACCCATATCACGACGAAAACGGTCTTTATCCATTTTTTCTTGTGTGTGCATATCCCATAGTCGTGCAGAATCAGGAGAGATTTCATCAGCAAGAACAATGCGCATCGTTTCATCTTCCCACAGGCGACCAAATTCCATTTTAAAATCAATTAATTGGATGTTAACACCGGCAAAAAGCCCAGAAAGAAAATCATTAATACGAATTGAAAGTTGCATGATATCTTCTATCTCTTGTGGGACAGCCCACCCAAAAGCTGTGATATGTTCTTCCGTTACCATAGGATCATCGAGAGAATCATTTTTATAGTAGAATTCAATGATGGATTGCGGAAGCGGGGTTCCTTCTTCCAGTCCTAAACGCTTAGCAAGAGAGCCAGCAGCAACATTGCGAACAACAACTTCCAACGGAATGATTTCCACCGCTTTAATAAGCTGTTCGCGCATGTTTATACGTTTGATAAAATGTGTTGGGATGCCCAAACGTCCAAGATGGCTAAAAATATGTTCCGAAATTCGGTTGTTTAAAACCCCCTTTCCGTCGATAATTTCATGTTTTTTTGCATTAAAGGCAGTTGCATCATCTTTAAAAAATTGAATATAAGTCCCTGGTTCAGGTCCTTCATATAAAATTTTAGCCTTGCCTTCATAAATACGGTGGCGACGATTCATCATGATTCTCTATTTATCTTGAGAGGTTTTTAATAACATTGATAAATGATACTATCCTAATTGATAGAATTTCTCAATGATATTGCTATGATACTTTTATAATTTTTATCATTACACGTTTACCCAAAGGTGAAGATACATAAGCGATGAGAAAGAAGATCACCTCTTTTGGATCAAATTTTTGCAAGAAAGTGAGAGAGGACCATAAGCCCTTCAGGCCAAGGTCCGTGTCCGGATTCTGCGTTAATATGGCCAGAATACCCAGCATCAACAAAGAGTGATCCCCAATCATTGGCAATTTTTTCTGCTACTGAAAATTGACAAAACTCATCGTTGCGACTGGCTATGACAATAGAAGGAAAAGGAAGCTTTTGGCGATGATAGGGGCCAAATGTCATTAAATGTTTGGGACGTATTTTTTCATTGGCGACATCTGGAGGTGCAACAAAGAATGCGCCACAAATTTTTTCTGTATTTTGTACAGTTGCATGAATAACACTGGGAACTCCTAATGAATGAGCAATAAGCATAACAGGCCTTTGAGCTTTTGCGATGGCGGTTTTAACTTTGTTAACCCACTCTTCACAAACAGGCTTTGACCAATGGAGTTGTTCAATGCGGCTGGCTGTCGACAATTTTTTTTCCCAGCGTGTTTGCCAATGATCTGGACCAGATCCTTTGTAGCCAGGAACAATAAGAATATCGAGTTGATTTGCTTTCATGAATTGTTTTCTTTGTTACAACAGATTTTTGATCATAGGTGGAATGGATTTTGGTTTTCTATGTCGCTTTATTGTTCTTCAAAAACACGTTTAAAAATCGTATTGATATGTTTGGTGTGGTAAGAAAGATCAAATTTTTCGCGAAGTTCTTCTTCACTTAAAGCTTTAGTAACATCTTTGTCGTTGAGGAGTTCTTCTAAAAAATCTTTTCCTTGTTCCCAAACTTTCATCGCATTTCGTTGTACAATTCGATAAGAATCTTCACGACTAATCCCTGCTTGTGTGAGGGCTAAAAGAACCCGTTGTGAGTGAACAAGACCGCGGAATTTATTGAGATTTTTTTGCATATTTTCTGGATAGACAATGAGATTTTCAATGACAGATGTGAGGCGAGAAAGAGCAAAATCAAGTGTAATAGTCGCATCTGGAGCAATATAACGCTCAACAGATGAATGGGAAATATCACGTTCATGCCAAAGTGCTACATTTTCCATGGCTGGGAGTGCAAATGCACGTACCATACGGGCTAATCCAGTTAAATTTTCTGTTAAAACTGGATTACGTTTATGAGGCATTGCCGATGAACCTTTTTGCCCAGGTGAGAAATGTTCCTCTGCTTCAAGAACTTCTGTTCGTTGTAAATGGCGTATTTCTATCGCTAGCCTTTCAATAGAGGAAGCAATAACACCAAGTGTTGCAAAAAACATAGCATGACGATCTCTTGGTATTACTTGGGTGGAAACTGGTTCAGCACGCATCCTCAAGGCTTTTGCTACATGTTCTTCAACGCGTGGATCGATATTTGCAAAAGTTCCTACGGCTCCTGAAATCGCGCAAGTAGAAATTTCTTCTCGTGCTGCAAGAAGACGTTTGCGACAACGGGAAAATTCAGCGTATGCAAGAGCAAACTTGATTCCAAATGTTGTCGGTTCAGCATGAATGCCATGACTCCGCCCAATGGTGATTGTCTCTTTATGCTCAAAAGCACGTCTTTTTAATGCTTCAAGAAGTTGATCTATATCCTTTAGCAAAATATCACTCGCACGCATCAATTGAATGTTCAGCGTTGTATCGAGAACATCAGATGATGTCATGCCTTGGTGGATAAAACGTGCCTCTGGTCCAATGAATTCAGCTAGGTGGGTTAGAAATGCGATAACATCATGTTTGGTAATTGCTTCAATTTCATCAATGCGATTGACATCAAATTTAGCTGCTGCCCCTTTTTCCCAAATGACTTTGGCGGCTTCTTTCGGAATAATCCCTAAGTGAGCAAGGGCATCACAGGCATGGGCTTCAATTTCAAACCAAATACGATATTTTGTTTCGGGAGACCAAATTGTTACCATTGCAGGGCGGGAATAACGTGCGATCATCATTTTTTTCCTTGTTGCGAGAGGATTGCGGCTTGGCGCAATGCATTAATACGTGTTCTGTAAAGCTCTTTATTTCCATCTTTATAAATTGCAGAGCCTGCGACAAATACATTTGCACCAGCTTTTGCTGCTATCCCAATTGTATCAACGGTGATACCACCATCAACTTCAAGATCAATAGGGCGGTTTGCAATCATGCTTTTAACGCGCTTAATTTTATCTTTTATTTCTGGAATAAAACTTTGTCCACCAAAACCGGGATTGACTGTCATGATGAGAATGAGATCTAATTGATCAAGCAAATATTCAAGTACATGTTCAGGGGTGCTTGGATTGAGTGCGATTCCTGCTTTTTTTCCCATTTTTTTGATTGTTTGTAATGAACGATGAAGATGTGGACTTGCTTCAGCATGAATGGTTATAATATCTGAACCCGCTTTTGCAAAAGCTTCCAAATAAGGGTCTACTGGTGCGATCATCAGGTGGACATCAAATATTGCTTTTGTTAATGGGCGTAGAGCCTTGACTATTTCAGGACCAAAGGTGATGTTAGGAACAAAGTGCCCATCCATAATATCAAGATGAAGCCAATCTGCACCAGCATCAACAACATCTAACATTTCTTGTCCAAGTTTAGAAAAATCAGAAGCCAAGAGAGAAGGCGAAATGAGATGAGAATGGGGCATTAAAATCTCCTTGATTGGCAGTTTTTATCATATCGCTGTGTATACACAAATATCTTTTGTGTTATGACGGAAAAGAAAGAATATGTATTATAGATCTTTTTATGGAAAGATCGCTTGAAATTTTAAAGCTTTATAAGTGAAAGATATGTCGAATCATAAAACATATTTGATGCCTGAACTTCAACATAAACATACTATCGCGGTTTCTTCCCAAGAATATCGAGATGCCATGAGTCTTTTTGCAGGAGCTGTGCATATTGTGACAACAAATGGTATTAAGGGAAGACGCGGGGTGACTGTTTCGGCGTGTTGTTCTTTATCTGATGATCCTCCAACCCTTCTTGTTTGTCTCATGCGCCATAATTTAAAGAATCAGGTGTTTATGGAGAATGGAAATTTTTGTGTTAATAGCTTGGCAGGAAAGCATCGTTCATTAGCGGATGTTTTTTCGAGGCGTTGCAATTCTACACAAAATGAGCGTTTTGATGTTGCTCAATGGGGAGCTTTGCAAACGGGGGCGCCTAGTCTTTCAGACGCTCTAGCATCGTTTGATTGTCGTTTGATTTGTTGGCATGAGCACGCAACCCATTGTGTTTTGATTGGTGAGGTTGTTGCAATTAACTGTAATCAAGAAAAAGATGCTTTGATGTATTTGAAACGTGAATATCACACTTTGCCTTTATAAAGATTTTATTTTTTTGCATTGATGAAATGATTTATTGTTGCTTCATTTAGACTTTAAACAATGAATGAGAGAGTAGGGGAGGGATGGCTCTGATATCTGATATTAGATTTCCTTCTTTTTAAAGTTTTTCAATAAGCGAGAAAAATGATTCTGGATGAGATTTGATCAAGAATCCAATCTACATAAAAAGCGATTAAACCTAAACAGTGCATTTAGACATATTCGTCAATTGTTATGAAAAGACATTTTACTCTTGTGTTGATGGGTATTGCACAATATATAGACCGCACATAGCATATGTGGAGGTTTTTTATTGCATGAGCGAAGAGATTGATGGTCAATATCGCCCTAGTGAAGATGAGCCTTTTATGAATGAGCGGCAAAAGGCGTATTTTCGTGCTAAACTGGTTTCTTGGAAGAATGATATATTAAAAGAAGCTCGTGAGACTTTGGAAAATTTGCAGGAAGAGAATGTTGGTCAACCCGATTTGACTGATCGGGCTTCTTGTGAAACTGATCGTACAATCGAATTACGTGCTCGTGATCGTCAGAGGAAACTTATTTCAAAAATAGATGCTGCTTTAGAGCGCATTGATAATGGGACATACGGTTTTTGTGAAGAAACCGGCGAGCCCATTAGTATAAAGCGTCTTGAGGCTCGGCCGATAGCCGTTTTGTCATTGGAAGCGCAAGAACGTCACGAACGACGTGAAAGAGTTTATCGCGATGATTAAGGTCATTGAAATGATAAAAAACGAAATTCGTGGTGATAAAATTGTGTATTTTTATTTTTGAGGAGTAGGAATGAATAAAGATGGTTCTTGCCGCCCCTCAATTTCGGCGGTGATTGCTGAATCTTTTACCGCTTGATTCGTAAAAGGAGAGGGATTTTTATCCGATATGTTGTTTCTTTCTGTAGGGGCGGAATTTAGATGTGTGTGTGTTTCTCTCTTTTGTATTTTAGATGTACCTGTAATATCGGATTCTACAACCACATCTGTTAATCCGCCAATAAGGAGCAAATGTTCTTTATTATCGCAACGGACTAAAACAAGGCGGCGTGCTCGATCTATAGAAATTACTTCACATAATGCTAATCGTGATAGACTTTTTTTTCTATTAATGCTGAATCTTCTCGTACTTAAACGACGTAAAAACAAGATAATTATGGTAATAGCTGTGATTGTTATTATAAAAAACAAAGAGCTTATCGTTATTTTCGCAGCAGATACACCTATTTGCTCTGATAACCAGATATACATAGATTTTCTCCCATTTTTGTGTGAAAATATCGTTTTTTATCGAGATAAATTTATAAATACACCCTTAAAAGGCTCACTTAAATACAAGAAATAAAATTTTTAACATTAAGTGAGCTTTCTTAGAAAGATAATATCATAGTATATACTTTATAACAATGAATATAAAGGAAGTTTTGTGATATAAGAAACAGCTAAATCTAAGGCAATGAGAGATGGATAAAGGTTTTGATAATAATAAAAGATCAGTGTCTTCTGTTCATCGAAGAGTTGTGATTTTTGGTGTTGTTTTTATATTAGTTTTTCTTTTCATTGTGGGTATTTTAGGTTTTTTTTATCCACAAAGCTATTTGCAAAAGGCGATATCAATATCTTTTTTGATTCTAGCAATTATCGGTGTTGCAACACTCGTTTTGTGTGGAATGGGCATTTTAAGATATCATGTGTGGTCGCATGAAGATTTTGATTTTAGCATCTTTAATAGGAGCGATGATGCAATTGTAATCTCTGATCTTTCTGGTTTTGTTTATTATTCTAATCAAAACTATCAAAAAATTCTGACCTATAAGCCTGAAGTGTCTTGTTATATGGTTATTGCTGATCTTCCAGGAGCAGATGCACTCTCGTATCGCTTAAAGGTTGCTGCCTGTAATAATCTTGCAGCGCAAGAGGAATTGAGAGTAGAACAACCAATTTTTACCGATTCTACACCAAAAAAATCTGTTTGGTATAATATTTCCGTGCAGCCTATCACAAAACAGAAAAAAAAGCTTTTATTTTGGCGTATTACTGATATTTCGCATTTACAACAAACGCGAGAAGTTTTTTTCTCGAACCTTCAAGAGGCTATCAATCACTTGGATCAAGCCCCTATTGGTTTTGTATCCGTTAATAGACAAGGAACTATTCTTTATGCCAATGCGATTTTTGCCGAATGGTTTTCAATTGATTTAGCGAATTTCTCAATTGGTCAATATAATTTTGATTCGTTATTTGATAGCGTTGGCGCTAAGAGCTCATGGAGTGATATCTGTTTGCAAACCAACAGATATCAAAGTTCAGGTTACTCTTTACCTTATAGGTTTTCGTTATGTTTAAATTCACACACGACTTGTGAGAAAATATTCCATTGTCTTATATCTGTTTCTTCTCTCTTAGAAGAGGAGGCCATTTATCGTATTGTGATCATTCCACAACAAATACAAAAAGAAGAGGACGATCAATTAAAATTACCCAGTATATTAGGAGAATATTTTGATGCGAGTCCTTTTGCAATAGCCGTGGTGGATCATGCAGGGCAATTGATTCATATGAATAAAGCTTTTTCATCACTCACGGGATGTATGGACAAAGCTGTCAATTTTTATGATGTTATTTCTCGTCGTGATTGTGTGCAGTTAGAGCGTTCTTTTCAGAGAATTGCGACAAATAAAAATTATTTTGTTTCTCTAGAAACTGTTTTAGAAAAAAATGAAGAATGCCATTTACGACTCCATATTATGTCTGTACCGCCTTATCATGGTGATGCATTGCAAGATTTGCTTATTATCTCTGTCATTGAAACAACCGAACAAAAAACACTTGAAGACAAAATGATGCAAAGTCAGAAGATGCAAGCTGTAGGACAATTGGCTGGCGGCATTGCTCATGATTTTAATAATGTTTTAACAGCAATTTTAATGTCGTGTGATCTTCTTTTAAATACGCATCGTAGTTCTGATCCTGCTCATGCTGATCTGATCAATATTAAAAATAATGCTAATCGAGCAGCTGCTCTTGTACAGCAATTATTAGCTTTTTCTAGAAAGCAAACACTTCGACCTGAAGAAGTTGATTTTACTGAATTTTTATCAGATATCCGCAATCTTATTTTACCACTTTTGGGGAATAATATTCAGTTAAAAATTATCCATGGAAGAGATTTGTGGAGCGTTGAAGTTGATCAAGCATCTTTCCAGCGTGTTATTATGAATTTGGTTATTAATGCGCGTGATGCCATGTTAGATGGAGGTATTGTTACGATTGCGACAAACAATATTACAAAGCAACAAAGTGCTGAATTTAATCATCTTGGTTTAGCAATTGGCGAGTATGTGCAATTGACTATTTCAGATACAGGGGCTGGTATATCCGCTGCTATACAAGAAAAAATGTTTGAGCCATTTTTTACAACAAAAGAAGTTGGAAAAGGAACAGGACTTGGTTTATCAATGGTTTATGGAATTATCAAGCAGAGCGGTGGGTACATTTATTGTGAAAGTAAAGAAGGTGAAGGAGCAACATTTCATATTTTTCTTCCCCGTTATATCCCCAATATAAAAGGAGAAATTTCTCAAAAGATTGAAAAAGATGAAGAGAAAGATAAAAATATAGACTTAACAGGATCTGCGACTGTTTTATTGGTTGAAGATGAAGATGCGGTCAGAATGGGGGGGGTAAGAGCTCTTCAAATGAGAGGATATACGGTTTTAGAGGCAGCAAGTGGGGTGGAAGCACTCTCTATTCTTGAGGAACAAAAAGGAGATGTTGATATTATTGTTTCCGATGTGGTGATGCCAGAAATGGATGGGCCCACTTTATTGAAGGAAGTCCGTAAAAACTATCCTGATATCAAATTTCTTTTCGTTTCTGGATATGCAAAAGATGCCTTTGCTAAAAATCTTCCACAAGATGCTGTTTTTGGTTTTTTATCTAAGCCTTTTACACTCAAACAGTTAGCTGTAACAGTTAAAGAAACACTTTCGTCATAAACAAAAATTTATGCAATAGAAAATTGCGTATTTTAAGATTTTTTAGGCGAAATACGAGAGTATTTTGATAAATAGAGCTTATGATAATGTCATAGAATTGAATAAAGAAGAAAAATTTTAAAAATGAACTAAAATTCAAAAAATTACATATTTTGTGCAAAAATTTATGAAGAGATGGACTCTATTATGTCAATATTTCATAGAGATTTTCAATTGTAGATACTGAGCAAAAACTATGTGTAAAGCATTGAAATATGCTGATTAATAGATTGTTGATACACTCAAAAAGATAAAAGCTGTTGTTGCGTATCGACCATTTTGCTCTTCCCTTCAATAAATGCTTTTAAGGCTTCGGGATAGAGTTTATGCTCTGCTTTAAGAACTCTTTGTGCTAAGCACTCAGCAGTATCATGGGGATAGACTGGAACGGCTGCTTGGGCAAGGATTTTTCCTGCATCCATGTCTTCTGTAACAAGGTGAACAGTGCAACCCGTGATTTTTACACCTGCTTGTAAAGCTTTTTCATGTGTGTTTAAGCCTTTAAATGAAGGCAAAAGAGAAGGATGAATGTTTAAAATTCGTCCTTCATAAAGTTTTACAAAACGTGGTGAGATAAGGCGCATATACCCTGCAAAGCAGAGAAAATCCGGTTTATATTGATTTAAAATTGTAAAAATATTTTCTTCATGCTCTTCTTTTGTTTTGTAAATTTTACGATCAACAATATGAATAGGTAAGTTATGGTTTTGCGCTTTTTCAATACCGTTGGCACGCGGATTATCGCAAATAACCGCAACGATTTCAGCAGGATATGCCGTTTGTTGACTAGCTTGAGCAAGGGCGACCATATTGGATCCATTACCAGAAATGAAAACGACGATTTGTTTTTTCATAAATGCAGTACCCCTTTATAAAGTATTCCTTTATTTTGATCTTGGCATTTTGTTAAAATGCCAAGGGGAGTTACAGTCTCTCCTTTTCTTTCAAGAGCTTGTGTAATTGTTTCAGCTGCATGCTGTGCTACGATAATGATCATGCCAATACCACAATTAAATGTTCTTAACATTTCTGTTTCTTCTATTTTACCTTGTTTGGCAATCCATGAAAATACTGCTGGAACATTGATGCTAGAAAGATTAATTTCAGCGCAGAGAGAGGATGGAAGGACGCGTGGAATATTTTCAGGAAAACCTCCACCCGTAATATGAGCAAGAGCTTTAATCCCTTCATATTTTTGCATGATGGGAAGAAGCGATTTTACATAAATGCGTGTTGGTGTAAGAAGTGCTATACCAAGGCTGCTTTCAGGGGAAAAAGGGGCAGGGTCATTCCATTTGAGATAATTTTGCTGGATGATTCGTCGAACAAGCGAAAAGCCATTGGAATGAATTCCAGAGGCGCTTAGACCTAATATAATATCACCTTCTGTCAAATCTTTTGAAGGGAGTAGCTTGCTACGTTCGCATGCTCCAACAGCAAAACCAGCTAGATCATAATCTCCCTCTGCATACATTCCTGGCATTTCTGCAGTTTCTCCTCCAATAAGAGCAGCACCGGCTTGTTTACATCCTTCTGCAATACCGGAAACAATCGCAGCTCCTTGTTCAGGGTCAAGCTTTCCAGTTGCAAAATAATCCAGAAAAAAGAGAGGTTCAGCCCCTTGTACGAGTAAATCATTGACACACATAGCTACAAGATCAATACCTACAGTGTTATGGTGACCTACTTCAATGGCAATTTTTAATTTTGTTCCCACACCATCATTGGCTGCTACTAGGATAGGATCCGTAAAGCCTGCTGCTTTTAAATCAAAAAGTCCACCAAAACCGCCAATTTCTGCATCTGTTCCGGCTCGTTTTGTTGCGCGTATAAAGGGTTTAATTTTTTCTACCATGGCATTACCCATATCGATGTTTACACCGGCTTTTGCGTAGGTAAGACCAGCTTTGGATTTATCCCCAGCCTTGGATTTATTATTTGTAAGATCTTGATTGCTCATTGGAGCCTTCCTTTAATGGAAAATCAGGTTTTGATATTATGCAATGCCATGATAGAGTTCTCTCTGCAAGAGATATTGATAAGAAAATAAGCAACTTTTCTTGTACCTTATTTTGAAGTTGTTTATAATTTTTTGTGAAGAATTTTTTAGGATATTTTATGAGCAAGATATCAGATAATCACGGACAGTCCTCTTGGCAGCTTATGAGAAAGAAAGTGAGTGAGAATACATCTCGTGATCGTTATAAGACTTATGTGCCAGCGTATACTCAATTACCTTTGCCGAATAATATGAAAAGGCAAATCTTTTTTTGGCTTGGTACGCTGATTTTTTTCATTTTTTTTATGTTTGTTTTTGGATCAATTTTGCTTCCTTTTGTGGCAGGGATTGTGTTGGCTTATTTTCTCAATCCCATTGTTCAATTACTTGAAAAATTTGGTATTCGTCGTGTGTTTGGGACTGTCCTTATCACCCTATTTATTGTTATTACCTTTGTTGCTGCTTTAATTATTTTGATTCCTGTTATTAGTTGGCAAATACAGCAATTTATGAGTGATGGTTTACCTGTTTACATTAATCGTATTCAAACCTTTTTTGTTGAGCATGATTTTGATTGGTTAAGGCGCTATTTTGGAAGTGATCCAAATGAATTACGGAATAATATTAAAGGATTTTTGGGAGAAGGTTCGGATTTTATTACGTCTCTTTTGAATTCACTTTTAAAGTCAGGAAAATCAATCGTTAATATCGTTAGCCTATTTGTTGTGGCACCTGTGGTGGCATTTTATATGTTATTAGATTGGCCACGTATGGTAACAGCAATCGATTCGTTAATACCGCGTGATCATCTTGAAACTGTTCGTAGTATTTTTCATGAAATGGATAGAGCTATTGCAGGCTTTGTTCGTGGACAAGGAACAGTTTGTCTCATATTGGGAGGCTATTATGCTATTGGTTTAACGATTGCAGGACTCAATTTTAGTCTTTTGATTGGTATGTTTATTGGTCTTATTAGCTTTGTTCCTTATATCGGCACAATGAGTGGCTTGGTCCTTTCTGTTGGTATTGCATGGGTCCAGTTTTATCCCAATAATTGGGGGGGAATCATCGTTGTGATGGCACTTTTTTTAATTGGTCAGTTTATTGAAGGTTATATCCTTCAACCCAAGCTTGTAGGTTCATCAGTGGGATTACATCCCGTATGGTTGATGTTTTCACTTTTTGCTTTTTCTTCACTCTTTGGTTTTACTGGTATGCTTGTTGCTATTCCTGCGGCCGCGGCTGTTGGCGTTTTAGTTCGTTTTGCTCTTCATACTTATCTGAGTTCTCAGATGTATTCGCGAAGCGGAAATTCGGAGCCGCTAAAATGAATGGGCGTGAAACGCAATTATCTTTAAATTTTCCCTATGATCCGATTTTTCAATTTGAGGATTTAGTGGTAACGGAAAGCAATCGTATGGCTTTTCAGCTTATTGATCACTGGCCCAATTGGAGCTTACCTATTGCAGTTTTGGTTGGTAAAGAAGGCTCTGGAAAAACGCACTTTTCTAATATATGGCTCCAAAAAGCAGATGCTTTCAGGATTCAGCACAATGAAATTGATCAGGCTATTACTATGGCTTCTTTAGGCAGATCATTTTTAATAGAGGATATTGATACAGGTGAAATCAATGAGACAGAACTTTTTCATTTAATTAACAGTATTAAGCAAGCAAATCTTGATGCACGACAAGCTACTTTATTGATGACGGCACGAACACTTCCTTCCGCTTGGAATTTAATGTTAAATGATCTAAAAAGTCGTCTTAATTCGGTAATGTTCGTTGAAATTAATCAGCCTGATGATGCATTGTTAACAGCTGTTGCATTTAAGCTTTTTTCAGATAGGCAACTTATTGTACATCCAGATACGGTTTATTATCTTGTAAGTCGTTGTGAACGTTCTTTATTTTCATTGAAGCGTGTTATTGATTCTGTTGATCAGTTGGCATTACAAAGAAAAAGAAAAATAACACGTTCTGTTATTGCTGAAGTTTTGAATAGAAGAAATCCGTAAATACTCCTTATCATGGCTTACTTATTCTGTCCTTCTACTATCGTTTCAATACGTGGAAAGACAAGTCATTTAAATTTTCTCCTTTTTGGATATCTATATAAAAGTAAAAAATAATATTTTTTACTTTTATCATGTGTTTATTTTAAATAGCTTTGAGATTTTATTGTATGATGTTGAATTCTTTCCATCTTCGCATTTGAAAATTTTTCTAAAAAGAGCGCTTTATTTTATTTATAATAAAATCTTTGTGCTTTGAAAAAATGTTTGTTGTTTATGGATTTGGATTGTAGAAGATTCTAGAATTTTTAATAAAAGCGTCTTTGGGAAGATAGAAAAAGAGAGGAAAAAGCTTAATACAGCTTAATTTTTTGGCTTATGTGCTCTTTGGGAAAGTTTTTCTATGATATTTAAGTCGTTTTTTTCTAAAATTGTATCTGTGGAATGCGTTTTGATACAGTGAGAGCTTGCTTAAAACAGGACAAGAATTATGAAGTCCTTATAGAGAAATTCATTCTTTTTTAATATAGATTGGATTTTCTACGGAGGTTATTTTCTACTACTTGTTAATAAATCTGTTATTGAATAGGGAAAAAGATTTAAAAATGTGCTTTTTTGTAAAGAAATGCAACAAAATTAAAAAAAAGTGTGTTTTTCTCTTGCACTTCTGTTGTGAAAATTTTAGGAAATGTGCATCAAGTAAATGTAAATGGCGGAGCGTAGCGCAGCCTGGTAGCGCACCTGATTTGGGATCAGGGGGTCGTAGGTTCGAATCCTATCGCTCCGACCATATTTGATTGAGTGTGTGAGAATGACCCAATTGGGTACGTGTGGTGAGAAACTATCATTCAAGCGTTGTGTAATCTGAAGGAAAAAGGCATGATCGCACGTATTTATAGTCCTGCTAAGACAGCTATGCAGTCAGGTAAGGGGAATACAGGTTTTTGGATTCTAGAGTATGAGCCGGTGAAAGCGAAAATGCTTGAACCTCTTATGGGGTACACGGCAACGTCTGATATGAATAATCAGGTGAGAATCCGATTTAATAGGAAGGAAGAAGCGATTGCTTTTGCGCGTAAGAATGCTATCTCTTACCGTGTAGAAAAGAAACATACGTCGATTCGACGTGCTATTTCTTATTCTGATAATTTTCGCAGTGATCGGCAGCATTCTTGGACACATTGAATTAAAGATGCTATTTTGAATTGAGAAAATAATCAGTTGGGTCCCGTAGCTCAGCTGGATAGAGCAACGGCCTTCTAAGCCGTGGGTCACAGGTTCGAATCCTGTCGGGATCACCATGTTTAAATGATATTAATAGGCTATAAAAAGTTAGAGAGTTTTCCTTTTATTCTATTAGCTTATTTTTCTGTAAACTCCCGAACCTTTTTGATGTTTTTTGGTTGATTTTGTTGCTAAACGTTTTCTGTTGACTGTTTTAGTATAAAATGATGCTGTTTTCTCTTTTTTCAGTAAAAATTGCTTTTGATTGCTGAAACTTTAGCATTGCATATTCTTGCCGCGTGTTGCTACTATATCACATGCTTTAGGAAACAGATTGCAAAAACTCTTTTTTACGAGCTTCTTTTCATCTTTCTGAAAATGAATATTTTATTTCTTAGATTAGATTTAAGCATTGCGGCTAATGCTGGTGAAATTGCCAAAAAACATCTATTGTGATTTTTTTTATTTTTTATGAATAATATTATTACGTTTTTCAGCATGATCTTTGGTAAGATCGATTTTGATTAGATACAAGGCATGATGGATTCGATTTAGAACTGTTTATGATGAGAATTTACAGACGGCACAAGAGGTAGGGAATATCTTCTTGTCTTGGAAGCTGTGATTCATAACGAATTACTTCTTTATAGTTTTTTCGTATAAAAAGTTGTTATATGTGCCGTCCAGATAAGATATTGTTTTTTTCAATGAGAGACACTTGCGGACAATTTGATTTAACATGATTGTCACTTTTTCTCAGGTAGGGTTATAGGTTGCATCAATGTTTAGGTTTTCTTAGTCTTATAGGTTTAAGAATGTATACTGTGTATTTATATGAATGAAGATAGATTGTATCTTAGAGTTAAATTTTTAGATTTCATATTTACATTTTCAAATGTTTTTTCTTATTTCTTTATAGTTTGTACATCATGTTAGAAGTATTTTAATATTGGATAACAATCACATTAAAATGTTATACAGATGAGATCTGAAGATCTAAACTCACACGGTTCAAGGTGATCATTATTTCAATAAGAATATAGTGTGAGGAGAATGCCATTTTACAGGCTTTGTTTTAAGAGATATCTCTTAAAGCTCACTTTACGCTGGCGCTCGTGAATGGTACAATGATAAATCCATTGAGCTCCATCATCTTTACACTTATGAAGAAATAAGCTGACGCTATCATATACTTTGCCTATTTGTCAGCCTCCGATGTTGCAATAGATTTTAGCACTTGAGGCATTTATCGGCATTTTTGTGCTTTTTTATACAATTTTTACTTAATACTAATTCCTCTTATGACGTGTAAGAGAGACGGTTTTGTTTGATTCAATATAAATAGGTTTGAAATGAGAAAACATTACGATATTCGGATTTCTCATTGAACATGGCAAACAATAAAACATGATTATAAATCAATGTATTTTTAGAATGAAAAAATTTGCTTTTATCGTGTTTTTTTACTCTTTTTGATATTTTATTATAATTTGTAATTGGTAAACTCAAAATACAGCTCTAAGGTTAAGTGTTTTATATCTATCGAAGTGACTGTGGTTATATCTAACTGTTTGGACAACAAGTGTATACCAATAGACATGAAAGAATTAAGAAAAACAGGGGATAGATCAGGAAATAAACAATATTTTTTAGAACAGAAGCCTATGCTTGTCGAAAGAATTTTAAAATCCAACTTCTAATCTGTTGCAAAATGATGTTGTTATTACGTTTGTGATACTTTTAGATGGCTTCCCCCAAGAGGCGCTATCAGAACGTAAAAAATATTAGAAACACTCCCTAAGGCATGCCCTTTGTAGAGGCATGTTGCAAAATCTTATTTCCGAACCTTTATTTACGCATCCCGCACCTTGGAAGAATACGATAATTCAATAATTTATTTATACTATAAAGTTGAATGGTGGGCGTGACAGGGATTGAACCTGTGACCCCTACGATGTCAACGTAGTGCTCTCCCGCTGAGCTACACGCCCATTCATTGATGTTGCATACACCATATAGAATGCCAAACGTCAATGCCTAATTTCATTTTCTCTTTCAACAGATGCAAATAACTTTAAAAATACTTTTTAAGCAGCGATAAGGATCTTTTCAACTTCATTGACGAGTTCACGTAAGTGAAATGGCTTAGAGAGAACCTTTGCATCAGGAGGGGCATCACTATTTGAATTGAGTGCTACTGCTGCAAAACCTGTAATGAACATTACTCGTAAATCAGGGTCAATCTCAGTAGCACGTCGTGCAAGTTCGATTCCGTCCATCTCTGGCATCACAATATCAGTCAGGAGAAGGGAAAATGGCTCTTCTTGTAAACGTTCATATGCGCTAATACCATTATCGAAATCGGCGACTTCGTAGCCTGCACGTTCTAAGGCTTTTACGAGAAAGCGACGCATATCGTTATCATCTTCTGCGAGCAGGATTCGTTTCATGATTATGTTCCAATGGCTCCATTTGTCAGAGTTTTGCCGCATCAATTATACAATATAGAGTATTTAGAAAAAAGATGGTAAAATGCTCATAATTGAAATGAATGGCAAAATGGTTAATTCTTACATTCTTATTCAGAATACAGCATATTCGTTGTGAGTTGGTTAAATTCGAAATATATGTGATTTTGAAAAAAGAAGGGGGGCTCTAAAACTTCTAAGATGATTCATTGCTATCTTTTCTTTTAAATTTGCTGATTATTATCAGAATTCCATTAAAAAACTTATGAAAACCATTATTGTAGGGACTTCCTATATCGAGAAATTAAAAGAATATTATGTTAATTTATTGTTTTTAAAAAGTTCTCCTAAGAAATAGAAATTTTATAGTTGTTTGTTTTTATAGAGATTTGTAATAAATATTATAAATGCGCTTTATTTCCAGTTTTTTTCCTTAAATAGATGAAAAATATTATTTTTCTAGATATAATATTAAATGAGTATTTTATAACAAATCAAAAATAGTATTTTGATGCTTTATTTATAAATATGTATCATGTTATATTAAGATAGATTTATTATTTTTATTTATATAAATAGTTTTTTATTAAGTTATTTTTTATGATATAAAATAATATTGTTTAATGTAATGATATACTTTGTATATTAGTTTTTTTATTAGAATGCGTGGTGAATATTTAGGTCATGGCTTGTCTGTAGAGGCTAGAAAACGAATCATATGAGTGGTTGGAAAGTAAAATCCATTATATTAAAAAGTGTTTGTAGATCCAATGCTCGTAGAAAATTTCTTTTTTGATAGGGCGGAGCAGAATTAAGGTTTAGTGTTATTTTACAGATACATTATAGGGAATAAATGCATCAAATGCAGCCCAAAATTGCTTTTTATAATCTTCGTTAACCATAATTGTATCCAGTTCAGCGCCTGTAATAGTAATACTTTCTGTCAGACGTGTGTGTTGGCATAATTGCTGCACTTCAATGTTGTTTGCAATATTATTTTGATTGGCAAGAATAAAGAGTGTTGGGATTCGTAAATCTCCATGAAGTACATTTCTCTTCACAGAATCAATCGCATTAAATACTGATGCTATCCATTGGGATGTTGGGGGCTTAATGGAAGAGAGCGGCACTTTATGTATGTGTCCCAATTGTATATTTTTTTGTTTTGTTTTGTTTAATTTTTTACCATCTTTCGCTGGTATAAAGCCAAGACCTATATCAGAAAGAAATTGTGTTAATTTATGTTGAAAACCATTTGTTTTATTGCCGAATGGAGCAAAAAGGGGAGAAACACAGAGCAATCTATTAAACTGATGATTAATGAGATCTAATCCGCTAAGTGCTATCAATCCACCTATGCCGTAGGCAAGCATAGAGTAAGGTGGCGGACAATTAGGATAAACAATATTTTTAAGAAATTTATATAAGTCATTAATATCGTTATTTATATCAAAATAATGATGTCTGTTTTGTTTTCTTATCTTGAGGGATGTTTTTTCTTGATCAAACCAGTCAAATATTGCTGTATGAAAACCGCGTTTAGAAATTTCATTTATTAATAAAAAATATTTTTCTAAAGCATTTGCGTAACTTTTGAGAATAACAATTGTTCCCTTAGATTTTTCCACCTCAGGATATGTTATAGCAAAACGAATTTCATGATCTATTGCTATTTTAAGAGTACCATGATGGACATTAAGAGGAGTGGCCCCCCAGTCTATGGGATAAAGAGGTGTTTCCAATTGAAATCCTTTACAATGTATTTGCTGCTTAGTGCTTTGACATTTATGTAATGAAGAAAAAGGATTTAAAAAGGGGTATATTGCTTTTTAGATAGTTTTTATCAATTTAGGTCCCAAAGAGTTGAAATAAAGAAAAACGATTACTAGATAATATAGTGCGGTTGCCATGATGGGGCCGCAGGTTCACAAGTAAGTTTGCCATGTGGGAACTTTGTGAATTAGTTATAAATTATAGTCGCTCTAGAGGAGGGCAATATTATGCGTCAAGTAGATTTTTCACCATTTTATCGTTCCACAGTAGGTTTTGATCATCTTTTTAACTGGTTTGATTCTAGAACACAACCAGACGAAGTTTCTTCTTATCCCCCTTATAATATCGAGCGTTTAACTGAAGATTCTTATAGAATTTCTATGGCTGTTGCTGGTTTTTCTCAAGATGAAATTGATATTGAAACGCATTGTAACCAGCTGATCGTTAAGGGAGACAGAAAGTCTAAAAATGATGATGAAGAGCGAGAATTCCTTTATCGAGGTATTGCTTCGCGTGCTTTTGAACGGCGTTTTCATTTAGCTGATCATGTTAAGGTTATTGGGGCAGAACTTGGAGATGGACTTCTTCATATTCAGCTTAAAAGGGAAATGCCAGCTGAATTAAAACCTAAAAAGATAACCGTACAGATGTCACCATCCATTACAAAAAATGATAACAGCGACATTATCGTGTAAAGAAAATTTAGAAAATATGAGATCGAATAATTATAAATTTTTCTGAAGAATAAAAAACGCGAGACAAAAGGTCTCGCGTTTCGTATGTGTTTTCCTAAGAAGAAGCGCATTTAAATAAAACAGCTTATCTCGAATTTATGATAAAATATCATTGCACATTATTCTATGTTGAAGAAAAATTTCATGTGTGTGCAATTGAAATGCATAATCATTCACTTTTTAAGTAAGCTTATTTTATAGCATTTTAAAAATGGTCGGAGCGGCGGGATTTGAACCCACGACCCCTTGACCCCCAGTCAAGTGCGCTACCAAGCTGCGCTACGCTCCGAGTTTGTGTAAAACGATTAAATGACTGTTTCTTTAAAGGCAAGAGAAAAAATAAACAGAATAATCTAAAATGCTCTTGCACTTAGAGCTTTTGAAAGTAAAAATTTTGGACATCAATATTTTGTTGTTAATTCAAGATAAATAACGAATTTGTAAAATTCTTTGTGATCATTAAATTTTTAGCACTATAGTTAATAGATGTATGCATTTAATTACTTTTGAGATTGTGAGGGGGTAAGATTGGTGACTTTAGGGGTATGAATTGGAGCAAATGAGTGCGGAAGGTATATTTTTTTTCTTACCTAATCGTTACTTTTCTAAAAAGATAAAGATTTTCAAAAGAAGAGGAGTGAATGTATGGTTTTGAAAAGTTTTCGTTTTTTTAGAGTTTTTATAGATGAGGTATTTTGCATTTTATGTGGACAAAAAATTGTAAGTTCTGGATTATATAATCACAAATCTCATTTTACGGGTATGTATTTTTATCCAAATAAACAAGGTCAGAATGCTTTAATTTATGTTTTGTTTTTTTTCTGAAATATCAGATAAAATATTATAGAGGAAAAACTTTCAAAGTGTCTATTGAACTAAGAAAAGAGTAAACTATGAGCCGTTTTTCGGTAATAAATTTGACGCAAGCAGCAGTGGATCGTGTTAAAGCGATTATGGATGCAAAAGATGCACAGGGTATTCTTGTTGGTATCAAAAAAGGTGGTTGTGCAGGGATGGAGTATACAATTACTCTTGTCAAAGAAAAGGGGATAGATGCGGATGTTGTTGAAGTGAATGGTGCCCGTGTTTTTGTAGCACATGATGCGGTATTATTTTTATTAGGGACGCAGATGGATTATGAAGTGACAACGCTGCGGTCTGGTTTTATCTTTAAAAATCCTAATCAAGTTTCAGCATGCGGGTGTGGAGAATCGGTGGAACTTCGTCCTGCTACGCAGGATCAATATAAAACAAATTGAGCTGAGCTAAATTATAATTTAGTAATTTTAGAGGGGCTTGTTCTTTTAGGTAGAAGAAATCTACTATTTTTTATTGTTCATTTTTAGCTTGCTTCCAAAGTGCTTCCATTTCATTCAAGGATGCGTCAGTGAGTGTTTTAGATTGAGTGGATAGCTTTTCTTCAATATAGGCGAAACGATTTCGAAATTTTATATTCGTTTTTTTTAATGCTTTTTGTGAATCAATCGCTAAGTGGCGCGCGAGGTTAAGGAGTATAAAGTAGAGATCTCCAAACTCTGCTTCTATCTCTGAGTTTTGTTTATTTTTGATGGCTTCTTTGAGCTCTTCGAGTTCTTCTTCTATTTTTTCAAAAACTTTATCACTTTTTTGCCAATCAAAACCTACTTTAGCTGCTGCTTCTTGTAAAGCAAGTGCCTCTTGGTTTGCTGGCTGGATTTGTTTTACTTTTGCGAGTATGCTTGTGGAGGAATTGTTGTTTTTTTCTTCGCACATTCTTTTTTGTTCAACCTGTTCTCTTTTTTTTATATATTCCCACTCCTCTTTTATAAATCCTCGTTTTTTTTGCTCGGCATTTCCAAAAACATGAGGATGGCGTCGAATCATTTTTTCCGTGATTGCATAAACAACATCTTCAAAAGTAAAGCTGCCTTCTTCTTGTGCTATGGTAGCATGATAGACAACTTGTAAAAGAAGATCCCCAAGTTCTTCACAGAGATCCTTTCGATTCTTTCGTTCAATGGCATCGATGACTTCGTAAACTTCTTCGAGCATATAGGGTATGAGGGATTCAAAAGTTTGTTTTTTATGCCAGATACAACCATTATCAGAGTTTCGTAATGCAGTGATAATTGCTGTGAGATCTTTGATATCTTTTGAGGCTAACATTTTGCACTTCCTTTGTAAGCAATAGAGCTTATGTTAGATGTCCCAACGCCTATGTAACCACATCCATTGTCCAGGATATTCACGGACCCAAGATTCAACAATATCATTTAATTTTTGCGTAGAAGCAGCTATATCGATATCATTTTTTTCATCACGTGGAAGTTCTACATGTTCATATAACTCTAAACGATGACGTCCACTAGGCAAACGAATACAACGTGCTGGATAAATATCACAGTCATATTGTCGAGCAAGTTTTATAATTAAGGGGTTTGTTTTAAGAGGTCTGTTAAAAAATGTTCCCATGATACCGCGGCGAAATTTTTGATCAACGAGCATACCAACATTTTCACCTTCTTCTAATTTGGCTGCTAATGCCCATGCTGCTCCGGCCTTGGAGGGAACAAGGTGTCCCATAGAAGTTTGTCGTGCTTTAAGGATTCGTTTGGCAACATAGGGATTATTGGGTGGTCTAAATAATACCGTAACATTAAGATCAAAACTTTGTGCACAAATAGGCAGAAGTTCAAAATTTCCAGTATGTGCGGTGAAAAAAATATGTGGTTTTTTTTCATTTTTTAATCGCTCAAATATTTCAATACCTTTAACCTCAATGAAACCTGGCTCGTCTGCATGAGGATCAAAATCAAAAATTTTATCAAGAAAAATATATTCGGCTAGGAAACGTCCTATATTTTCCCACATTTCTATTGCAATCGCACGGAGTTCTTGCTCTGTTTTTTCTGGATATGCACTCCTAAGGTTTGCAAGTGTGATTTGATGACGATGTACAAGGGGACCAATTTTTTTTGCTAACCAAGCAAAAAAAGAAATTCCCATTTTGGCTGGAAAACATTTTAGAATAAATAAAGAACCAAAGAGCAGATATGCCCATAACAAGTAGGATATTTTTTTAGCTATAATTTTAATACGATATATGAGATTTTTAAGAGAAAGCTTCATCATGATTTAATCGATTTTAAGGATAATTTTACCAAAAACATCACGGCTCTCCATTCGTTTTAAAGCTGTATCAATTTCATCCAGCCCAACAATTGTATCAATGACAGGGTGTACGGCTTTTTGTGCCATTTTTTGCATGGCATTTTTCATATTTTCCATACGGCAGCCAAATGAACCGAATATCTTAAGCTGTTGCTGGAATAATTGCATGAGATTTATTGGTGCTGAAACACCAGAGGTAGAACCGCAAGTCACTAAACGTGCTCCTTTTTTCATACATAACAGAGAACCATTCCATGTATCTACACCAACATGCTCAAAAACAACGTCAACACCTTTTTTTTGGGTTAATTTACGCACTACACCTTCAAAACGATCTTTACGATAATTAATCACATGATCTGCCCCAAGAGAGTGTGCTTTTGCAATTTTTTCATCTGAACCTACAGTTGTGATAACTGTACAGCCCATGTGTTTTGCAAGTTGAATGGCTGCAGAACCAATACCTGAACCACCAGCCTGTATCAGGATTGTTTCTCCTGCTTGTAGTTTTGCGTTATCGAAAAGCATATGTTCTACGGTACCAAAAGTAATTGGAGCAACTGCTGCCTGCAATTCATCACATTGGGGTGGTGATGGAACTAATAAACGTGCTGGCAAATTGACAAGCTCACACGCAAATCCATCAAGGTGAAAACCGTAGACTCCCTTTACCTGACTGCAAAGATTATCCCGTCCTTCATGACAAGCTTGGCATACTCCGCAGGTTTGTGCACCATAAATTGAGACAATCTGTCCAAGTTGGAGATGTTCAACGCCATCTCCTATTTGTATAACCTCACCAGAGGCTTCTGCACCAATGATGAGTGGCATTTTTCTTTTCGCAAAAGCCATGCCACGCCATCCCCATACATCAATATGATTAAGAGCAACGGCTTTTATCCGCACAGTTACTTCACCTATACTAGGTGAAGATGGCGGGGAAATATTGGTGATTTCAAGCCGACGATCATCGAAGAGTTGCAGTGCACGCATTATCATCCCCCTTAAATATATTATTAGGTTAGCGTTATAAAATTTTATTATTAAAGGATTATCCTTTATATGCAGTGATAACAAGACTCATATTTTGACCACCAAATCCAAATGAGTTTGACAAAACCGCATTGACACAGGCCTTACGGCTATGATGAGGAACAACATCTAAAGAGATCGCAGGGTCAGGATTATCATAATTTATTGTCGGTGGAAGTATCCCCGATTGAATGGTTAAAAGCGAAAAAACCGCTTCTATTGCACCAGCAGCAGTTAATGTATGCCCAATCATTGATTTATTAGAAGAAACTGGAATATGCTTTAAAAGATCACCGAATACTGTTGATAATGCAAGATATTCCATTTTCTCATTTTCAGGTGTTGAAGTTCCGTGGGCATTAATATAGTCAATTTCATTGATGGTTATTTTTGCATCGTCTAAAGCTTTGCGAACGGATTCAATTGCTGGTGATGCATCGGGTTTTGAACGTGTACGGTGAAAGTCATCGGCGGTTTCTCCACAGCCAGCTAAAATTCCTAAAACTGTAGCATTACGGTTTAATGCGCTTTGAAGAGATTCAAGAACAAGAGCGCCTGAGCCTTCTGCCATAACAAAACCATCTCGATCACGGCTAAAGGGTTTTGCTGCTTTTTCTGGAGGCTCATTCTGAGTTGAAAGAGCAGATAGTAACGAAAAACGGATGAGAGATTCTGCTGAAACTGATCCATCTGTCGCAATTATGAGAGCTCGATTTGTTTCTCCCCGTCTAATAGACTCAACACCTAATTGAATTGCTGTTGCACCAGATGCACAGGCAGTGGAAAGTGTAACAGGAAGTCCTTTTGTGCCAAATGTTTTTTGAAGTTTTTCTGCAATTGCACCAAATTGTGTGGCTTCAAAAAGCGTCTCATGGAGTTTATCCTTACAGACTTTAAGAAGATGTGCATAAGAAGGCTCATTATTGAATTCTTCCTCTTGATCAAGACTAAAACGTGCTTTCCATTCAAGTTCAACAGGAGGAGCAGCTAGAAAGAGTGGTCCATTAAATTTTTTTTTATCAATAGCAGCTTGTTCTAAAGCTTCTTCAGCAGAAAGATGTGCAAGCTTCTCAGAGAGAGCTGAAGCACCAAGTGTACTTTCTTTAAGAAAATCAATTGTTCCAGCAATATATGTATTTAATCCCTCAACGGGAAAACGTGTTATTTTGTGGATACCACTTACACCACTTGTTAATTTTTGCCAATTTTCATGTTTCCCTTGTCCCAGTGATGTGACAATGCCTGCACCAGTTATTGCTACAAGTGGACGCTCAAAATGATCATGATATTTCACTATAGAAATTTCCCCTTCAAACAGCTGTAAGACGCACAATACCTTCAGCTCTTTTTATACCAATAGTTGTAACAAATATTTCACGTACTTCTTTAGAAAAAGGTTTTTCATGAGGACTTAACGCTGGAAAACAATGTTTTTTTTCAATTGAAAGTGCTGCAAGAGCTAGAGCTAGAGGAAATTGTGCTTCCCTCATATAACCAAATAATGTTGTAATGCCACGATAAGATAGATCAGCATTATCAAGAGCATTTTGTTCTGCTTTTGTTGCTTCGTGAGCTCCTGAGGCTGCTGAAATGGCTAAGGCAGATTTAGCGCCAGCAGTTTTCAACATTGTTGCAATTGACTCTCTAAGTGGAATTTTGGTTCTATCTGTTTGGTCTGTAATAATTTGGTTAATTTCAGCATAAGCACGTGCATTGCGTTTTTTGGCATGTTCTCCACTTTCAATAACTAGGAAGATACCACCAGAACCGGCTATGATACCGCCGCCGGGGTGGATTTCACGATCCCACACTGGGCTCCATCCATTATGGGTTAAAAGACCACCAAGCTCATGCGCCAACAACATATCATAACTTTGTGCATTATAGGAACTTCCTACAAGAGCATGGGTGCTTTGACCTGATTTAATACGAGCTACAGCAATTTGAAGTGCAGAAAGACCACTTCCTTCTTCTCCCATAAATGTACGAGATGATCCAGTGACTTTATGAACAATTGAAATGTTTCCTGCCAAAAGGTTTGAAAGTTGTGCCAAAAATAATGTTGGGCGAAGTTCAGTTGAAAGAGCAACATTTAACATAGAGGCATGATCGGCAACTGCGCGCGCTTTAGAAAGAATCTGTGTATCAACAGTAATATCACGTTCTCCCCCACTTGCAGCTACGATCATATCCATTGTTGAAGTGAGTTGTTCATTATTTTTCATGCCGGCATCATCAAGAGCAAGACCAGCCGCATAGGTACCAAGACGCTGCCATGTTCCCATTTGCCGTTGATCACTTTTTTTAGGAATTTGTAAACTCCAATCAATTTCGGGCAATTTATGAACCGTGTAGGGTGAAAAAGTTGTATAATCTAGGTTTGGTGTACGGATTGGATCATTTAAGAGATTCCAATGTTGATCAGTTCCTTCCCCCAGAGAGCTTATGAGACCTATACCAGTGATGAATACAGATTGATCATGCATGGCGAAAAAACTACTCCGCCTGTTTTAAGGCAACGAGATCATCAATTTTTGCACAAAGGTTTTTAAGAACAAAGTATTCTTCTGTTGCAACGGTACCTTCGTTGACTTCTTGTGTCCATTGTTCTAGAGGGACTTTTATTCCGAAAGCTTTATCAATAGCGAAAACAATATCAAGAAAATCAAGACTGTCGATTCCTAGATCGTCAATTGTATGACTTTCAGGTGTAATTGTATTGCGATCAATTTCACTGATTTCTGCAATGATATCAGCAACTTTATCAAACGTGGAAGGCAATGTACGGATTCCTTATTATAGAGTTAGTAAATTCAAAATACATTTAATATTGTTCTTCTAGCCTTTTTTCTCTTTTAAAAAAAGACTTAATCCAGAATATAGCTGTCTTTATCTATAGAGAAAAGAGGTTTACAGTACATGAAATACTATATCTCAATATTTAAAAAACTTTGAAATTTTATTACGCATTTATTTTACGAGACTATTTTTTCTATTGGCAGCAAGGACAGCAAGGGCTGTTATATTAACAACTCCCCGGGAAGTTACTGAAGGTGTTAAGATATGGGCGGGACGTGCTGCCCCGATTAGAATAGGACCAACATGGAGTGCATTTGTGAGGCTTTTAACAGTGTTGAGCGTGATATTGGCTGAATCAAGTGTTGGAAAGACAAGCAAATTAGCTTCACTTTTAAGACGAGAATTAGGAAAAACACGATCACGAAAAACTTTGGAAAGGGCAGCATCAGCATGCATTTCACCATCTGCTTCTAAATCAGGGTGTAATTTGGCAAGAATTTCTGTTGCACGTCGCATTTTACGCGCACTTTCTGTGTTTTTAGAACCAAAGTTTGAGTGTGATAATAAGGCTGCTTTTGGTGTTATTCCAAATGCTTCAACTTCTTGAGCTGCCAACACAGTCATTTCAGCGATTTCTTCTGCAGAAGGATTTTCATTGACGTAAGTATCTGTAAGGAAAAGAGTACGTTGTTGAGAGATAAGCAAACTCATAGCAGAAAAACGGTGAACATTAGGATCAAGACCGATAATTTGTTCAATCAATTCAAGTTGGCGTTCAAAGCGTCCTTCTAAGCCGCAAATCATTGCATCTGCTTCTTCACGCATAACGGCAAGGGCAGCAATAGCCGTTGTTGATGTTCTCACTACTGTTTTTGCCATTTCAGGCGTAACACCACGCCTTCCTGTATAATGAAAAAACAAATTAACATAATCACGAAAACGTGGATCATCTTCAGGGTTTGTTAATTCAAAATCTATACCGGGACGAATTCTTAAACCAAAGCGTTTTAATCTTGCTTCTACGACATGTGGACGGCCGATAAGGAGGGGCGTTGCTGTTTGTTCTTCAATGACAACTTGTGCTGCACGAAGGACGCGTTCATCTTCACCATTGGCATAGATGACGCGTTTACGTTTTGCTGTTTTTGCTGCAGCAAAAACAGGTTTCATTGTTAAACCAGAAAGAAAGACAAATCGATTGAGGATATCATAGTAGGCCTCCATATCTTCAATGGGACGAATGGCGACACCAGTTGTCATTGCTGCTTTAGCAACAGCGGGGGCAATACGCAGTATTAAACGCGGATCAAAAGGAGAGGGGATCAGATAGTCTGGTCCAAAATTGGGTGGTTCTTTTGAGTATGCACGTGCTACAACATCTGAAGTTTCTTCACGTGCAAGGGCAGCAATCGCATGAACAGCGGCCATTTTCATTTCTTCATTAATTGCACTAGCACCTACGTCTAATGCACCACGGAAGATATAGGGAAAACAAAGGACATTATTAACTTGATTGGGATAATCAGAGCGTCCTGTGCAGATCATTGCATCTGGTCGTATAGAGCGTGCTTCTTCAGGCATAATTTCTGGTACTGGATTAGCCAGCGCTAAAATGAGTGGATTTTGAGCCATTCTTTTAAGATATTCAGGCTTTAAAACACCACCCGCAGATAGGCCTAGAAAAATATCCGCATCATCAATAATATCAGATAAAGTTCGTGCGTCCGTTTTTTGTGCGTAATTGATTTTCCAACGATCCATAAGGGTCTTGCGACCTTCATAAACAACTCCCTCTAAGTCACTAAGCCAAATATTTTCAACTTTCGCCCCAAGACGAACCAAAAGATTAAGGCAAGCGAGGGCAGCAGCACCTGCACCTGAGGTAACTATTTTTGCATTTTCAATTTTTTTTCCTGAAAGATTTAAGGCATTTAATACAGCAGCAGAAACAATAATGGCAGTTCCATGTTGGTCATCATGAAAAACTGGAATTTTCATTTTAGCACGAAGCTTTTCTTCGATGTCAAAACATTCAGGAGCCTTAATGTCTTCAAGATTAATACCACCAAATGTAGGTTCTAAGGTCGATATTGTTTGTACCATTTGTTCTATATCGGATGCATCAATTTCAATATCAAAAACATCAATATTCGCAAATTTTTTAAATAAAACGGCCTTGCCTTCCATAACTGGCTTGGAAGCGAGTGGACCAATGTTTCCTAAACCAAGAACAGCAGTTCCATTGGATATAACAGCGACTAAATTAGCACGGGAGGTATATTGAGCAGCAAGATTGGGATCTTCATGAATCGCAAGACATGGTGCTGCAACGCCTGGAGAATAAGCAAGAGCTAAATCACGTTGATTATCAAGAGGTTTTGTTGCTTGTATTTCCAATTTTCCAGGTTTTGGGTGTTGGTGATAAAAAAGTGCGGCACTGTCAAGTTCAGCTTTTGGTGAACTGAAATCACTATTTCGTTCTCTAGACATTTTTATGATATCCAAGTTAGCGTATGTGTATATGAGATGTTCCATCTACGATAAGGTTTTGTCCACTAATAGATCCTCATTTCTCTGAATATCAAAATGCATGAGTATGAGAAAACTCTTCTGGATCGTAAAACCAGTTTGATGATTCTTTTTGTTTGTGCACAATGAATAATTTCATTGATAGCAGCACGATTAGCTTTTTCTTTCCTTAATAAAACGCGTAAAAATTGATTAGTCTACAAACAAATAAAATATTACTAATGATTACATTACCAAGCCATTATTTTTTTTGCAATGCTTACAAATTAAGGAAAAAAAAGAAGAGTGTTTTCTATTAACTTCATCTTCTTTATTTAAATTTCTATAGGGAGATAGAAGAAATTTTAAATAACAATTTGCAATTTATAAATTGTTTTTGCAGCTATTTAAAAGGAAACTGGAACTTTAAAAATGGAAGTCATTTTGTTTATTATTCAATTGAACTCTTAATAATGCGAGCTGTATATTTTTAATATACTTACAAATCTGTGTTTTAATAAACGAAAAGTATATCCGAAACAGCTGTAATTGCATGTTTTATACCTAAAGTTCATATATTCCGTATAATGCGTTACTTTATAATTTATAATGAATCATCTCGTATGTTGAATAGGAAATTTGAATACAATAAGCTTCTTTTATTTCAAATTCACCTAATATAATAAAAAAACATTTACTTACATAATTCAAACGAGAGTAATATGTGGATAAAAACATTTAAAAAATAAATAGAAGTGTTTCTATAAGCTATTTTAATACAAAAGCATGAATTTTTTTCACAATTAATAAAAATAATTATTACCGATTTTGTACCTTTATGAAACTATGAAAAATAAAGAAGTTAAGAAAAAGATAAGGAAATAGAAAACATGCTTTATCATTCTTAGAATGATATGTTGTTTGATAAGCCATTACGCTTCTTTAGGGTTATTGCTTAGGATATCAAAGAAAACTCGCATGCCAATTATCCCAACCTTTGAAGTACAAAGCTACAGTTGAAAGAAAAGTACTCTATGATAAGCCATTAAAACAACTGGAGAGAGAGAAAGTGGAAAAAATATTTTTTCCACTTTTCTTATTTGTTATTGGATTCGACCACTTGCATGAGCAAGCATAGTGTAAACTTTTCCGGTATCTGATATCAAGTACTTGCGAACTGAGTTGGAAGAGCCAGAACTGCGCGATATATCACGTAAGAGCTTTTCGAAATCTGTAACATATTGATTCACTGAACGTTTAAACCCAAAATCGCTCATATATTTTTTCTTAATCATTTCAAATATTTTTTGTCCATTTAAGGTATAAAGGCGTTCTGTTACGATGTTTTTTTGTCCACGTTGATAATGATCCCATAGCTCAACAATGGCATTGTGATTAATAGCTTGCACTATACCAGAAGCTAATGAATTAAGAGAGCAGTTTGCAGGAGATGGTTTTGTTTGCACTGATGTTAAAACATCATCACTAGGGGGAGCATCATAAAATGTTTCTTCACGTGAAGCTCTTTCTAAGAGATTTGATACCCATTTATTTGGTCTTTTTTTGCTTTGATCTTGTTGCAAGATAGGCTTAGGTGGCACAATCTTTTTAACAGACTCAGTGGAACTGTCACTTTTTTGATTAAATATTGATGATGTAGGAAATGCTGATATTAGCTGTTTTTGTACGCTCTTTTGATCATTTTGTATAACACTGACTAAATCTTGTAACGCTGTAATCTGTTCATTCAAAGCTGTGCGAATTGTTTGCGTTGTTTCTTTTGTTTTTTCTGGAAGTTTTTTTACATTTTCATTGATATCATTATTAATCTTTGAAAGCTCTAAACGAACTTCATCAGCGGAGCGACGTATATCTTCTGCTGCTTCTGAAAAACGCGTTGATGCTTCACTAACAAGCTTATTAAGTGATTGTTGGAATGAATTTGTAGAATTACGCGCATTCTTATCAGAGCGTTCAAGTGCTAAGTTGAAGATTTTTTCATAATGCCCAATCATTTGATTAATTTCATGAGACTTTGAAACAAGAGCATCGCTTAATACAGAAAGCGTATTATGTTTTTCTTCAAGTGTTGCACTAAGTGAATTTTCAGACTGTTCAAGAACATGAATAGTTTGGGAAAGTGTCTTTGCATGTTCACCAAAACTGCTCGTTATATGATTAATTTGTTCAAAGGTACTCTTTGAAAGTCCTTGCAGAATTTCAACATTAGTATTGAGCGCTTGATTTGAGGCTGACAAACGCTCTGCTACTTGGTCCGTGTTGCGGAAAAAATTATTCGTACTCTCATTAAACTGCCCATCAATATTTTGAACAGCCGATAATAAAACATTACTATTTTCGTGAAAATTGTGAATTGATTGATTCAACTGTGTTAAGATGGATGAGACATTATTAACAAGTTCTTCCTTCATAATCGTTATTGTTTGAAGTGTTTCAGAGTTGGCTTTGGTTAAGCTATTCACTAAAGATTCATTATGTGCATAAATTCTTTGTTCAGCATCTTGTGTGGAAAGAGAGAGTTGTTCACCGATATGCTGTGTTAAAGAATCAATTGATTCTGTCGTATTTTGCGCTGCTTGATTTAAGTGATTTGTAAGCTCTGTTATTTTTCCAACATGTTGTGAAATTTGTGTTGTTGTTTGATTTCCAGCATCTTCCAGACGGCTCGTGACATCAGAGAGCTGATATCCTAAATTATTTTTAAGATTTTGCATAGAGTGATGAAGAACATCACAGCGTTCATTAAGGACTTGCTCTATTGCTGTTGTTGATGTGTGAATAGTTTCATTCAATAATGCTTGTGCATTATGACTGGCTGTTGCGAAAGCTTCAACAGTATGCGCTGTTTGTTCAGACAGAACGGACAGAACTTTTTCACTGGTATCATAAACAGTTTTTTTGACATTTGATACAATGCGATTGCCTGATTCTGAGAGAATATTTTCTGCTTGTGCAGTAACATTTGTAACAGATGAAAGAATTTGTTCACTCGTAGAAGAAAGAATATCAGAAGCTTTTATAATCTTATTATGCAGGTTATCTGTAACTGTATTAACAGAGTCTTCTAAGGTTACACGCATATTGTCAACACTACTTTCCAGCGCTTGTTGAATTATCTGACTTTGCTCATTATTAAGAATGAGAGACGTTTTTAACGTGTCAGAACGTTCCTCAATAACAGATGTTTGCATATCAATGGCTTCACAGATTTGGCTGAATTTTTCAGATAATGTTTCCTCTAGCGTTGTTGTTCGTTCAAAAATTTTGTGTGCACGATCTTCTAGATCTGTATCAAATGATTCCATACGTGTTTCAAGGGTTTCAAAGAAAACACCACTCGATTGAGAAAGAGTATTCTTTAAAATTTCGGCATGGTTTTCAAGGTTTCTGATATGATCTTGAACCGTTTCAGTAATGTTTTTATTATTGGCGACAATTGCACTCTCAACTAAATCTATTTGTTGTTTCAATGCAACATCGACACGTATATCACTTTTTGCAATGAGGTTATGGATTGTTTCCATGCGTTGCTCAAGTGTGCGTGCTTGATCGGCAAGAACTTCATTGAGAGAAAAACTATTAATCGCTAAAGAGTCGCGCAGAGCATCGGCACGGATATCAATATTTCTCGCCTGTGCTTCTAAAGCATCTTGGGTTGTATTGCAGCTTTGTACAATGACATCTTGTAGCTTTTCAGTGCATTGAATGATGTTTGTAATATGATTTTCAGCTTGTTTATCAACGACTTGAACATTATCAGCCAAAACTTTTTCAATATGAGAAGTATTTTGGGACAAAACATCAATTTGATTTCTTAATGTATCCGCAATTTTATTTTTCTCGTTATCGAGCATGTCTGCCATAAGAGCTCGTTGATCAGAAAGTTGTACTTTAAAATCTTGTGAACGTTCTTGTATGATATCAACAATGGCATTGTCGACATATTGAATTTCTTCTCTCAGACTTTCTTTACTTTTATCAATTGCAGAAAGAATGGCTTCACGTCCATTTGTAAATGCATGGGTAATGTCTGCTGTTTTTTCTTGGAGGTTCTCATTTATTTTCAAGACATGAGCTTCCAAGAAATTACCAAGTTTTTCAGCATTATCCTCTAAAGCCTGACTGCGTTCTATAAAGGAATCAATGATGGAATCACTATGTTCTTTAAGAGAAAGATCAACAGTTGCTAAACGTTGTTCAAAGGCTCCAATTGCTTGCGAGGTTACGTTATCAAATTTAGAAGAGAGTTTATGTGCTTGGTCGTCGAGCTTTAAGATCTTCTCATCAAAATTCTGTAGAGATTGATTATTACGATCAATAAGAGCTTTATCCAAGGCTTTAAACTTTTCATCGACAGCGTGCAAAGTTTGATCTGTTACTGCTTGTATATGTGTTGCAATTTTAGCAACATGTACTTCCGCTTTTTCAGCTGTTTCATTAAAGGTTTTTTCTATTTGTTTTTCATTATGATCAAATCGTTTTGCAAAACCATCAAAGTTTTTTCCTAATTCATGAAAAAATTCCGTGTTTTTCTGCTGAATTTGTGTTGTTGTTTTGTTAAATTTTTCAACAAGTTGATTTGTTACGCCATCACCGGCATGGGAAAGTTTTTCAACAAGGTCTTCACCTTGTTTTTGTAAAGTTTGAGAAAGGGTTTGTGCAAGCTTTTCAACATTGGTCACAATGTTAGAGGTAACCAAACCAAATTCATCACTCAGTTGTTCTTGGGTTCCTTTAATTGTTGATTGTACGCGATCTGCGTGATTCAAAATGGCTATGCGTTCATTACTCAATTCTTTGATTAATGTGTGAATGCGTGATTCATTCTCAGCATAGGCTTGTTCTAGATTGTGAACTTCACCTTGTATGATTGCTTCAAGTTCAACAGCACGTCCGAGGGTACGTTCAATACCTTCGTTCATTGCCGCTACTTCTTCACGAATGGTTTGCCCTATAGCAATAGCTTGTTTTTCAGATAGATGTTGTGGTTCACTAAGGCGCTGTGCAGCATTGGTCATAAGAAGCGCAATATTATGCAAGTCGTTTGAACGTTTTGTTAATTGAGCAACGCCCCAAGATATAAGGATAGGAATTGCTGTTCCGGCTGCTACAGCAAGTCCTGTTGGGGATGTAACAAAAGTGCTGATATTGGATAAGGAGCTGAGTCCGGTAGGTGCGAGCTTATGCGCAATAAAAGCTCCTCCCGTTGCCCATAAAGCACTAAGCGCTGTTGTATACCAGTAGACTCGAGAGGAAGAACGCTGCTTGAATGGTCCAAAATTTACAGGGGTTGTTATATCATCATTTGCAGGAAGAAGTTTTGTAGGCAATAATGTATTATGAACAGTTCCACCTGAAATATCAGGTGAAGGTTTTGGAGCAAAAAGCTGTTCAACAACGGATTTATCAATAACAGCTTCATCATGAATATTAGAAACAAAAGTTGACGTACCGTTTTCAGCAAAAAATTCTTCTTCTGCCATTGCAATTTTTTGAATCAGATCATCAACATTAACAACATTTTCAGAATTATTGGATGATATCGTTTCAAATCCTGTGTCATCGAAATCAAAGTTCATAGCTTTTGTGAGGGCTTCTTCAACTTCAACTTCAAATGTTTGCAATTTGGTTCTGCGTGCCATACTCGCCTCGTACTCTTACAGCCGGAAAAGGGATACGTCCTCTTCCACATAATTTCTATATACTAGCTGTTAATTATTTAGAAAGGAATATGCTTAGGGAAAAATTTTAAAAACTTATCAAGATAAAGTTAACGCAGTTTCTTATACCCTGTTTAAAAATGTTATAAAATATAGTAAAAACAATTTATTATTTAAATCTAACAAAAACAAAAATACTGTTTACAACTTGTGTTTATAAAAAGCTTTATAAGCCGGCAGTCTTTGAAATAAGGACAATTTAATAGCAGTTATATATACAGTAAGGTGCGAACGCCTCTCTTTAATACCGATAATCGTTAATAAATGTTGTTGTCCGCTTACTTTTATTAATTCTAAACGAAGCAGTTTCATCATCACATATAGTCTGTAATAGCTTAGGACGTATAAAAGTATGCCTTTGAATTGTAAGCTCATAAAAAAGTAAACGTGGAAAAATTTTTAATTTAGTATAGCTTTTCGTAAGCTGTACTTTATTATTGCCTTAAAGAGCCGTTTTTTCTCTAATTTCAGTTGTTTGTTGCTGAATTTTGAAGCTTCTACGTTGACAATTGGATATTTTTCAGTCGATATGCATGCACGAATATTTTATGCAATCTAGATAAAGGTGTAAGAATAATGGCAGAGCGATCACAACACCTACAAGATGTGTTTTTAAATACGGTGCGTAAGCAAAAAATTTCCCTTACAATTTTTCTTGTCAATGGCGTTAAACTCACGGGTATTGTAACTTCATTTGATAATTTTTGTGTTCTTTTACGCCGAGATGGACACGCGCAATTGGTTTATAAGCATGCTATTTCTACGATTATGCCTGGGCAGCCTGTACAGATGTTTGAGGGTGAAAGTCCTGAGTAAACATATCATTTTAAGATAGACCTCTTATCCCATTTTAAAAGTACTTAGATTGCTATGATAAATGAAAATGAGAGATTAGGAGGGGTATTTGCGCAGAACACAGGACAGGTGCGCGCACTTGTTTTGATACCGTTTTTTCAAGAAAATAGAAGTGAAAGCTCTTTGAGAGAGTGTTCTGTATCTTCTCGTGTTAAAGAGTCATTAGGGTTAGCGCGTGCTATAGGGTTAGAAGTTGTTAATTATGAAACGATTAATATTGCAACGCCTCGCTCTGCGACTCTCTTTGGAAAAGGTAAAGTAGATGCGTTAACCTGTTATATAGATGAATATTCTATTGAGCTTGCGATTGTAGATCACTTTTTAACGCCAGTACAGCAGCGTAATTTAGAAAAATTATGGAATTGTAAAGTGATCGATAGAACGGCTTTGATTCTTGAAATTTTTGGGGATCGTGCACGAACAAAAGAAGGAGTTTTGCAAGTAGAGTTAGCGCGTTTGTCCTATCAAAAAGGGAGGCTTGTGCGTAGTTGGACACACTTGGAAAGGCAACGGGGAGGGCGTGGCTTCCTAGGTGGACCTGGTGAGACGCAAATTGAAGCAGACAGGCGTCTTTTACAAGAGAAAATTATTCGTATTCGCCGCGAATTAGAAACGGTTATTAAAACACGTGCACTTCATAGAGCAAAAAGGAAAAAAACATCTTATCCTGTTGTGGCACTGGTAGGATATACGAATACAGGAAAGTCAACTCTCTTTAACCGTTTAAGCGGTGCAGATGTTTTAGCAAAAAATATGTTATTTGCAACGCTTGATCCGACTTTGCGCAAAGTTGTCCTTCCCCATGGAAAAACTATTCTTTTGTCTGATACTGTAGGGTTTATTTCTAATTTGCCAACAAATTTGATTGCAGCTTTTAGAGCAACCCTTGAAGAAGTGGTTGAAGCGGATCTCATTCTTCATGTAAGAGATATGTCAGATCTTGATCATCGAGCACATGCTCAAGATGTTTTAGAAGTGCTTTCAAGTCTCGATATCGATATTGATGATATGGAGCATATCATAGAAGTTTGGAACAAGATTGATATGTTGGATGGGCAAGCATTGAGTGTTTTACAAACAAGCGCAAAAACACGATTAAATCCTGCTCTCATGGTATCAGCACTTAAAGGGGATGGACTTGATCAATTATTAAGAGCCATTGAAGTGCGAATTTTTGGAGAGGTGCAAAGCATTGAATATCTTTTACAGCCTCATGAAATGTCGCTTATCGATTGGTTTTATGAAAACTCTGCGGAAATAGTGCAAGAAGGACATGATGATGGGTCTATTACCATTAGAGCCGTTATTACTTCTGAAGCAAAAAGGCAATTAGAGAATATCAAAAAAAATATGAATTAAGTTCTTTAAAGCTATTGTTGAACATTTATGCTTAAATTTTATGTTTTTCTTATCTCAAAATAATATGACAGCAAATTAAGAGGATAGTTACTACTTTCTCTTAATAAAACAATATGAAGAAGTATTTTGCTGGTTAAAATAAAGATGAGTCTTAAGTGTAATAAAAGACTATTCGTACGTACCGTATGGCGAAGCATTTTGATTGTTTTGCTATTACAAATGCTATGTGTATCTTTGATTTGGTTGTATTATTTTGTCCAGCCCCGTGGTTACCAAGCAACTTTAGTATTTTCATTATCTGATTCTGTAGGAAAACCATTACCAATTAAAAAGCAAGACGATGTTATCGCTTTTTTGTTTTCACAGCCTATGTTCTTCAATGATTCGAATTTTTCTTTAAGTGCTTCTTATAAGAAAAAAAATCATGAAAATATCCATTTATCGCGTCATGGTGATTTTATCGATCTTACTTTTGAAGCCGAGACACTTGAAGCAGCTCAACGTGGGTTGGAAATTTGGTTTTCCGCATTTTCACAAGCAATCATAAAACAGAAACAATTTTTGTTAAATGATAAATTAGAAGACAAACAATATGATAATACTGCAATCGTTAATATCGTGCAGGAATTTCGTAAATCTGTTGATTCTTTTATTCAGCATGGTGTAAAACAAACAGAGCTTCATGATCTTTCGATGCAATTAACGCAAGCAACTTTAAAGCGTATTCATTTAACAAGTTTGAATTCAACAATTAATATGATGCGTGAAAATGGGCAGTCTTTACTGTCTTTATCGTTTATTGCAGGCAATTCAGCAATTGTTTCTCTGGAATCTAAACGTGACCTCTTGGAAACACAAAGAGCACATATGGCTGCGCAATTGGGGTGGACACATCCTCAAATTAAAGCGATGACTGCAGAATTAGAGACAGTTTCTCATCAATTAAAAAATAAAATTTTACAAATCGTTTATCAAGTTCATTCAGATGAGGTTATTGCAACGGAATTAGAAAAACAGCTCAAAAAAAGAATGAACTTTTTTGTAAAAGATCAATCCCAATCTTTGAATGAAATATTTAACGAGTTTGAAAATAAAATAAAAGCAGCAGTCGATGCACAAAATGAAGCGATGAGCAAGTCTGCTCAACGAAGAGAAAAAATTATTGATTCATATCGGAGATTGAGTGATGATCCTCTTCTCTTTAAAAATACAAATATCCACGTGGTTATGCCAACAACGTTAGCACCAATTTCTTTTATGGTTCTTTATGGAAAAAATATTCTTGTGAGTGCATTGGCCAGCTTCCTTACTCTTTTGCTAGGAATATTGTTATTTTATCCGTGCTTTAAAAGCAAAAAAGACCAACTCTCAGAAGAGGATTTGAGATCAAAAGAAAATGCTCTTAAGAAGAATGAGAGTATTTTAGTCTCTCAAGAAATGAAAAATTTTGAAGCTTTTATTACGATAGAGGGATTATCTGATGTTTTGAAATGGCGTGCTTCAACCATTGTTTCAATCATTGGACCAGAGGCAGCACGGACAGCGGCAAAGCTTTCACTTCATCTCACAAAAGAGAATAAAACAATTTTGTTGGTCGATATTTCTGGTCAACAAATAGAGAAAGTCATTGGCCCACATCGCGGACTGAGTGATATTTTAACGGGCAATGCCAAGTTGCATGATGTTATTTACCGTGATTATGATACGGGGGTTGATATTCTTCCTCAGGGGTTAACAAGTGCTATTTCTGCACAAGATTTTTCAAATGATATTTCTCATATATTACAAGAATTTAAAAAAGAATATGATTTTATCATCCTAGAGATGGCAAGTGAACCAAAATATGGATTTGAGCAATTTGCAGAGCTAACAGACTATTATATTTGTAATACTGTTCTTAATGAACAAGAATGGATGATGCGGATGGTAGACAGCTTTCCAAAGACTGTTTATCGCATTGTTGCATCATAAGCTTCGTAAAAAAAGAAATATGTATCGCATGTTATAGTGGTATGCTTGTTTTTTGCTAAAGTTGTAGTACATACTAAAATAGACAAAGAGTTAATGTTTAAATTTTAAAATGCATTTTAGTTGGAGAGAAGCGTGGGGCAATCAGAGATGGCAGTAAAGAGATTAAACAATAGCATTTTAACATCTGTGCAAAAGAAAAATAGAAAACAAATACAGGTGTGGCTTTACTCTATTTTATTGCTTTGTTTGGCAATTGTCTTAGTGGGTGGCGCTACTCGTTTGACGGGATCAGGATTATCTATAACGGAATGGAAGCCAATACATGGCGTTATTCCACCGATTGGTGCGGATCAATGGCAAGAGGAATTTTTAAAATATCAACAGATAGCACAGTATAAGCTGCTTAATCCTGATATGACTTTAAGTGCTTTTAAGGTCATTTTTTGGTGGGAATGGGCGCATCGTTTTCTTGGGCGTCTTGTTGGTCTTGTTGCTTTATTGGGGCTCATTTGGTTTTGGGCGACTAAGCGTGTTGAAAAAAATATCTTACTTCCGCTTATTGTCGTGCCTATTCTTATCGCCTTTCAAGGCTTTATTGGTTGGTGGATGGTTGCTTCAGGGATTGGGCAAAGTAATTTAACAAGTGTGAGCCAATATCGTTTGGCATTTCATCTTATAACGGCATGTTTTGTTATTGTTTTTGTTACTTATTTATCTCGAGGACTTGCAGAATACTCAGAAAAGCCAGCAAATCAAAAGGTGCAATATTTTGCGGCTTGGCTTGTTATTCTCGTCTTGATAGAAATTTATTTCGGAGCTTTGGTTGCAGGGCTTCATGCTGGAAAAGTCTATAATACATGGCCGCTTATGGATGGGCAGATTATTCCTGATGGATTGTTGCAGCATCGTCCTGTTTGGCTCAATTTATTCGAAAATTCCTTAATGGTTCAATTTATTCATCGGTTTTTTTCTTATTTTTTATTTATTGTCTCAGTTGTTCATGCTTTCTATGTACAAAAAAATGTTCCACATTCAACCCATTCTCGTCGTGCATTTCTTATCTGTGTTATGATTATTATCCAAGCACTCTTGGGTATCTTAACACTGTTACATGAGGTTCCGATAAGTTTAGGGCTCATTCATCAAAGTATGGCACTAGCAGTGTTATGTTTTGCGGTTGCGCACTGGCGAGCAACAAAAGGGGCATATCGCGTTGTTGAATAAAAGTTTGTGTTTAAGGAGGTTTAGTCGCTTGAAAGCATTAAATCGAGGTTTTGTATAGCCGCAGCTGATGCGCCTTTTCCTAAATTATCGAATATGGCGCTGAGATTAAAAATACCTTCACGATCATTTCCAAATACGAACAGTTTCATATCATCTTTATTGGCTAAACACTCTGGATTAAGTCTTTGAAGTGAAGCAGTTTCTTCTTGTGATGCAACTAAAATGGTATTTTGTCCATCGTAATGGTTTGCGAGAATTTCGCGCAAATCAGAACAGTTTGCTGATTTTGTGAATAAATGGCGATGCAGAGGAAGATTCACAATCATTCCCTGAGAAAAACGACCCACACTTGGTATAAAAAGTGGGGTTTGATTGATTTGTCCATAGATTTTGATTTCTGGCACATGTTTGTGTTCAAGATTAAGACCATAGATAAAATAATTGTCCTGAATATTTTGTTGAGATTGATTTTCCATTTGTAAAATCAACTGTTTCCCACCACCGGTATAGCCGGAGATTGCATTAATCGAGATGGGATAATAGGCGTCTAGTAGTCCTGCTTCACGGAGGGGGCGAATCAAACTAATGGCCCCGGTAGGGTAGCATCCGGGATTGGTTACATAATGTGCAGCTTGGATGCGCTTTCTTTGTCCTGCTGTCATTTCAGGAAAACCGTAAACCCAGTCTGGTGCAACACGGTGGGCTGTCGAGCTATCAATAATCCTAATGTTTTTATTTTTTTTAAGCCAATGAACTGTTTCGCGTGCAGCATCATCTGGAAGACACAAAATAGCAATATCGGCTTGATTAAGATAGTCTTGTCGCAGATGAACATTATGGCGATCTTTATGAGCAAGAGAGAGTAGTTTTAAATCTGTACGCCTTTCTAAGCGTTTTTGTATTTGTAGTCCGGTTGTGCCATGTTCACCATCAATAAAAACTTTGGTTAGCATTCTTATTTGCCTTCGTATTAACTTTGCCTATTATATTCAGCTTTTCACATTATAAATTATTTCTAATCATTAAATTATTGAATTTCTTTAGATTATAGATATTTTTTGTAAAAGGTGTAAACAAATTAAGAGTGTAAAAAAAGAAATGTAATCTCATTTTTTACCATTCTTGAGAGGGAAGTTTTTCGCTGTTTTTATAACAAAGAATAAGATAAATATTTGCTTCATTATTTTTGAGTGTAAGTGGTTTAAAATGTTTGGTTTGCATGGTTTGCTGTGTTATCGTTTCTTGACTTTATTTTTTTATGTTAGGAATGTGTTTTATGACTCAGCAAGAAAATGACGCACAAAAGCGCTTTTTTAATGATAGTTTACAAACTGTTGATGGTGCAATTTTTGATGCAATTAGAGGGGAGTTTGAGCGTCAACAACATGAAATTGAACTGATTGCTTCAGAGAACATTGTTTCAAGAGCGGTTCTTGAAGCGCAGGGGTCTGTTTTAACTAATAAGTATGCAGAAGGTTATCCAAGAAACCGCTACTATGGTGGATGTCAATTTGTTGATGTCGTTGAAGATTTAGCCATTGAAAGGGCAAAACAGCTTTTCGGTGCTGCTTTTGCAAATGTACAGCCTAATTCTGGTAGCCAAATGAATCAAGCTGTCTTTTTAGCTTTACTGAAGCCTAATGACACATTTATGGGATTAGATTTAAATGCTGGTGGTCACCTTACGCATGGTTCATCTGTTAATATGTCAGGAAAATGGTTTGATGTTGTTTCCTATGGTGTACGTAGAGAAGATCAGATTATTGATATGGATGAAGTTGAGCAGCTGGCAAAAGAGCGTAAGCCCAAACTTATTATAGCGGGTGGTTCATCTTATCCACGGCTATGGGACTGGAAGCGATTCCGTGAAATTGCAGATGAGATTGGTGCTCATCTACTCGTTGATATGTCTCATATTGCTGGTCTTGTTGCTGGTGGCGTGCATCCTTCACCTGTTCCACATGCGCATATTGTAACAACAACAACACATAAGTCGCTTCGAGGTCCTCGTGGTGGTTTAATATTGACAAATGATGAGGCTTTATCCAAAAAAATTAATTCTGCAATTTTTCCTGGTCTTCAGGGTGGTCCTTTAATGCATGTGATTGCCGCAAAGGCTGTTGCGTTTGAGGAGGCTTTGCGTCCCTCTTTCAAGAGTTACAGTGCCAATGTTGTCGCTAATGCGAAAACTTTAGCAAAAACATTACAGAGTAATGGTTTTAATATTGTTTCTGGTGGTACAGATAATCATTTGTTGTTGGTTGATTTACGTTCCAAAAATCTAACAGGTAAACGTGCTGAATTGGCTTTGGGACGCGCTCATATTACCTGCAATAAAAATGGTATTCCTTTTGATTCTGAAACGCCATCTATAACATCGGGAATTCGTTTGGGATCACCTGCTACCACAACGCGTGGTTTTTTAGAAAAAGAGTTTATTCAAGTTGGTCATCTGATTTCAGAAGTTCTTGATGGTCTTCGGAGCGCAAAAAGTGATGAAGATAATCATGCCGTTGAAATGGCTGTTGAGAAAAAGGTAAAAGATATAACGAATCAATTTCCTCTTTACTCTTATCTTAGCACTTGTTAAGGATACAAAGGATGCGCTGTCCTTACTGCCAATATGAGGATACACAGGTTAAAGATTCACGTCCAGCAGAAGAGGGCGCAGTGATTCGTCGCCGTCGTGTGTGTTCCGTTTGTGGTGGTCGTTTTACAACTTTTGAACGTGTTCAGTTGCGCGAGCTCTTGGTTGCTAAAAAAAGTGGACGATGTGAACCCTTCGATCGTGATAAGTTAATGCGATCAGTTGATGTGGCTGTACGTAAACGCAATATCGATCCTGATCATATTGAAAGAGCAATTTCTGGCATTGTACGTCAGCTGGAAAGTTTGGGAGAACCAGAGATTTCTTCAGAAAAAATTGGACGTCTTGTGATGGAAGCATTGAAAAGAATTGATGATATTGCTTACATTCGTTTTGCTTCTGTGTATCGAGATTTTCGTAATGCAAGCGATTTTCACGATGTTATAGATGAATTGTCAAAGGGTATCGCGGATACAGAATCTCGTTTTGATGAATAAAAAAGTGCAAGATGAACGGTTTATGGCTGCAGCTATTCGTTTAGCAGAACGTCATGTCGGTCTTACAGGTGGGAATCCTTCTGTTGGTACGTTAATTGTGCAAAACGATAATGGTGCGGGAGCTTTTATTGTTGGCTATGGCGTAACAGCTATTCATGGGAGTCCTCATGCGGAAGTGCAAGCTTTACACATGGCAGGTTCTTTGGCTCAAGGAGCGACTGCTTACGTTACTTTAGAACCTTGTGCGCATTATGGAAAAACTTCGCCATGTGTGAATGCACTTATTGATTCAGGTGTTTCTCGAGTTGTTGTTGCGCTGACTGATTGTGACAAGCGTGTTGATGGTCATGGTATTGCTCTTTTACGAGCGGCGGGTATTGAAGTGGTTGAGGGCATTTTAGCTGAAGAGGCTTTTGAATCCTTATGGACGCATTGGTGCATAAGGAAGATACAACGCTGTGCGGTTACTTTTAAAATGGCAATTTCTGCCGATAATGGTGTTGGAAAAAGAGAGAAGGGCAGCGTAAAAATTAGTGGAACACTTTCTCATGCCCATACGCATATTCTACGTGCTCAAAATAATGCTATCCTCGTTGGTATTGGTACTATATTAGCAGATGATCCACAACTCAATTGCCGCTTGCCAGGGATGGAGATGCGCTCACCAATTCGTATTATTTTGGATGCAGATTTATCTATCCCCCTTGATGCAAAAGTTGTCCAAACAGCCATAAAAATTCCTACATGGGTTATTTGTGATGTGGATCTTTCAAAGAAAAGCAAAAAAAATGCATTGGAGCAATATGGTGTGTCTGTTTATTCGGTCGAGATGAACAATGGTTGTGTAGAACCCTTTGCTCTTTTACAGATGCTTTATAAACATGGGATTAATAGTGTTTTATTGGAAGGGGGCGTCAAGACAGGGGAAAAATTTTTGAATGCTGGTTGTGTTGATCATTTGATATGTTTTCATACCCCCATTGTTTTAGGCAAAAATCGTATTGAAGCCCCTCATTTTGGAAATTATCTCTCGCAGTTTCATGAGATTGAGACAAGAATGTTTGGAAATGACCGTTTTTATAAATGGAGACGTAAGACATTATGTTCACAGGAATTATAACGGATATTGGTTGTGTTGAAGATGTTCAACCTTTAAAGCAGGGGATGCGTTTAAAGATTTCTACCGGCTATGCTATAGAAAGCTTAGCAATTGGCGCGTCAATTGCTTGTTCAGGAATTTGTCTGACAATTGTAGAACGAGGATTAAAACAAGAAGATTCCAATTGGTTTGTTGTCGAGGCGTGGGAAGAAACATTACGTTTAACGAATCTTGCACAATGGATAAAAGGAACTTTTGTTAATTTGGAACGTTCGCTTCGATTGGGTGATGAAATGGGAGGACATTTGGTTTCTGGTCATATTGATGGTTTGGCTGAAATCATTGATCAAAAAAATGAAGGGGATGCAATTCGTTTTTATTTAAAAGTTTCAAGACAATTTATGCCTTTCATTGTTAATAAGGGATCTATTGCTCTTAATGGGACATCTTTAACTGTTAATGGTGTTGAGGACTGTGTTTTTGATGTTCTTATTATTCGCCATACACTCGAAATGACAACGTGGGGACAAGCTAAAATTGGAGATCGGGTCAATTTGGAAATTGATCAACTTGCTCGTTATGCTGCAAAAACTTTAGCTTTAAAAAGAGAAGATGAATAAGCCAAAACTTTCTTGATCGTTTTCCGAATTTTATGCTTTATAACCCTGATTTTTTTGATTCGTTTTTTGTGGAATTCCATTATGATGAAAGAGATACGTAAAAAGCCTCACGTATTGATTGTTGAAGCACGTTTTTATGAGGGGATTTCTGATGCGCTTTTGAGAGGTGCAGTGAATACTTTGCAAAAAGCTGAAGCAAGTTATGATGTTGTAACGGTTCCTGGAGCATTAGAAATACCAAGTGCAATAGCTTTTGCTGAAAAAAATAAGATATCGTATGATGGTTATGTTGCTCTTGGTTGTGTTATTCGGGGTGAAACATATCACTTTGAAATTGTTGCTAATGATTCTTGTCGTGCATTGATGGATTTAACTGTTCATCAGCACTTGGCTATTGGAAATGGTATTTTGACTGTTGAAAATGAAGAACAAGCATGGGTGCGTGCAAAACTAGATGATAAAAATAAAGGTGGTTTTGCGGCTGAAGCTGCTTTATGTATGATCGCTCTAAAAAAGAGATTTGGAGATAATCGTTAAATATGGCTGATATAAAAAGCAGACATTTTCCGCGTTCAGCCAATAAACGTGGAGCAGCAAGACTCGCTGCAGTTCAAGCACTCTATCAAATGGATATCGTGGGTTCGGGGGTGTTGGAAACGGCAGCTGAGTATGAGGCTTATCGCTTGGGAAAAGATATTGATGGAGAGCAGTATCTTGAAGCTGATTTTCAATGGTTTTTGGCGATTATAACGGGTGTTGTAAAAGATCAAAAGCAGCTTGATCCTCTGCTTCATCAACAGCTTTCAGCAGAGTGGTCTCTTTCACGTCTTGATTCTATATTGCGAGCAATTTTACGAGCAGGTTTATGGGAGTTGATCAACCGTAAAGATGTCCCCGTTGCGGTTGTCATGAATGAATATGTTGACATAGCAAAGGCGTTTTTTGAAGGTGATGAACCAAAACTTGTTAATGCAGTTCTCGACAGTATGGCAAAAAAAGTTCGCCTCTAAGAGCTACAAATTCCCCTATTATTAGGTCTGATAGTATCAGACCTAATAATATTGAAACGGTATGTAGACTATATGATTTAGTTATGGCGTGGCAAATTCGCAGGGCCTTTTATAATTTGAATTAAGAAAGGATGTTCTTTCGTTACAGTTGGCGTTGTTTGTGTAATAAAATCAAACACTTGACCATCGTGTAATCCGTAATTTGCAACTTTTGCAACCTGATTATTTTTATTGAAGTAAATGGCTAAAACTTTGCGATCAATAATCTTTGTTTTCATAAACTGCATCCCACGATAACGTGTCTGTGAGATGTAATAAAAAACTTCATTATCATATTTTGTTTTTAATGAAGGGGTCCCTAAAGTTAAAAGAACTTGCTCTTGACTTGAGCCAATAGAGATAGAACTTAAAGCATTTTTATCAAGAACATAGCCTTCTCTATAAATTTGGCTCGAACCTGAAGAATCAAGAAGACTACACCCAGCAAGCATTCCTATGCTTGCTATTGATAGACCAATTAATAATTTACGTTTGATTAAGGCTATTATGTGAGGCATTTGAAACAATGATATCTCCTTTTTATACTGAGATGTAGGACAAGAAGGCAACCTCAAGTTTTTTCTAATTTTAACTTAATCTACCGTAGCTTACACTGAGTTTCCCTGTTATAAAGCAAATTATGCCATATAGAATTTCTTTAGAAAAGAAAAAAATGCATAAATACTTGAGATAAATAAAAACACAGTGCTTTATGCGTTTTTATGTTTGGGAGTTGTCAATGAATGTTCAAAATGTTCCTCAAATGACATTTGCTTTGGCTTATCCAATATCCGTACGTTCTCTACCTGCTAAAGGTATAAGGGTTCATCTTTGTGCAAATAAAAAAGAATGTACACATTTAGCCCAGAACCATAATTTAATTGAAGTAAAATCTTGTGAGGGAAAATTCCATATTTTCCCGTGGAAAAAACGCGGAGTGCGTATAAAAGGTCTATTGCAAGCGCGTATACTGCAGTTATGTGTTGTTACATTAGAACCATTAGAAAATATCCTTTGTGAAAATATTGAGGTTGTTTTTGTTCCTGAAGATTCAAATTTGATGAAGCCTAAAATATCAGAGGATACAGGAGAATTGTTTTTAGATGTGGAGGGGCTTGATACTCCTGAAGTGTTTTATGATGATAAAATTGATATTGGTGCAATCATGGAAGAGTTTTTTGAGTTGTCTATTAATCATTATCCACGTAAAGAGGGGATACAGATGAATATGGTTGAAAATTTAGAAGAAGCAGAGCAAAAATTCTCTCCATTTTCTGTTTTGAAAAATTGGAAGTGATTGTAAAAACATACAAAAAATATCTATTTGTATGCTAAACGGCATTTCTGCGGAGCGATATTTTCGCAAGATGTGCTGTGTGAGTGTTCAGGAGCCAAAAATCATAATATGTATTTAAAAATGAAAAGATGTGGGATATGCAAGCGTGATTAGAATTTCTGTGGATGTCATGGGCGGTGATTACGGTCCAGAAGCAGCTATTGCAGGAGCAGCAATTGTACAAAAATATTTATCAAATATTTATTTTCTGTTTTATGGAGTAGAGGAGGCTGTTCGTCCGGTTTTAAAAAAATATCCCTGTTTGGATTCTGTATCGTGCTTTTGCCCTACAGAAAGTTATACACGCATGGATGAAAAGCCAAGCCAAGCACTTCGTAATGGACGTGGTAAATCATCAATGTGGTACGCCATTGAAGCGGTAAAAAATGGTGAAGCTGATGCTTGCATTTCTGCTGGTAATACGGGTGCACTTATGGCCATGTCGTATTTTTGTTTGAAAATGCTTGCAGAGGCTGAGCGTCCTGGTATTGCGGGTATCTGGCCAACACTGCGCAGTGAGAGTATCGTTTTAGATATTGGAGCAACAATAGGTGCCTCGGCTAGTCAGTTGGTTGATTTGGCGGTTATGGGAGCGGGTATGTTTCGCGCTTTATATCACACTGAAAGACCAAGTGTTGGGCTTTTAAATGTGGGGGTGGAAGAGGTTAAAGGACTTTATGAAATAAAAAAAGCAGGAATGATATTGCGTGAAGTGCAATTAGAAGGATTGGAATATAAAGGATTTGTTGAGGGCAATGACATTGGAAAAGGAACGGTCGATGTTGTTGTGACAGAGGGGTTTTCTGGTAATATTGCTTTAAAAACCGCAGAAGGAACTGCGCGACAGATAGGGGAGATTTTAAACTCTGCACTGCGCAGTTCTTTTTTAACATCTCTTGGTTATTTTTTATCGCGAGGTGCTTTTCGTATACTGAAACATAAAATGGATCCCGATAGGGTGAATGGAGGAGTGCTTTTAGGTTTGAATGGTGTTGTTATAAAAAGTCATGGCAGTGCCAATGCTAATGGTTTTGCTTCTGCTATCCGCGTTGGTTATGAAATGGTTAATAATGGACTTTTAAAAAAAATAACGGCTGATTTACGGCGGTTTCATGAGAATAAAGAAACACTTCTTGACCAAGAAGATGAAGCGGTGATGAATGGAGAGTCCTTATGATAAGCTCTTATAATAGAAATGAAAAATTTGAAGAAAAGGTAAGAGCTGAATGATTCGCTCAATTATACGTGGTGTAGGAAGTGCTTTGCCAAAAAGAAGTTTATCAAATGATGAGATTGCAAAGTTTGTTGAAACGTCAGATTCATGGATTGTTCAGCGTACAGGAATACGCCAACGTTATATTGCCAGTGAAAATGAAACAACTGTTTCTTTAGGAGTTGAGGCTGCGCAAGCCGCCCTTATAAATGCTGGTCTTACAATAAAAGACATTGATTGTATTATTTTAGCAACGTCCACCCCGAATCGTACTTTTCCTGCTTCTGCTGTTGAAATTCAGCATGCTTTGGGAATGAGCCATGGATTTGCTTTTGATATTCAAGCTGTTTGTTCTGGTTTTATTTTTGCTTTAACAACAGGAGATTCTTATTTACGATGTGGAGCGGCTAAAAGAATTTTAGTTATTGGATCCGATACATTTTCTCGAATTTTAGATTGGGAAGATCGTACGACATGTGTTTTGTTTGGTGATGGTGCGGGTGCCGCTATTTTGGAAGCTCAAGAAATTGAGGGGACTATTGCTTTTGAGCGTGGTATATTGTCTGCAAAACTGCGCTCTAATGGTGCTTATATAGATAAGCTATATGTTGATGGTGGACCTTCAACAACACAAACGACAGGCTATTTGCGTATGGAAGGACGAGAAGTTTTTAAATATGCTGTTGGTATGATAACGGATGTGGTTGATGATTGTTTTGCAGCTGCAGGTATGGATTCTTCACAACTAGATTGGTTTGTACCTCATCAGGCTAATAAGCGCATTATTGAAGCATCTGCTAAAAAGTTGGGAATTTCACTGGATAAAGTTGTGATTACCGTTGATCAACATGGTAATACGTCTGCCGCATCAGTTCCGTTGGCTTTAACAACAGCTGTTTGCGATGGAAAAATAAAAGAAGGAGATCTTATCATGTTAGAAGCCATGGGAGGCGGATTTACATGGGGAGCAATTCTTATTCGTTGGTAAATTATGGCTACTTGACCATATTTCAAGAAAACGTATAAGTCATTTTGTAATTTTAAATATTTTAATAGGTGGTTATAATGACAAGTAAGACAGTAACGCGTGCAGATTTAGCGAGCGTAGTTTGTAAAAGAGTGGGCTTGTCACATACTGAATCAGCAGCTTTAGTCGAATTGGTTTTGGATGAGATTTGCAACTCACTTGTAAGAGGTGAAGCGGTTAAATTATCTTCTTTTGCAACTTTTCAGGTTCGCAGTAAAAATGAACGTGTTGGACGCAATCCAAAAACAGGTGTTGAAGCACCTATTCCGCCGCGACGTGTTGTGACGTTTAAGGCTGCCAATGTCCTTAAACAGAGAATTTTAGATTCGCATCGTGCAAAACAGAAAAAATGATATCTCATAAATAAATGCCATGGTATGTTTGGTATTTGTTAAAAAAATGTATAAAATAAGGGTCTTTGTTTTTTAGAAAAAGACTGTTGAGTAAGTTGTCAATGATGGTCTTATTTTTGACTAATCTTGTTGAGAAATTGAGACAGAATGAGTCATTGTGAAGTAATTTATTTTGTTTTAAATAAGGTGTTGCAAAATGGATAAAAGCTCTGATGCTTTTCGCACAATTAGCGAAGTAGCGGAGTTATTGGAGCTTCCGCAGCATGTCTTAAGATTCTGGGAAACACGTTTTAGGCAGATTAAACCAATGAAACGTGGGGGAGGAAGGCGCTATTATCGCCCTGTCGATGTTGATTTGCTCAATGGTATTAAGCAGTTACTATATGATCAGGGTTATACGATAAAAGGTGTGCAACGCCTTTTGAAAGAAAATGGTGTTGCTTTTGTGACTGCATTTGGTAATGGTGATCTTGATGCTATGAATGTGGTCATAGAAAAGAAACATGCAGGACAAACTTCTGAAAATGCTAGTAATAAGCCTAAGAAATCTTCTTTTGGGCTTTTGAGTTTCATGAGGAATGAAGGAGAAACATCTGTCGGTTCTGTGAATCTTTACAAAGATAAAACTGATAAAGCATTGTTACAAGAGATTCTGTTTGAACTCATTGAATGTAAGCGTGTTCTTGATAGAGCACGATAATAATAATATTTTTTTATTTTATATGTGTTTCGTAGATATTTAGACGTTTTATGGATATGCTCAGAGTTTAATACGTTCAACGAGTGGTCATGTATCGTATATGTATATTTAACGAGTTTTTTATAAGAGTTTTTAATTTGGTAAAATATGAAGAGGAGAAAGAATAAACGCTGAGTTTTGCCATTTTTCTTTGATTTAGCTTTATAAAAATTAAGGCAATATCTCATCAGTGTAGATTGCGGGATGTATAATGCCATTGGCTTACCAATTCATGTGCTTGTTTTAAAGAGATGTTTCTTAAGGCTTCTTAATCTTATTTTACTATAATGCCTTGTGAATGATTAATGGTAAACTCGTTGAGTACTGCTATTTTTACATTTATAAAGAAGCAAGTCAGCATCATCATTATAGTTATAGCCGGTCCTCAATGATTGCAACAATCCTTAGCACTTTAGGCGGTTCATTGTGGGCATTTTAAAAGTTCTTTCTCAATAATTTTTATCCACACACTCATTCTGCTTGTTTCGTGCAAGCAAATGATTTTGATAGATTCAACATAAACATATTAAAACGAGAGAAGCCTATGATATTCGAAACCTTATTTAATATGAATAACGATATATTATCATTATAAATCAATATCTTGTCTTTTTATAAGAGCTTATCTTACGAATAAGACATATCATTGTTCAGCTAATTTTACATATTTTTATTAATAAATATAATCTTGTTTTCAGCCTTCTTGCTTGATGTTGCTATAATTATCGTAATGATCTATCCATGATAGTAGCAGCATCTTTTCATTATAAAAGTAAAAGATTAATGTTATTATTAATATTCAATTGTCTATGTTTTTTGCATTTAAACAGCTCATAGCTTACATTCAACTTTTTCACCAAACCACCTTGTAGAGAGAGAACGTAATTCTTTCTGGTGATAGGTCGTTGTGCATGAAACAAAAACACACTACAATATCAAATCATTTCATTTTGTACAAAAATTGAAGATTTATAGTAAAAAAATTAACGTATTACCATCTTCTGTGATATTATGCATTTATTACACGTTGCAAATCTGGAGGTGTTGCCTCATTTGAGAGTTGTTTAATTGCATCTTCTACAGATAAAAGGGTTTGATTTGTACTTCCTAAGCGGCGCATATTTACGCTGTTTGTTTCGGCTTCACGTTTGCCACATACCAAAATTACGGGGACTTTTTGTAAAGAATGTTCTCGTATTTTATAGTTAATTTTTTCATTGCGGAGATCTATTGTTGCGGAAAGCCCAATAGCTTTAAGTTTTGCTGTTATTTTTTTGGCATATTCATTTGCTTCGGATGTAATTGTTGCAACAACAATTTGTTCAGGAGAAAGCCAAAGTGGCATATGTCCAGCAAAATTTTCGATTAATATACCAAGAAAACGCTCCATTGATCCAAAAATAGCACGGTGGATCATAACAGGTTGACGTTTTTCTGAATCTTTATCAATATAGAATGCACCAAAACGTTCAGGGAGATTAAAGTCTATTTGTGTTGTTCCACATTGCCATTCACGACCGATAGCATCCTTTAATGTATATTCAAATTTTGGACCATAAAATGCTCCTTCACCCGGAAGGATGCTTGTTTTGATTTGTCCTGCAAATTTTGTTTCAATCGTTTTAAGGACAGTTTCCATGATACTTTCTGCATGATCCCATAATGCATCAGATCCAACTCGTTTTTCTGGACGTGTTGAAAGCTTAAGACTAATTTCTTTAAAACCAAAATCAGCATAAGTTGATAAAATAAGATCATTAATACTGAGACATTCATCGGCTAATTGTTCATCAGTACAAAAAATATGCGCATCATCTTGTGTAAAACCACGCACACGCATAAGACCATGTAAAGAGCCTGAAGGCTCATAACGATGAACAAGTCCAAATTCAGCAAGTCTAATAGGCAAATCACGATAAGATTTTAAACCATGTTTAAAAATTTGAACATGACCAGGGCAATTCATTGGTTTAAGGGCATAAACATTCCCATGATCTGAATCTTCTGCTGCTGGAATTACTTTGAACATATTCTCCTTATACCAGCCCCAATGACCAGATATTTCCCAGAGTGACCTATCGAGAACTTGTGGTGCATTAACTTCAGCATATTGATGATCATCAAGGCGTCTACGCATATAGCTGATTAAATTTTGGAACATTTTCCAACCTTTTTTGTGCCAAAAAATCATTCCTGGCCCTTCTTCTTGAAAGTGAAATAAGTCCATCTCACGTCCCAAGCGGCGATGATCACGTTTTTCAGCTTCTTCTAGCATATGGAGGTAGGCTTTTAAGTCATTTTCATTTGCAAATGCTGTTCCATAAATTCTCGTGAGCATTGGATTATTGGCATCACCACGCCAATAAGCTCCTGCAACTTTCATTAATTTGAAAGCATTCCCAATTTGCCCTGTAGATTGCATGTGCGGTCCGCGACAAAGATCAAACCACTCCCCTTGATAATAAACTTTTAAATCTTGATTTTCAGGAATGCTATCAATAAGTTCAACTTTATAAAATTCCTTTTTCTCAGAAAAAATTTTTCTCGCTTTTTCACGAGACCAAATTTCTTTTCTAAAAGGTTTATTGCGTTGGATAATTTCACGCATTTTCTTTTCAATAACAGTGAGATCATCTAATGTAAAAGGTTGTTGGCGTGCAAAATCATAATAGAATCCATTCTCAATAACAGGACCTATTGTTACTTGCGTTTCAGGAAAGAGTTCTTGTACTGCTTCAGCAAGGACATGGGCGCAATCATGCCTTATGAGCTCAAGAGCGCGTGAATCTTCTCGGGTAATAATCTCTACTTGACCAGATTGTCCCAATGGATCCGATAAGTCTCGCGTGATACCATTAAGACTATAGGCGACTGCTTTTTTTGCAAGTGATTTAGAAATAGATTCTGCTAATTCCAAGCCTGTCATTTCGGCGGGGTAATTACGTTTTGAACCATCGGGAAAAAAAAGAGAAATAGAGCAAGACATAAAAACACCCTTTTAATCCAATTCCGCTAACGATTGCGGATGGTTTCATGAAAATTGAGTAAAAAGCTTATAGACTGATTTTTTATCAATACATATGAAAAAAGAAAAGGATTATTTGTTGTGTTTGTCAGAAATTTTCCAGTAACGCCAAGGTTTATAAAAACAGCAAGAATTTCCAAGCGAAATAGGTACTGGATCAAAGCCATCTGTTCCAAAGGGCCCACAACGCATGATACGAAAGAGTCCCATCCATGCACCAGCCCAAAGCCCATGGCGTGCAATCGCTTCATATATATATTCTGAACAAGTCGGGGCATGGCGACACTGATTGCCTATAAGGCTCGAAAGTGTTATTTGATAGAAACGTATTAAGAAAATTCCCAATAATCGTCCGGGTGTTTTTTGCCAAGTGCCTGTGTAATTTCGAGTCAACTTTTTTTGTTGAGATTGTGATTTGAACATTTATTTTTCTTCAATTTGTTGAATGCAATCTATCGTTGCATCAAAGGGTAGTAGTGTTGCTGTATGGCGCACTTTATAGTCTTTAATGGGCTGTAAGCAAGAAAAATCCTCAAATGGAGCTTGAGGAGAAGGACCATTTTGCGTTAGCATTTTGTAGATAACTTCACGCAATATTTTAAGATCTTGTGTTGTTTGTCCGATGATATGAGATGCTAAAAGTGAAGCCGAAGCTTGCCCTAGCACACATGCATGTATTTCGTGAGCAAAATCCGTAATAATACCATTTTCCACTTTTAAATCTACAGTGATTGTCGAGCCACAAAGATGTGCATGTTTTCTTGATGTTGCATCAGGATTATTAAGACGCCCAATTTTGCCTATATGTGCAGCATATTTAAGTATTTTATCATTATAGATATTATCAATCATGCACTATTGCCTGAAATTTTGAGAGTCGTGATTGTTTAAACTTTTAATTCGCTTATATAGAGATTATACAAAATGAAATAGGTATGGAGCAAATGCTTTGTATAGAGTAAGCTTGGAGTTTTTGAATGCGTAATGTTGTTAAAGAAGACGCAAATTTATCTGAAGAAAAGCGTCCGAGTATTGAAGAGGTGGAAGAAGCGATTCGTACATTACTCTTATGGATAGGGGAAAATCCAAATAGAGAAGGGCTTTTAGATACTCCAAAACGTATAGCCAAGGCATATCGCGAGCTTTTTAATGGTTATAGTCAATCTGTTAAAGAAACCTTAGGTACAGTTTTTGAAGAGGTTTCAGGATATAATGAATCCGTAATCGTAAAGAATATACCTTTTTATTCACACTGTGAGCATCATATGATCCCAATTATTGGGAAAGCACATATAGCATATCTTCCTAATGAGAAAATTGTTGGTCTTTCAAAAATTGTACGTGTTGTAGATATTTTTTCTCGTCGTTTACAAACTCAAGAAGCTATGACAGCGCAAGTGGCTCACGCGTTAAAAACGTATCTGAAGCCTCATGGTTTAGCAGTATTGATTGAGGCTGAGCACATGTGTATGGCTATGAGAGGAATCCAAAAACAGGGCTCTACAACAATTACAAAAAACTTTCATGGTTATTATGAAAAAGATCAAGCGGCACAAACACATTTTATGATGATGGTTCAAAGGTCATAGTAGAGCCCATATTTCTCGTAATCTCTATTAAGTTATAAGTCGTCTGAATAAAATAAATTATGAGAAAAAGAAAATTGGCTTGTACCTTTCTTTATGATTTGTTAAAGGCTAAAAACCAAGGTTTTTTCTTTCCACGTGCGGTCGTGGCGGAATTGGTAGACGCGCAGCGTTGAGGTCGCTGTGGGGCAACCCGTGGAAGTTCGAGTCTTCTCGACCGCACCAGTTAGCAGTGAGTCTCTCTATAATGAGATGAAGTTATGTTAGAGAGAGGGGATTTATACGTATTATAGAAAAATCTTTTTTGTATGTTATTTGTTGGTGTGTTTCTAAGAATGTTTCGTTTTTTATTACTTTATCTATGCATTTGAAATGTTATATTTTTATAAGGTGGGGTGAAATTGCAGTGAGAAGTATAATGATTCTGAGATATTTAACACTTCTTATTTGTGTTTCTTTATTGCCAGCATGTAGTGATTCACGTGCTGTACTTTGGCATGGGGTGCATGCAACACCTTCTATGACTGCCGTAGAAAGGGAAGTTGGAGGGAAACCAGTTTCTCCAAAAGCCATCGTTCCAGTGTATGTTGCAACAAGTCGTATGATGCAAAATAATTACGCTCAACCTTATGGTGCAGAGCGATCAAATAAAGTTCATTATAATCGCGTTGACGTAGGAATTCCTCAGCAACATGTAAAGGGAGTTGTTGAAATAAATGCGTATAAACCTACACATGATAAGTATTTTGCAGCAGTAGCATTGCAAAAATACGATAATAAAGAACAGTTTAAACAGCAATTAAATGCTGCTTTAGCAAAAAAGCCAAAAGGAAAAAGAGAAATTTTTCTTTTTATCCATGGGTATAATAATAATTTTGCAGATGGTACATTTCGTACAGCACAGTTTACACACGATTATTCTTTAAATGTTGTCGCTGTGCATTATTCTTGGCCTTCTGCCGGATCTGTTCCTCTTTATATTTATGATCGTGATAGTGCTAATTTTGCCCGTGACGGATTGATAGAGCTTTTAACGCTTATTAGTGAAACCAATGCTGATCAAATTTCGGTTATTGCACATTCTATGGGCAATTTTGTTATAATGGAAGCATTTAGAACATTAGCTTTACAGGGAAAATATAGGCCTATTCGTCGTATTACAAGTTTATTAATGGCTGCACCCGATATTGATGTTGATGTATTTGAGCGCCAACTTAATGATATAAAAAAACTCCCGCAGCCAACAGCTATTTTAGTATCCAGAACGGATAAAGCTCTCGCGGTTTCAGGACGTCTTACGGGTGGACATCATCGTGTGGGCGATGGCTCAGATATTGAAATGTTGCGTAAAAATGGAATAGCTGTTCTTGATTTCTCTCATGTGGATGGGGGAGCACACAATGTCTTTGCATCTTCACCAACGTTGATGGCTCTTTCTCGAGAAGGTTCTTTGGCTTCCACAATTATGCAAGGTACAGAATTGTCACCTAGTCAAGCCCTTCTTGCTGATGGTAGTAGTGTGTTGGAGAAAACAACACATCTTATCCTTTATACACCTGTACGTTTTCTCTCTCCACGGATTCCACGTTGATAGTGAAAAGAGAGAAGGAGCTCCATCAAATAATGTATTGGAGGTAATGTTTTTTAGCACTTTCTTTAGAATGGTTTTGTAAAATGAAAAATAAATAGCGGGATGAATGTAAAAAACAGTCATTAGGTGAGTTTGTGATGATCACACGGAAACGCTATGTTAATACGCCTACAGTTGTTGATTATTTATCTCATTCCGCAATTAAGTTGTTAGACATTCATGCTATGCTTGTGAAGGTGAGAAAAGGTGATATGGGGGAAAAACCAAATTTATTGCGTCAAATTGATTCTACAAAAAAACAGTTAGATGAGATAAGCCATGCTCTTATTTTAGAATATCGTAAACGCCAAGAAAATGAGCGTTTTTTAAAACAAATTCTGCTATCCATTTCTGATCAACTTTTTGCACTTAATAATGGTTTTAAGGAAACAGGGCGTCTTTTTTTTCAAGAAGTTAGAATACTTCAATCTCAGATGCAATGTTTATATGAGGGAAAGGAGAGGCTGCATTTGTTGAATAGCCAAGAATCTTTTTGTTCTCCGTCAAAGATTGATGAGGTCATTAAACAGTTACAAAAAGCACGAGAAAAGCTTATTCTTGAAAGCCCACATCTCTTTGAAAAAAGCACAAAAGCTAAACAATAAAAGTTCTTTAGTTGAGCAGATAGATAATTTGAATTTTACAGCAAACAACGCTGTTAGATAGAAGGCTATAACCTTTTTAAAGAAAAGAATTTGCTTTAAAAAATGAAACACATGTATTTTATAATCACACTCTTTATCGCATTAAAGCTTTAGAAGACTTTGGTTATATCTTTGCTAAAGTTAAGGCTGATGAATCAGGTGGCTTTATTGAAGAAAATGTTTGTGAAAAGAATTTACAAAAAACTTTCTGATTCTTTTAATAATAGCTCGCCGGATAATTTTGCCAATGTTATGAAGTTGTTAGTATATTCATTAGAAACTTAAACTTTAATATTTTCCTTGGTATAAATTAGCTGAATTTAAAGCATTAAAAAAGAAGTTTGATAAAAATAACATGTTTTGTAAATTCACGTTCATCTCTACCTTCTCTTGGATTTAAAAACACTCGGAAAATGAATAAGCTACACGTAATTAAAAAATATATGGTACCCCCAGAGGGTGGAGCGGGCTTTTGCAACAAGATTCAAGTTATGTAAATATGTGCAAGAGCTATTGATGCAGATAATTTTTTATGTTCCAATAAAAAATTAAGTATTAAAGAAAAAATCTCAAATCAGAAATTAAAGGTGATCTAAGAGGTGGACGAGAGGGGCGTTAAGTGAGGGCTATTCATTGGTTATCAGCATCATTCGTCAAGTCATCTTCACAGGGTAAATTATTGAGATGGGGCAGGGCTATGGTTGAATGTTCGAAAAGACAATACACGCTCTTGGTTTTTTCGCTATACGCACCACAATAAGCGCCGTGAAATGGGACTTGGTCCTGTTACGAAACTCTATTTAAAAAATTAGATGCCATACCAGCCGATCAAGAAGCGGCTGCTTTAATACGCTTACAGATTGAAAATTGTTGTGCGCCTGACATTGCAGTGTTGCGTTTTGCTTGTGTGGATGATTTAAAAAATCAATCGGATTATCAACGAAGTCAAGCTGCTTTTAATTGGTGTGAGGGGCGCTTAAAACCTCTTCATATTGGGCTTGACCGACGGCGCCAACATGTTTTTGGTGTTGATCTTGCCAGATCGGGCGATGCGACGTCGATTGTGGTGATGGAAGTGGGACAAGATTTGGTGCGCCGTGTTCGGTTTATGGTGGAATTGCGCAATACGCCGTTTGACCAACAAAGAGAAATTTTATTTTATGTGGTGAATAGTTTGCCGCGTTTGTTGGGGGGCGCTTTGGATGCACGGGGCAATGGGGCTTATTTAGCCGAAAAGATGGCGCAGCATTATGGGGGGCTTGTGAAGGAAGTACAATTGTCGCAAAGTTGGTATGGCAAAGAAATGCCGGCTTATTTAGAAGCTTTTGGGGATGGGCTAAACAAAGCTTTTCCAACTTTTGGCAATGGTTGAAGAGTTTTTTTACACAGGAAAAGCTCTCGGATGCTGCCAAGG
>NZ_JBHINK010000073.1:0-854 GCF_042194905.1 Bartonella sp. CL63NXGY
CATTCACAACAGCCCGATCAAACCGTGGCTCACTACTAATGAGATGAACATTATCCACGTGATTACTCAGCAATAAGTCTTCCAAATGTTGACTAACATCATCTCGAGACTGCCAGGCAACCAATAAACTTTGTACCGGCAAATTCCCAGCAAGTGGACCCAGTTGCCGATAGGTACGCTTCATCCGCTTACCACCACCAATAACTAATAAGTTGATTGGCTTCAATTGATTATCTTCTTGATCATTAATGGGTTCTTGTAGCCATAAATCATCATTAGCTTCAAGTGGTAATTCTGCAGGGCCAATTTCTACCCGTCGAAAAGTTAAACCAACACAACCAGCATTAATTAATTCCAGCTGATAATCAACCGTATCTGGCGGACAAGTAAATTCACTAACCTGATCAACCAAATTAAGTTGTTTAATTTCCTCGCCTTGAAGATCAAAAAAAGTTAAACGAACAATTACTGAATTTGCTGGCTCAAAATCTGCCAAAACAGTAATTTGATATTTTTGACCAAATTGGAGAATCGGTAATTGTGAAACTTCTTTTGATGATTGCCAATTCATTGCTGTCGTCCAAGTCATTAACGACTTACCAAATGCAATCAAAGGATTAGACAAGGTTACAACATCCATGTCTGAGATGGTAATTCGGGATCCATAAGTATAGCCATGGTCAAAGCTTGGCGCCCAGTATATTTCATTGACTATTTGATCTGTTATCATCAATTTTTCCTTCCAAAATCATCGTGCATAATTTGCCTTAATCGGTAAATCATCCAGTTAATAATATCGTTTGTCTTATCGTTGTGGTGACCATGAAAGCCCTTGAATGCTGCTTGTTTAACAT
>NZ_JBHINK010000074.1:0-851 GCF_042194905.1 Bartonella sp. CL63NXGY
GAAGGAACTTTCTAGCAGCCTTCAGTCTGATGATTCAGCTGTTGTTCATTACGATAAAAAAGATGGTGATAATGGCGACATTGATTACACGAGTGTGACTTTAGGTAAAGGTAAGGATGAAGGACCAGTTGCACTTCATAATGTAAAAGATGGTGTAATTTCTGAAAAGTCGCATGATGTTATCAATGGTGGTCAGCTTAATAAGATCTCACAAGATGTAGCCAAGTTTCTTGGCGGTGATGCAGCGTTTAATAATGGTGCGTTTACAGGACCGACTTATAAATTATCTAAAGTTTCTACAGAAGGTGAGGTAACAGAAGCTTCCTTTAGTGGTGTAGATACAGCGTTTACAGGGCTTGATGAGAATATTCAGAATGTTAATGCACGGATTAAAGAGGTTTCTGAAGGAGTAGCGCAGGATTCTTTATCTTGGAGTGATAAGGAAAAAGCCTTTGTAGCAAAGCATGGAGATGGATCGGAAAGAAAAAATAGCAAAATTAAGTTTCTTGAAGATGGTGCAATCTCTGCGGATTCAAGTGATGCAGTGAATGGTTCACAGCTTTTTGAGACGAATAAGACTGTTGCAACTTATTTAGGTGGTGGCGCTGAATATAAGGAAGGTCAATGGAGTGCTCCAAGCTTCAAAGTTAAGATCGTCAAAGAAGATGGCAGTGCCGTTGAAGAGCAGAGCTATGATGATGTTGCGTCTGCCTTTGCTGGTGTTGGTGATTCATTCACGAATATTCATAAAGAGCTTCAGAATGAGATTAATAAAGTTGTAGGAGATAGTCTTGTTAAGCAGGATGATGCTACGAAGGTAATCAAGATAGGTGGTGAAAAAGAGGGTAGTG
>NZ_JBHINK010000075.1:0-237 GCF_042194905.1 Bartonella sp. CL63NXGY
ATATTGTACAAGGTCAGCCACATTTGCAATTTACCAGATGATTGGGCTTCAGCACGAATAGCACCATAACCATCACGATTATAAATTGGGAAACCTTCCACATAACTCCGATAATTCAAAACCCGTTGGTGGCTCCCAATACTGTCGTACCGTAAGTTATCCAATGGAATCCCCGTTTTAGAGATTTGCCGATAGAAGTAACTATACAAGTCGCTACTGCTTGGCGTGTCGCCTTGG
>NZ_JBHINK010000075.1:259-846 GCF_042194905.1 Bartonella sp. CL63NXGY
TTGCCCATTTTGATGATCGTAAAAGACCCGTTTATTATTGCCATCCCGATAGGTCGTCACGTGACCATTTCGGCTAGTGGTAAAAGTGGAACGCTTATTACTAGAAATCAGGTTTTGGGATAAGGTATCCGCATTTTGGGCGGTAACTTGATAACCAAATACCGGTAAATTAAATGATTTCGGATACAGTAAAATGGTCTGGCCATTAATAATCTTATGCTCAACATTGACCGTCTTAATTTGCTTAGTTTGAGCAGTAACCTTCTTCAAGTAATGATTATCAACACCCCGACTGATCCGTAAGCGATAAACTTTGTAACCATGATCACTGAGCAAATAAATATTGTGAGGATCGCTGGCTGGAATCAGGATATGATCAACCTGTTTAACCCGGCTAGTATCAATCGTCTGCGAAAAAGTTTCGTTAAAAATCGTTGCTGGAACCGTATCAGGATAAGATAACATGATTGAATTGGGTTGGCGCAAATAACTAAGGTAAACATCACTGTTATTCGATTTCACTAAACTCGTCCGGCCTAATTGCCAATGACGAATTTGGTTTCGCAATTGTCCAACTAAGTTAACTC
>NZ_JBHINK010000076.1:0-512 GCF_042194905.1 Bartonella sp. CL63NXGY
CAACGAGTTGAACAATTTGAAAAATTGAAAGCTGAAGGACGAATTGACATGAATGCGTGGAAACGCGAACGAGCAAAGGAGGTAAAGCATGGCTGATTCATATAAAGTAGAAGCGGTGCTATCCCTTGTCGATAACATGTCAGCTGGTTTACAAGCGGCTGGTAATGATGTGCAAAACTTTGGTAACAACGTTCAAACAAAATTGAACGGCGTTGGTAAAGCGATGACGGTAGCTGGTGCAGCAACTACTGCAATGGGAATGAAGTCATTAAAATCATTTGGTGACTTCCAACAATCATTAAACACAGCAGCTGTTGTGGCTGGTGGTACCGCTAAAGACATTAATGGTTTGGCGGATGTCGCTAATAAAATGGGTGCTGACTTGCCATTAAGTGCAGAAGACGCTTCTGATGCGATGGTCGCAATGGCTCGTAATGGTGCCGATGTTGGCCAGATCAAAGAACAATTCCCGGCAATTGCAAAAGCTGCAACCGCCGCAGGTTCTGATTTAC
>NZ_JBHINK010000076.1:615-844 GCF_042194905.1 Bartonella sp. CL63NXGY
CTGCTAACATGTCTAACGCTTCAATTGAAGATATGCAACAAGGGTTAGCTAACGTTGGTGGTACTGCTAATATGGCGGGGATGTCATTACAAGATACTTCCGAAGCCATTGGATTGCTAACTAATCATGGTTTTAGTGCCGCTCAAGCATCACAAGATTTAAACCATGCTATTTTGCAAATGTTATCACCATCTAAAGTCGCTAAATCAGCAATGGATGATTTAGGCAT
>NZ_JBHINK010000077.1:0-823 GCF_042194905.1 Bartonella sp. CL63NXGY
CGCGCCGACAACTAAATAATCGTAATTCATATTCTCCATCCTATCTTCAAATAATCCATATAATTCTATCGCATTTCTGGTGAACAAACAACTTGACTAGTATATACTAAAGAAGCTCAGTAAGAATTATCCAAGGAGGATTATTATGTATAAGGGAATTATATTTGTTCCATTCATGACCGGAAAGGGTGGAACAGAAACAGTCATTCATAATTTGTTCAAAGCTTTTGATAAGAACAAAATAGACATGACGGTATATTCAATTGGAGGAAGTGAAGATTATGAATGGACAAATGGTGTCAAAGTAAAGACACAATTCATTAGTAATAATCGAAAATTGCGGACCTTATACTACTTAACGTGTTTGCCATTCAAAATTAAGAAAATCATCAAAGATCAACAGCCTGACTTTGTAATTTCCACAAATCCGGTTATGTGGTTGTTGGATAAACGGAGTATTAAATCACTTCACTTAAATGTACCTGTAATTGCCTGGTACCATTATTCTCTTTCCGAAAAACCTATTAAGCCTTTGTTTTTACAATCTGCAGACTATTTTCTGGCGATTAGCAGCGGAATTAAAAATCAACTTTCGCAGCTAAATTTTCCAACAAATAAAGTCAAGCTAATCTTTAATCCTGTAGATAGTGATTACAAGCCAATTTCTCGTCCACAAAGATCTATTAAGTTTATTTATCTAGGTCGGATAGATTACGATAAGCAAAAAAATGTCTCAGAACTAATCAAGGCTTGTCAAGATTTACGTGGTAATTGGACACTGGAGCTATATGGTGATGAGGCTAAAGGTCAACGAGTAAAATCT
>NZ_JBHINK010000009.1:0-84761 GCF_042194905.1 Bartonella sp. CL63NXGY
GAAGCTAAAAAACAAGGTTGTGAACTCGTAGAAATCAAACCTACAGGGGAACTGCTTATCTATCTTAAATCCGATATCCCAATACCAAATTCAGTTAACCACCCAGACAAACTTTTAGACTTGTCAAAGAATGAATATTACGAAACCGCACTCTCTAAGATGTAAAATACCATGCCAAAACCACGTCCTCCTCATCTTGTCAAAGAAGTCACACGTCATGGTAAAATTATATGGTATGCACGTATTGGTCATGGACCACGTATTAGAATACGCGGCACCTATGGAACGCAAGAGTTTGTTGATAACTACAAAAGCGCACTTGCCGAGTTACAAGGGCTTATACTTCCTAAATCAAAAACTGGTAAGCTAGTCGAAGGTTCATTCGCATGGCTCCTTAAACAGTATTTTAACAGCTCCAATTGGCATAGCCTTTCTAAAGTCACCCAAAAACAAAAAGAACTCATTCTTATGACGGTATGTGATACCATAGGAAACATTCCATACCAAGCAATTGAAAAGAAACATATCATAGCCGGTGTTGAACGGCGTAAAGAAACACCAGCAATGGCTAGAAATTTTCTGAAAGCCCTTAATGGACTTTTTAATTGGGCGATTGATCAAGGTCTTTTGGAAAATAATCCAGCTTTAGGAATAAAAAGACCCCCCCTCAAAAACAAAGAGGGATTTCCTGTTTGGACAGAAGAAGATGTCGAAAAATATTATCAAAGATGGCATCATGGTACCCATGAACGTGTCTGGATTGATGTTCTTTTATATACGGGCTTGCGTCGTGGTGATGCGGTACGAATTGGCTGGAAAGATGTCAAAGACAATATTATTCATCTCAAGACAGAGAAAAGTAAATTCCAAACAGATGTCTTTCTACCTATTTTACCGGAATTAGCTAAAACGCTTGAAACTGGTCCTATTGGAGAAGAAACATTTATCTGTAGTAAAGTGAATCAAAAATTCACCAAAGAAAGCTTTGGGAATGGATTTAGAGACGCTTGTAATGCGGCTGGAATTAAAAAATCGGCGCATGGATTAAGAAAATTAGCCGCAACACGTGCAGCTAATTCTGGAGCAACAGTATCACAATTGAAAGCAATTTTTGGCTGGACAGAAGATCAGATGGCATCCCTTTATACAAAGAGTGCAGATCGTAAAAGACTAGCTCTTGAAGCTATAAAAAAGCTCCAAAAAAGTTAGGGGCAGAGACAAAAAAACGTAATAGAATCAAAATTCATTAATTCCCTTATATTCTATATAATTCTTTGATTTTATTTACTCTATACCCGCCCCTTGGGCGTACCATCCTCCTTTTTTCTATGTGTAATATATTCATTTTATTTGTGTTTTTAAAAATGAGGGATGCATAAATAAAAACGAGAGAACAAGATTTTAAAAGGAATTTCTTCGTAAATTAAAAGGAATCTCTTTGTAAAAAGGATACAAGAATCATTAGGTGATTAATTTCTTTGTTGCATTTCGAGGATAGTGCTTTACTGCGCACAGTTATAACAATAAGAATCTATAAAATATAAGAATTATAGTATTCTAGCTCGCGATACGGTAATTTTATAAGTCATATTCTTGCGTATGCTGTTAATTTTTAAATTAAACCAGCCACATCATTTATACGTTTTTTCCAACCTTCAAAACTGAAGTTTATCCCAAACGCATTTTATATGAAGCATTTCTAATTACAGTGCCTTTGTTATCACATTAAACTTTTTATAAATAAACAAACCGTAATCTTAGAGTTGAAATAGCAATATAAAAAATAGATGCTTATTCACCTCACACAACAAATCAAGAAACTATAATTCAGAATACGATCAATTTATTAAATGGAATCTCTGATAATAAAAACGCATAATCCCCGTCCCTCGGTGATCTAACTACCTTATCTATTAAACAGATTCTTCATCAATCATAGAATACTTATAGATTTATAAACACATCACTTCTTTTCAAGGATTAAACCCTCCAACAAAATTTTACACTCTATTGATAATATATTCTAAAAGCTCATATTTGAATGCTTTTTTCCCTTGTTTTTACTTTTCATTATAAAGTTGAAAGTGTTATATAAGTAGTATCGCTTAAAAGAAAAAGGATTTCTAATGGTAAAGATCAAAGTAGAAAACCCCGTTGTTGAACTTGATGGGGATGAGATGACCCGCATCATCTGGAAATATATCAAAGATAAATTAATCCATCCCTACCTCGACATTGATCTAAAGTATTATGATCTTTCCGTCGAAAATCGTGATGCAACCAATGATCAAGTAACAATCGATTCTGCCAATGCTATAAAAGAATATGGGGTTGGTATAAAATGCGCAACCATCACACCTGATGAGGCACGCGTTAAAGAATTTAAACTAAAAAAAATGTGGAAATCACCTAATGGTACAATCCGCAATATTTTAGGAGGAGTCATTTTTCGCGAACCCATTATCTGTAAAAATGTCCCTCGCCTTATTCCTAACTGGACAAAGCCAATTATTATAGGACGTCACGCTTTTGGCGATCAATACAAGGCAACAGATTTTAAATTTCCAGGAAAAGGGAAATTAAGTATTAAATTTGTAGGTGATGACAATCAAGTTATTGAACATGATGTTTTTGATGCTCCAAGCGCAGGGGTTGCCATGGCTATGTATAACCTTGATGAGTCAATTCGTGATTTTGCCCGCGCATCCTTTAATTATGGACTACAACGGAATGTTCCAGTTTATCTTTCAACAAAAAATACCATTCTAAAAGCTTACGATGGTCGTTTTAAAGATATCTTTCAAGAAATATTCGATATGGAATTTAAAACTGAATTTGAAAACCGTAAATTATATTACGAACACCGTCTTATTGATGATATGGTTGCTTCTGCATTAAAGTGGTCAGGTGGATACGTATGGGCATGTAAAAACTATGATGGTGATGTCCAATCTGATATTGTTGCCCAAGGCTTTGGTTCTCTTGGTCTCATGACTTCTGTTCTCATGACACCTGATGGTAAAATTGTTGAAGCAGAGGCTGCACACGGCACCGTAACACGCCATTACCGTCAGCATCAAAGAGGCGAAGAAACATCAACAAATTCTATTGCATCTATTTTCGCATGGACACGTGGACTGGCGCACCGTGCTAAACTAGATAACAATGAGAAATTAAAAAACTTTTCCACGACATTGGAAGAAGTTTGTATTAAAACCGTCGAAGAAGGTTTTATGACTAAAGATCTCGCACTTTTGATTGGGCCTAAACAAAAATGGCTTTCTACAACAGGTTTCCTCGATAAAATTGATGAGAATCTCAAAAAAGCAATGGGCAATTAAGTTATTAATTAAATTAAAATTCAAAGCTCTAAACAGAGCTTTGAATTTCTCTTGGCAAATTCAAAGAAGTACCTTATAAGTAAAAAGAGGATAAATTTTTATTAAATAGCAAAAAACAGTGAAACAACAGAGCTGGTCTGAGCTTTTATTGGGTAAAAATGGTCTTTGCTTTTTAACGTTTACAGGTGGTGTTATATTACACGCTACCAATGTTTATATTGTTATTACTATTTTACCTTCCCTTATAAATCATATTGGCAATGAATATTATTCTTGGGTGGCGACTGTCTTTATTACAGCTTCACTCCTTGGTACTTCACTTGCAACAAAAATATTAGGGAAATTAGGTCCTCGCAACGCTTATGTTATCTCTGGTCTTATCTTTACCCTAGGCACTTTCCTGTGCAGCATTTCTTCATCTATGCCATTATTTTTAATAGGACGCTTTATTCAAGGATTGGGAAGTGGTTCTTTGTTATCTCTATCCTATTCCATGGTACGTATTGTTTTCAGCCCATCTTTATGGTCACACGCATTAAGTGTTATCTCTGGAATGTGGGGAATATCAACCTTGTTAGGACCAGCAATCGGAGGAATTTCTGTATATTATGGCCTATGGAGAGCATCCTTTTGGATCATTGGCGCATTAGCTATATTCTTCTCACTCATAGCCTTTAAAATTTTACCCAAAAAGAATGAAAACTATGTTCCAACATCCCCCCTCCCTCTTCTCCAGCTTCTCACACTCACCTTATTGATTTTTATCATCTCTGTTGGAGGAGCTATGGACACAACAATGGCAAAAATTTGCGGATTAGTTATCGGACTTAGTCTTCTCTTTGTTTTAGCAAAAATCGAATCATATAGCTTTCATCCTATGTTGCCGCGCAAATCCTTTTCTTTCTCTTCTGAAATTTTTCCTGTTTACGCATTAATACTCGTTATGACAACAGTCGTGTACAGTATAGAACTTTATTTACCACTTTTTCTTCAAGAACTTCATGGACAAGCTCCACTTATAGCCGGTTATATAGCAACACTTATGAGCCTAGGGTGGACGTGTGGAGCCCTCTCAAGTGCTGCTGTCTCCACAAAAAAAATTCGCAACATCATTATATACTCGCCCCTATTAAAACTGTTAGGCATAGCGATTCTTTTATGGCTCATACCAACAGAAGTTTCCACGCTTGAATATATTTTTATTATTTGCTTAGCACTATTTTCTATTGGAATCAGTGCAGGCATAGCATGGCCACATTTGCTCACACGAATTTTACAATGTACAAATGATGAAGATGCTCTCCGTGCCAGTGAATCCCTTACCTCCGTACAACTATTTTCAGCTGCATTGAGTGCAACTCTAGCCGGAGTTATCACCAATCTTGCCGGACTCTTTAATCCTGGAGGAACAATAGGAATGATCTTAGCAGCAAAAACTCTTCTTGTAGTGCTCATTGGTTTTTTATTTTGTTTTGCTATTCCATTAGCGCTGCGCATTTCTTACTGCATGTTAAAAAATCCAACAGGACATTCCAATAATTAAATAAATATAAAAATACCTTCTTCATTTTAAAAATGAAAAACATTAAGCATGCTTCTCCATATACCATGAGACGCAAAAAACCATTAATCCACACAAAGTTAGAACACTTCCTAAAACAGCTGTATATTCATAACTATAACCCAATTTTAAAACTAATGCTCCAGATTCTGCACCAAGAGCGTTGGCAATATTAAAAGCAGACTGCATTAATGCTCCTGCCAAAATCTGTCCCTGTAGTGCAACATCCATAATTTTTGTTTGTATAGAAGGCATAGCAGCAAAAGAAGTTCCAACAAAAAAGCATCCTATTGCCGCTGTTAACGGAGCATAGGATAAAAAGAAAAAAAGAAAAAAAACAAATACGCTCCAAAGCATAGAAAAAAATATCATCGGCGAAATACCAATTTTAACGGCTAATTTAGGCCCCAAGAGATTTCCTACCACCATTCCCAATCCAACTAACGGCATAATAAATGGTACCAACTCAAGTGAAACACCAGAAATATGCATTAATGTTGGCTTGATATAAGTGAAAACAGAAAATAATCCTGACGCTCCCACCGACACCATCAACAAAAGAAGCCACACCTGCTTTTGCTTTAATGCACCCATTTCTTGCAAAGGATTCGTTTTTGGAAAACTTGAATCACAAGGAAAAAAATTCCAAATAAGCAAACAACATAATAAAGCGATCATCCCCACAAGGACAAAAGCAATCTGCCAACCAATAAGTTGACCAATCCAAGTAGCACTGGGTGCTCCCAAAACGGTTGCAATTGTTAAGCCAAGCATAACATATCCAACAGCTTTAGAACGTTCTTTCATTTCTACCATTGAAGAGGCAACCATAGCCGCAAGTCCAAAATAGATTCCATGGGGAAGTCCACTGAGAAAGCGTAATACTACTAATATGCTAAAATCAGAAACAAAGGCACTAGCAATATTTGCTAAGGCATAAAAAAGCATCAAGCCTATCAAAACAGTTTTGCGTGATACCTGAGCTGTTGCCACAGCTAAAAGAGGTGCTCCAATCACAACTCCTAATGCATAAGCAGAAATATATTGACCAGCGGTAGGAATATCAACATAGGAACTTCGTGCCATCTCTGGCAGTAGCCCCATTGCAACAAACTCTGCAGTACCAATAGCAAAACTGCCCACGGCAAGAGCTAAAATTATTAAACGTCGTATCCTCGAATCAATTCCCAATGCAAGAACCTTTTGTTGATAAGAATCCCTCATATCATCACTTCTGGATAGGAGTTTTAACTGTAAATATCTGTAATACACACAAACAAAAATTCAAAACATTGTTATACGCATGCCCAATAGTCCCCAATAAAGTTTTAGAAATATTTTTATATATAAAGCATTTTATGGAGTTTTAAGTAAGATTCTTTAATGGAAAATCTTTGAAAACCTCAAGATCATAGACGTATTCACCTATTTCTATCAGATCTACCAGATAATAAACTTTGTCTCCTCTTTTCAGCCGTTGAAATTTTACAGTGAAAACTTTAACAACGATATACTATACCCTATAAATAATTCTAAAATTTGCTGAATAATGCATTTCAAACAAGTGAACAATATCTCATCATTATCTTGATACAAAGATAAAACTTCTCCCCCAATTATTGTTGCTTTATTTTTGCTACCTAAATGCAGATCCCCCAAATCGATAAGCTATAATTTTAACTTTAGGCCATTCTTATAAATTATTATAGAGTCTTTTAAAAATTCTCATGATAATAGTGCTTGGTTTCTAGATTTATTAAATATCCTCTTTTAGGCATCTTTCCCCCTCCCTCACAGAGGAATCGCATCAGATATCTAACTCACTATCTGTAAATTAAAATATTCACGTAAATATATTATGATTATTTTCAGATAAATTCTATAAACAAAGCAGAAAACAAATATAATAAGTTTTGTTTCAATATATATATTGATATTTTATAATATATGATAATTATTGTGATTAATATTTAATTTTTATTACATTAAAACTATAGATTTTTAGTTTTACAATATTAATAATATTATATAAATCTCTGTAAATAATATTTATATTAATATATAAAAATAACAACAATATAAAATTATAACATTTTAAATATGTAATATTATTTTAGTTTTATTTTAATTTTCTAAAAATTTATCTGTTCGATTGTATATAATCCATTCTTTACCTTTAATAATAAAAAACACAAAATATCTCATAAAAATACAATTTTCATACTTCTTTAAGAGTTCGCTAACGCCTCATTAACATTGTTGCTGTAAACAGTCATCATAAACAGAAAAACTGTTTTTCTCCGGATCAGGTAGCGCGTACCGGAGTAACAGTTTCTGTTTTTATATAGTAATTAGAAACAGAATATGTGCCCTTATAAAACCGCACTGTTATATTTTAAGATAGTGAAATTTTATAATTTTGGAAGATGTTTCTGATTTCATATTTTTAACTAAATTTGTAAGTGCGAGAATAAATTCAATAAAAAAATGAGGCGCTATATTACGATTAATATTTTAGCGTCCTTGTGCCCATAGAGCACGCGTTTCAGCGCAAAAATCAGCATAACAGCCTTCCTCAATGGCATCACGAATTCCCTGCATAAGTTGTTGATAATAAAAAAGATTATTCCAAGTCAACAACATCCCCGCAAGAGATTCACCAGATTTGATCAAATGATGCAAATAAGCACAACTATAATCATGTGCTGCTGGACAAAGTGACTGTGGATCAAGAGGATGTGGATCTTCTGCATAACGCGCATTACGCAAATTAATTCTACCAAAGCGGGTAAAAGCTAAACCATGACGTCCTGCACGCGTTGGCATAACACAATCAAACATATCAACACCACGTGCAACACTTTGTAAAATATCATCAGGTGTCCCTACTCCCATAAGATAGCGTGGTTTATCCTCTGGTAAAATCGGACAAGTAGTATCCAATACTGCTGTCATAACACTCTGCGGCTCACCAACAGCAAGCCCTCCAATAGCGTAACCTTTTAAATCCATTTCTTTTAATGCTTGAGCAGAACGTTCACGCAGTTTCATATTATCACCACCTTGAACAATCCCAAACAATGCTTTATCTGGCTGATCTCCAAAAGCTGTTTTACAACGCAGCGCCCACCGCAATGAAAGTTCCATAGCTTCTTCCATTTCTTTTTCAGTTGCTGGTAATGCAATACATTGATCCAACTGCATCTGGATATCCGCACCAAGAAGTCCTTGAATTTCGATAGAACGCTCTGGACTCATTTCATAGTAAGCTCCATTAATGTAAGAGCGAAAAATCACACCTTGTTCAGTAATTTTACGGATTCCCGCCAATGACATAACCTGAAAGCCACCAGAATCGGTTAAAATAGGTCCGCTCCAGCGTGAAAATTCATGTAATCCTCCCAAACGCGCAACACGTTCAGCTCCTGGACGTAACATTAAATGATAAGTATTCCCCAAAATGATATCTGCACCAAGATCACGAATTTGATCCATATACATAGCCTTAACAGTTCCTGCCGTCCCAACAGGCATAAATGCGGGTGTACGAACACATCCTCGCCCCGTTATAATTTCTCCTCGACGTGCATACCCATCTTGAGCAATTTTTCTATAATGAAATGTCTTTATCATAACTCTCGTCTTTTTGATTCCATCAATGCATATCTCTATAGAAAGAAAAAAGATATCCCCTTACGCGCATTGTCATAAGCTTTATGAATTAATTTTTGATTCGCTCAATATTGTAACCAGCATCAAAAATTAAACGAGATAAAAGAACATTTCTTGTTAAGAAATCACCATAATAAAAGTGATAATCTAACTCTAGAAAAATAGTAAAATCCTTATAATATCATACCTCAAAATACCTACGCTTATCCTTAACAGAACTGCAAAATTATTATCACAATAATTTCATCTTCACATACTTCCATAAGCAGTAACTTTGTACCCATAAAAGAAAATTTTGAACGCATTGTACAGCTCACAATATTCTTTAACTTTTACAGATAAAAATTTTTCATCTACTGAGCACAGCGATCCTCACGCTTAATAAAAGTGCAAATGAACATAATCATTTATCCACTCACAATATTGAGATAGCTCTTGGCATTGGAGATAATTCACAAAAGAAATTAACGTGTAAATAAAAATACTTTAAAAAACTAAAAATGCTTTTTGTAAAGATTCTCAAATACCAAAAGCTCTATCGTAACATTAGAGGCTGAAAAAGCGTATGATGGTACCCGTTTGCTCCTTCACAAGCTTTAAAGATGGTGGTGCATAATATTTTATACTATTTATAGCTTTAAAACTATACATGCCATGAATGTCATCGTGGAAGTGAATGTTGATATGTACTGAGAAATGCTTCTTAAAAAAACACGTAAATATGCAACACAAGTGTATTCCGTTTGGAGCGTTCCTCTATAAAAAAACGAGAAAAATAAAAGCGTAAGTCCATACATAATCTTCATTATTTAAAAGATATTGCGTTAGATACTTAAAAAAGTAAAGTTGAATTAAAAAGGAGATGGCAAGACTAGCCATTTATTTCACTTCTGCGCCTTTATTATATTCTTCTAAGATTAAACTGTCTTCTTATTTTAAAGATTACGCCAATATATATATAAATGCTGGTTTTCCACCTTGCTAAGAAAACTGGATGAGCGAGTAAAGCTTTTATCCGTCTTAATATGTGTTTCAAACATGCTTCTGCATTAGGATTGGATGTTGATTTACAAGCAGAAACAAAAGCACACGCTCTCTCAGGAAAGTAACATCATAAAACTATTAAGACCGACAATGGATGGAAGAGAACTGCCAAATTTTTTATAAAACACTTTGCCAAACAACAACCATAATACAACAGACTTTGCGTTTTCTTATTCTGACAAGTGTTTGTACAAATCCTTTGCGTTATATTCTTAAGGAAGATCCGATTGAAGGAAATATATGGACAATGCTTAGCTCGAAATTATAAAAGGTAAGCGTGATACTACAAAAGAGTTTTGTGTGCCTTTATTGATCAGAAAAGAGTATTTTTTTCTTAGAAACTTACAATTAAAATCAGTATAGTTTATACTATTTTGCATCCGCAGCAATAATGGCTTTGGTAATTGAATCTGGATCTGAAACAGGTTCACCACGTTTAATTTTATCAACATTTTCCATACCTTCAACAACCTGCCCCCATATGGAATATTGACGATCAAGCCACGGAGCATCTGCAAAACAAATAAAAAACTGAGAGTTAGCAGAATTTGGATTCTGACTCCGTGCCATAGAAACTGTACCACGCTTATGAGAAAGATTTGAAAACTCTGCTGTTAAATTTGGTTTTTCTGCCCCCCCCATACCCGCACGTGATAAATTGAATTTTTCACTATCCTTCTTTCCAAATTGCACATCCCCTGTTTGCGCCATAAAACCATCAATAACGCGATGGAAAATAACATTATCATAAGCACCTTCACGTACCAATTCTTTAATACGTGCAACATGACAAGGTGCTAAATCAGCAAAAAGCTCAATAACAACTCTGCCCTTTGTTGTTTCAAGAATTAAAGTATTTTCTGGATTTTTATTCTCTGCCATATGGAAAGCTCCCTTGATTCATTTCTCAACTTGTAAAGTAGCAGCATTAATAACATCAGGATTTTTTACAGATCCATTATTACTTGTCGTACCTTTTTTTATTTTATCAACAACATCCATCCCCTTTATAACCTCTCCAACAACCGTATACTGACCGTTTAAAAAAGCAGCATCATCAAAACAAATGAAGAATTGAGAATTCGCGGAATCCGGATCTTGTGACCGTGCCATCCCAACTGTACCACGCTTAAACGGCTGCTTTGAAAACTCTGCCGGTATATTGGGATAATTTGAGCCACCCATACCAACGCGTTTCAAATCAAAATCTCTACTGCCTTTTTTTCCAAATTCTACATCACCAGTTTGTGCCATGAAATTAGGAATAACGCGATGAAACACAACATTATTATAGGCCCCCTCCTCTGTTAATCTTTTGATTTGCGCAACATGTTTTGGCGCCAAATCAGGACACAGACGAATAATGACATCACCATCTTTGAGAGATAAAACAAGAAGGCTTGCATCGCTTGCTGGTCTAGGATTACCAGCGACAGCGGACAATGAAAAAAAACAAAACACACATATCAAAACAGCAAAAATTCTACGAGACACAATTATTCTCCCCTAAAAGATTGGAATTTCGAGCTCAAAGCTTGTGCAACATTGGGCGGTACAAATGGTGTCACATCACCTCCCATAGAGGCAATTTGGCGTACCAATGTAGAAGTTATCGCACGCCCAGAAACACTTGCCGGCAAAAAAACAGTTTGCAATTCAGGAGCCATAACGCCATTCATCCCGGCCATTTGCATTTCATAATCAAGATCAGTACCATCACGCAATCCACGAATGAGAAATGAAGCACCAACTTCACGCGCCTTCTCAATGAGAAGGTTGCTAAATGAAAGAACCTGCAATCGATTAGAATCTGCACCAAACAAGTCTTTCCCGACCTGCGTAATGAAATCAACACGCTCTTCGAAGCTAAAAAGTGTTTTTTTGTCAGCCTGTATCCCTATAGCGACGACCACCTTATCAGCTAACACAAAACACCCTTTCAAAACATCAAGATGACCATTTGTAAGAGGATCAAAAGAACCCGCGTAAAGAGCAATTTTCATGACTTTACTCCTTCCTCTTAAAAATTATTTTTCTTCGCTCATATCAACTGTATCAGAATGCTTCTCACCTTCATCATCTAATGAACTCGTATCATCTTCAGGTTCAGAAATACGTTCAACCGATACGACTCTTTCACCTTTGGCTGTATTAAAAATTGTGACTCCCTTAGTTGAGCGCCCAGCAGTACGAATTCCCTCAACAGGGACACGAATAAGCTGCCCCCCATCTGATACCAACATAATTTGATCTTGCGCCTTCACCGGAAAAGCCGCTACTAATTTACCAATTTCAGCTGTTTTAGATGGATCTGTTGCGCGAATCCCCTTTCCGCCACGTCCCGAAATCCGGAACTCATAGGAAGAAGAACGTTTACCATAACCAAACTCACTCACTGTCAAAAGCATTTGTTCACGTGCATGAAGTTCTGCATAACGTTCATCTGTTAACTCTGTTTCAGCACCCCCATCTTCTTCATCAAGAGTTATAACATCTTCAACATCAGCATCTGCACCAGAAGCACGCCGTTCATTCATTACACGTTTAATATAAGCAGAACGCTCAATGGACGTCGCCTCGACATGCTCTAAAATTGTCATCGAAATGACTTTATCGCCTTTAGCTAAATTGATACCACGAACTCCCACAGAATTACGCCCAGCAAAGACCCGAACATCAACAACTGGAAAACGGATACATTGTCCATTGGCTGTTGTTAGAACAACATCATCATGTTCTGTACAGGTTTCAACAGAAAGAATTTCATCTTCTTCATCAAGTTTCATCGCAATTTTACCATTACGATTAACCTGAACGAAATCTGATAATTTATTACGACGCACAGTTCCACGTGTTGTCGCAAACATAATATCTAATGCACTCCAGCTCGCTTCATCTTCAGGCAAAGGCATAATCGTTGTAATACGCTCACCTTGTTGTAAGGGAAGCATATTGATCAAAGCCCGCCCACGCGATTGGGGTGTCCCCAGCGGCAGTCGCCAAACTTTTTCCTTATAAACAATCCCACGTGATGAAAAGAAAAGAACCGGAGTATGCGTATTGGCAACAAACAACCGCGTTACAAAATCCTCATCCTTCGTGGACATACCAGAACGCCCCTTACCACCACGTCGCTGTGCACGATAGGTATTAAGAGGCACACGCTTAATATAACCACTATGGCTTACCGTTACCACCATATCCTCTGGCGCGATCAGATCTTCACTCTCCATCTCAGCGCTACCAAAGCCAAATACGGTACGTCGCGGCGTTGCAAACTCCTCACGAAGAGCACTCAACTCATCCTTAACAATACACATAATCCGCACGCGTGATGCCAAGATCTCAAGATAGTCAGCGATATCCACGCCAATTTTATTCAATTCATCAGCAATTTCATCACGCCCAAGGGCTGTCAATCGTTGCAAACGCAATTCTAAAATAGCACGCGCCTGTTCTTCAGAGAGATTATAAGTACCATCCTCATGAATAATATGACGAGGATCATCAATAAGTTTAATCAAAGGCGCAACATCCATCGCTGGCCAGCGTCGCTCCATTAACTGTGCACGTGCTGTCTGCGGATCAGGAGCTTTGCGAATAAGCGCTATAATTTCATCAATATTGGCAACAGCAAGGGCAAGACCAACCAAAACATGTGCTCGCTCACGCGCTTTACGCAAAAGATATTTTGTTCGCCGACTGACAACTTCTTCCCGAAAAGAAACAAATGCACGAAGCATATCAAGCAACGTCATCTGTTCGGGTTTTCCCCCATTCAAAGCAACCATATTACAACCAAAGGAAGTTTGCAGCGGCGTATACCGATATAATTGGTTTAAAACAACTTCCGCAACAACATCTTTCTTCAGCTCAATAACGACCCGATATCCATCACGATCAGATTCGTCACGCAAATCAGAGATTCCTTCAATGCGTTTATCGCGCACCAATTCGGCCATTTTCTCAATCATCGTTGCCTTATTAACTTGATAAGGGATCTCACTCACAATAATTGCTTGTCGACCACTGCGAATCTCTTCGATCTCAACTTTAGCACGCATAATGATTGAGCCACGCCCTGTTTCATAAGCTGCACGAACACCAGAATGTCCGAGGATAATGCCCCCTGTAGGAAAATCCGGACCAGGAATAATTTCAATTATTTTATCGAGTGTGATATCGGGATTATCAATCAAAGCGATACAACCATCAACGACTTCACCAAGATTATGGGGAGGAATATTGGTTGCCATTCCCACAGCAATCCCCCCTGACCCATTAACCAAAAGATTGGGAAAACGCGCTGGCAAGACAACCGGTTCACGCTCACGCCCATCATAATTATCCTGAAAATCAACAGTATCTTTATCAATATCAGCTAAAAGTTCTTCTGAAACTTTTTCTAAACGACACTCAGTATAGCGCATGGCCGCAGGTGGATCACCATCAACGGAACCAAAATTTCCCTGACCATCAATTAATGGATTTCTTAAAGAAAAGTCCTGCGCCATACGCACTAATGCATCGTAAATTGAAGCATCACCATGGGGATGAAATTTCCCCATAACCTCACCAACAACACCAGCAGATTTACGATACGACTTATTAAAAGAAAGCCCCATCTCATTCATAGCATGAAGGATACGTCGATGAACAGGCTTAAGACCATCACGGACATCAGGGAGTGCACGTGAAACAATCACGCTCATCGCATAATCGAGATAGGAGCGTTGCATTTCATCAATAATACTGATTGGTTCAATACCGGTTAGCACATCACGTTCTGGGTGTGGAGTAAGATCGGTCACAATTTCAAAACTTTCAAAAAAGAATCATTTCACTTTATTTATAGCGAAAAATACACCAAAATGCTAATTTCTCTCCCATGACAAAAAAGAAATTTAACAATATTTTTCAAGATGTTATTAATTTATATTTTAAATTACCAATAATAATTAACAATTTTCACTTCGCTAAACTTCAAAAATCTGAAACAAGCAAACCATAAAATGATCATAATACTGCAATTTAAAGACTCTTAAAAAGGGACATCATCATCTAATTTGTGTGAAAAACTTTCTCCCAATTGATTATTATTTTGACCAAAAGTATTTCTCTGATTTGAGTGACTATCGGCAAAGCCACCACTATAACTCCCTCCTTGACTTGCTCCTTGCTCCCCGCTCGCAGCTCCCCGCCCATCAAGCATTTGTAATTCGCCACGGTACTTTTGCAAAACAATCTCTGTTGTATAACGGTCATTTCCATTTTGATCTTGCCATTTTCGTGTCTGTAACTGCCCCTCAATATAAATTTTGCTGCCTTTTTTTAAATATTGCTCTGCAACTTTGACAAGGTTTTCATTAAAAATAACAATACTATGCCACTCAGTGCGTTCTTTTCGCTCATTTGTATTCCGATCGCGCCAACTTTCTGAAGTAGCAATACGCAGATTTGCCACTTGATCACCAGAATTCAAACGGCGGATTTCAGGATCGGCACCAAGATTACCAATCAAAATAACTTTATTAAGGCTACCAGCCATCGTATAAACTCCAAAATTTTAATTCGTAAAGTACTCTGTTCTATAACAGTTATAACCATCTTGACCTTCAATTTACATGTCGCAATTGACCATCAATATGGGTATGCTATCCTTTCTCAATACTGTATTGAGTGTAATTATACCAAAAGATGATAAAAACACATAGTTTATTCCACCACGAGAGAATAAAAAGCTGCTCATTTGTATTTTTTTCACAAAACTTATACCTTCCTTTTGCATTAAAGCAGTTAAACACATTGTAATTCTAAAAAAACAGTTTTATTCCATTTTAGGTGCTCAATTTTTGCCACATATGCCAAGGATAAAGTATGAATCATCAAAAATATATCTCCATTCGCGGTGCACGTGAGCATAACCTTAAAAATATTGATCTTGATCTGCCTCGTGACAAACTCATTGTTATAACAGGACTTTCTGGATCAGGGAAATCATCTTTAGCGTTTGATACAATTTACGCTGAAGGACAACGTCGCTATGTCGAAAGCCTTTCAGCCTATGCACGCCAATTTTTGGAAGTCATGCAAAAACCCGATGTCGACCGCATAGACGGTCTTTCTCCAGCTATCTCCATTGAACAAAAAACAACCAGTCGCAACCCTCGTTCAACGGTAGGTACCGTTACTGAAATCCACGATTACATGCGTCTTCTCTTTGCACGTATTGGTATTCCTCATTCTCCTGCAACAGGACTTCCTATTGAAAGCCAGACAGTAAGTCAAATGGTGGATCAAATTATGTCCTTACCAGAAGGAACACGAATTTTTATTATGGCACCCTTAGTGCGAGGACGAAAGGGAGAATATAAAAAAGAGCTAACAGAACTTTTAAAAAGAGGATTTCAACGCGCTAAAGTTGATGGAAAATTCTATGAAATCGCTGATATTCCACCTCTTGATAAAAAATATAAACACGACATCGATGTCGTGGTAGACCGCATTGTTGTACAGAAGGATATCACCTCTCGCTTGGCTGATAGTATAGAAACCTGTTTACAGCTAGCAAATGGGCTTGCCATAGCTGAAATGGCAGACCAACCCTTAGCACAAAAAGAAACAACAAAGGAATCTGCTCATAAATCAAAAAATGATACACACAAACGGCTCATTTTTTCAGAAAAGTTTTCCTGCCCAGTATCGGGTTTCTCTATTCCTGAAATTGAACCACGCCTTTTTTCGTTCAATAATCCTTTTGGGGCCTGTCCTCTCTGCGATGGATTGGGTATCAAAAAGGCAATGGATCCACTAAAAATTGTGCCAAATAAAAACCTTACCCTAAAGAATGGAGCCATTGCTCCTTGGGCTAAATCAGATTCACTTTATTATAGTCAAACCTTAGAAGCATTAGGAAAAGCTTACGGTTTCAAACTCACAGATCAATGGTGTGAACTCTCTAGTGAAGCACAACAGGCTATTCTCTACGGTACAAAAAGAGATGAAATTTCTTTTATCTATAAAAATAATTCTGGTTCGCATAAAATGACCCAACCCTTTGAAGGAATCATCCCTAATATGGAGAGACGCTGGAAAGAAACCGATTCTGCTTGGTCTCGAGAAGAAATCGAACGTTATATGTCTTCTTCGCCCTGCCCAGCTTGTCACGGTTATCGTTTAAAACCAGAGGCACTTGCTGTAAAAATAAACGGAATGCATATTGGGCAAATATCAGATCTTTCTATTCTAAAGGCAGATGATTGGTTTGCCAATGTTCATCAATATCTCACAGAAAAACAACGTAATATCGCCGTACGTATTTTAAAAGAAATTCGTGAACGCTTGGCTTTTTTAAATCATGTAGGATTGGAATATCTTACCTTGTCTCGAAATTCAGGAACGCTTTCAGGGGGAGAAAGCCAACGCATTCGGTTGGCATCCCAAATTGGTTCTGGTCTTACAGGCGTTCTTTATATTTTAGATGAACCATCTATCGGTTTACACCAACGCGATAATGAACGCCTTTTGGAAATGCTGCGTCATTTGCGCAATCTTGGCAATACAGTTATTGTTGTTGAACATGATGAAGATGCTATTCTCACAGCAGACTATGTTGTCGATATGGGGCCTGCCGCGGGCGTTCATGGTGGAGAAATCATAGCGCAAGGGACACCGCAGGAAATTATAGAAAATTCAGCCTCTCTCACAGGCCAATACCTTTCAGGAAAAATGGCTGTTAAAATGCCGACAAAGCGACGCAAAATATCAAAAACGAAAACACTTAAAGTCATTGGCGCCAAAGGCAATAACCTCAAAAATATCAATGCGAATATTCCTCTTGGAACCTTCACATGCATAACTGGTGTTTCTGGAGGAGGAAAATCAACATTTCTTATTGAAACGCTTTTCAAAGCAGCATCACATCATATCATGGGCTCTCATCACAGCCCTGCCAGCTATGACAAAATTGAAGGATTAGAATTTCTTGATAAAGTCATTGATATCAACCAGTCCCCTATTGGACGCACCCCACGCTCTAATCCCGCAACCTATACAGGTGCTTTTACACCGATTCGTGAGTGGTTTGCTGATCTTCCAGAATCAAAAGCCCGCGGTTACAAAGCTGGGCGTTTTTCATTTAATGTTAAAGGAGGACGGTGCGAAGCATGCCAAGGCGACGGAGTCATCAAAATTGAAATGCACTTTTTACCTGATGTCTATGTTACTTGCGATGTCTGTAAAGGAAAACGCTATAACCGAGAAACACTAGAAATAAAATTCAAAGGACAGTCTATAGCCGATATTTTGGATATGACAATTGAAAAGGCAGAAGAATTTTTCCAAGCTATTCCCGCTATTCATAATAAAATGGAAACTCTCATTAAAGTAGGATTGGGTTACATAAAAGTAGGACAGCAAGCAACCACACTTTCTGGTGGGGAAGCACAACGTGTAAAACTTGCGAAAGAACTTTCTCGTAAAACAACGGGACGTACACTCTATATTTTGGATGAACCGACAACAGGTTTACATTTTCATGATATTTCCAAACTTCTTGAAGTGCTTCACGAACTAGTCGAGCAAGGCAACACAGTTATAGTCATTGAACATAACCTTGATGTTATAAAGACAGCCGACTGGATTATTGATTTAGGACCAGAAGGTGGAGATCGCGGTGGTGAAATTGTTGCAATTGGACGCCCTGAAGACATCATTAAGGTTCCCGCTTCCTATACGGGAAAATTTCTAAAAGATGTTTTACTACGCCCATCTCTCTATAATTCCAATTCTTAGAAACGCTTTTTATTGTAAAATACAGCATACTAACAAAGCCTGTACTTTTATTATTACCTGTAAACCAACACCTAATTCCAGTAGTGCAACACGTTTGAAGCAAAGACTAAAAACAATTTAGCGCTTTATAAGCTGTTTCAGTTGTAGTATTGCCAAATAAGAATGCGCGCATAATTGCATATTTATTCTCTGTTTTGTTTATACCTGAAACGACCAGACAGCCTAAACTGGGAAAAATACGAAGTTTTAAGGGTATAAATAAGTTCCTATCTTTACATTACTTCTTAATTTATCTTTATGATTTCAAAGGAATCCGCGGCAATATCTTATAATGAAGATTGCCATTGCTTCACGCTTTTATTCATCGCGTTCCTTAATGGGATCATATTCCTCACGAAGGGACAAAACGCCCCAAACGGAATATATTTGCATTGCCAATTCACACATCTGTTTTAAAGAAACATTTCTCAATGCTCCCAAGCCCATTTCACAACAGCAGCTATGAATGCTATAATGATAAACTCATTTATTGTACACCACCATTTTTACGTTTATGAAGAAGCATAATCAGCAACATCACACTCTTTTCCAATATTTATCTCCCCTACTCCCTAATATTGTAAAGCCTTTAGTTATCGAAAGCTTTCATAAAAAACATTTTATTTCTTTTTTCAAATGTTGTTACCCACACACTCGTACTATTTATGATATATAAAGGTATTGTTTTGATTGATTGACGACAAAAAGATCTAAAATGAGAAAATCCTACGCTATTAGAGTTTCTCATTTAATGTGGAAAATGTCTAATTATCCTTATAAGTAAATGTGTTATCTAAAAAAAAGAAACAAAACTCTTTTATTGTATAATTTGAATTCTTGTAAAAGAATTGTAAGTTTTTTTCCCAAAAACAGTATTTGGCTGTATTCTACAAAAGAAACTCTCCTAAAAGAGCTTAGAGTGTCATTATTTGCGACTTTTTGTGCACAAAGTATCTGTTGGACATCTTACAGTTGTCAATATAATGTGATGCAGTCTAAAAAGACAAAATAACGTTGGAGATAATTTCAGCATGAAAAAAATTGAAGCCATTATAAAACCTTTCAAACTTGATGAAGTGAAAGAAGCGCTTCAAAAAATTGGGTTACATGGTATTACAGTAACAGAAGCGAAAGGTTTTGGTCGTCAAAGGGAACATACAGAACTTTATCGTGGTACGAAATATGTTGTTGACTTTCTACCTAAAGTAAAGATTGAAATTGTTGTGTCCGATGAAAAACTGGAACAAACTGTTGATGCAATACGTAAAGCAGCTCAAACCAAACATATAGGAGATGGAAAAATATTTGTCTTTTCCATTGATGATGCAATTCGTATAGGCACGGACGAAACCGGTATCGATGCCCTTTAATAAATAACGAGCAAATTCACTTTTTTATCCACCTCAACGCCACATTAAGGAAATTGAATATGACAACCGCATCAGATATTATCAAACAGATTACAGACAACGAAATCCGTTTTGTTGATTTACGTTTTACTGATCCACGAGGAAAATTGCATCACATTACAATGGATATCGCAGAGATTAGCGAAGATACTTTTAGTGATGGTGTCATGTTTGATGGTTCTTCAATTGCTGGTTGGAAAACAATTAATGAATCTGACATGGTTTTAATGCCAGATCCAGAAACAGCACACATTGATCCTTTTTTTGCTCAATCTACTTTGGTCATATTTTGTGATGTACTTGATCCTGTCTCTGGTGAATTTTATCGTAGAGATCCTCGTTCTATCGCCAAAAGGGCTGAAGTTTATATGAAATCTTTAGGCATTGGAGATACAATCAATGTAGGTCCAGAAGCAGAGTTTTTTATCTTTGATGATGTGCGCTATAAAACGGACCCTTACAACACAGGGTTTAAACTCGATTCAAGTGAACTTCCCTCCAATGATGATACGGAATATGAAACAGGAAATCTAGGGCATCGCCCACGAATAAAGGGAGGCTACCTTCCTGTTCCGCCGATTGATTCCTGCCAAGATATGCGTTCTGAAATGCTCACAGCACTCAAGGATATGGGCGTACAGGTCGAAAAACACCATCACGAAGTAGCAGCAGGCCAACATGAATTGGGTATTCGTTTTGATACACTCGTTCGCGAAGCTGACAAGATGCAAATTTTTAAATATGTTGTACATCAAATAGCAAACAGTTATGGGAAAACAGCAACCTTCATGCCAAAACCAGTTTTTGGTGATAACGGCTCTGGAATGCATGTCCACATCTCCATTTGGAAAGATGGCAAACCCATTTTTGCAGGAAATGAATATGCCGGACTATCAGAAACCTGTCTGTTTTTTATCGGTGGTGTTATTAAGCACGCAAAAGCAATCAATGCTTTTACAAACCCATCCACAAACTCCTATAAACGTTTGGTTCCTGGTTATGAAGCTCCTGTTCTTCTTGCCTATTCAGCACGTAATCGTTCTGCATCTTGCCGTATTCCAATGAGCTCCTCACCAAATTCAAAACGCGTAGAAGTTCGTTTTCCAGACCCAACAGCAAATCCCTATTTGGCATTTGCAGCCCTTTTAATGGCTGGTCTTGATGGCATCAAAAACAAAATTCATCCCGGACATGCTATGGATAAAGATCTTTATGATCTTCCCTTAAAAGAACTCAAAGAAATCCCTACCGTTTCAGGAAGCCTGCGTGAAGCGCTTGAAGCACTTGACAAAGATCGTGGCTTTCTTAAAGCTGGCGACGTTTTTGATGATGATCAGATTAATTCCTTCATTCAAGTAAAAATGCAAGAAGTCTTGCGCTACGAAACAACACCTCATCCTGTTGAATTTGATATGTACTATTCTGTTTAAACAATCAATACGCATTCTTTTGATTTTGAAAATGGAGGCAAAAGCCTCCATTTTTGTGGATATTCTTCTCATGCAAAAGCGCAAGAGGCTTTTTGCTCATCCGCTTTTCCTTTATAATGTGTTGAATCTCTTCAAATGAATTAACAAAGGTTTCTAATGCCGCGAATTTGTTTTCTCGTTCCCGTTCTTTTATGCATTGTCTTTATCACATCAACAACTAAAGCACATACAATAACCAACCAAAAACTTACAACTCTTGAGAAAGCAACATCTGCTTATAGTAAAGCACTTAAAAATGCCGATGCAAATGCCATCTTAAATGCTATTCCTCCCCAAGTCATCAACCGCTTAACCGCCAAAAAAAATCTTAATCAATCACAATTTCTACAAATCATGAAAAGCCAAATAGAACGGTTGGCAGAAAGTTACAAGATTGAAACGATCAACATTGATCAAAAACAAAAACGTGAAGGTACCCTTGATAATGGTACCCCTTATTTTGTTATACCCGTGGAGCTTGTAACCACAACAAATGCTGGAAAAAAATGCTCTATTCAAACTGAAATTATTGCCCTACTTCACGATAACCAATGGTATTTTATCCGTGGTAATGACGAAGCGCTCTTAACCATAACCAATGAACTATTTCCTGGACTTGATAAAGTAAAAACCAATCCTCAAAAAGTCACAAAAATACTCTGAGCCAAAAGAGTGCACGTAAATAAAAGATTTTCCCCTATAAACAAGTTGTAACAATTGTAGCAGCAGCCTTAAATTCAACTTTTTTATGAGCACGACGTACCATTGTTTCTTTATCTATTCCCCATTGTTCCATCATCCAATCTTCATCTAAATGGGCAATAGACCAAGCATGATCAGCATCAATGTTTCCCGCAGCAACAGCAAGAGCAATGAGAGCAGATCCCGTTAAGGTTGTCATCATATGAAGTGCAGCAAGCATATAAGGAGACTCAACGCTACGTAAATAATGACTCACAGCTTGAAGTGCTTCTGGTGATTGTTCCACATGCATCAGCCCTTCTGTCAAATAAAACCTTGCACCCAGTTTTTTTTCTGCCCAATCTAATAAAGGATCCCATTGCTCAGATTGTTTTTGCACCAACTCTTTAGGTGTCTGTGCACGATAAAAGATCATATCACATGCAACGAAACGCAATAAATCTTCAAAAACCACCTGCATATCATCAGCGATACCATCAATAACAGTATTAACCAAACGCGTCATCGGCATTTTTGCAGGATCAACAACGTGCTTTTGGTTCTCAAATTCCTGAGCAACATATTCAGCAAACACTTCTGTAGGCACATGAAAATGACGCCTTGCGGGCGTTTTTACAGGACGTTCATCCAACAAAATCGTAAAGCCGACCTCCTCACAAACGATCTTCACTTGCTTATAAAACCGTTTTGGGTGTGATTGGCATGAAAGATTTTGAATCTTTTGAACAGAACTTTTTTTATTCTTATTCAATGGCATATCAAAATGATCCAAAATCCCACGCATATTTGTTTACCTCTGATCTTTTCACAAAAAAAACGACTGTTTTTTTAGGTTCTATAGCTTCAATAAGGTTTAATCTGACCTTCTTAACGATTCCAAAGAAGAAAAAATCTAGCCAATCCCACTCTAATTTAAGAGTTATATTTCATGTTTCTTTTTACAAACAAGACAATGATGATTGCCTTTTATATATTCAATACAATCATAATAGTAAAACAATTTTTAAAAGTATGATCTTAATTAAGAAATTAAATATATTGAGTTTTATGGCAAAGATGTTCACGCCTTACCAATTTGCTTATTATTCATCTACAATAGTATTATCAATATGAATAGATTCAAAAACGCTGCTCATCCAAAAAATGATAGAGCAGTACGGTTTACGTGTCATTCACCTTCGCTTAACCATTCCAATAATTCTCTAACATATCCAATAAATACCCTGCATAGAATTTTTCCTGCTCAATCACTCCCCTAAACGACGATGTTTTACGGCATGATAGAATAATGACAAGACAAAATTTATCGTAAATTTTCTTTCACATATACATGATTTTATAAAGCACTAAATTACTTAACGCATTGTTCTTTATATACTCTATCATATTACACTAATTTAAATTTAGTCGCATAATTAAAAGAATAGAGATCATGTAATCTGAAAATAATGCTTTTACACTTGGCCCTGCAGATACTAACTGTGCAACTGCAGAATAATGGTGGCTTAACAATCACAATAAAAATATTTTGTCCACTGACTCGAGATCCCGTATTATCTTATACGCAACTCTTGAAGAAGCATTTAATGAACTTGCTCAAAAAAAAGATAGGTATCTCCTAAGCCGTGCTACTTACCCTGATTTGCATACACTCATATTTACCCGTTTAGATGATATGCAATTATTTGACAGCTTTATCATGCCTACTCACTCTATGGTTTTAGCTAAACGCAATAACGCTGATGAAATTAAAACCGTAGCGACTCATCCTGCCCCACAATCTCTGGTAGCTCATCAATATGACAAAGTATTTGCCAACAGCAATGCTGATGCAGCCGTTCTTTGTAAGGCTGAAAAAGCAAGATTCTTGTATCACAACATCGGTTGCGGCAAATCGCTATAGGCTGAATATTGTCGAAAATTTTGGACAAGTGCCAATGGCCTTTTTGCTCCACTCACTAAAGTCAACTAATCATGAAAAAATCTGAAGCGCTTCTTTCCATTGTTAACTTGGTTGACAAATTCCGTATGCGCCAAGAACGAGATGGGAGCATTAAAGAACCAACTTCAGCAGATAATAATATGATCAATGAATTGATCACTCTGCTGAACCACCATGCCAATATTCTTGACGGATTATCTCCAAAACTTTTAGCGACCATTTCTGATGATCTTCATCAGTGGATAATCAGCGGTTTAACGACCCCTCCTAAATTTGATAACACTTTGGCTGCTTTCAAAGCCCCATTACCAGATGCTCCCTTGTTTTTCTTGGCTCCAATGCGTGCAACAAATGGACCTGATCCAGAAGGATTCCGGCTGGAATTAGTTACAGGATATCGTCATGAAACGGCCTATCTTGCTGACGCCTCAAAATATACAAATAATTATGTATCACCTTTTCAATGTATAAAAATGGGAATAGCATCAAGAGGTTTTTTAGAAGGCAATTGCATTGTTCTATTCCCAGAATCTGTAGCGGCTGCTCAAAAAAAAACAAAGCAAGCATTTGCTTTGTTTTTTTCAGTAAATTCTTTGATATTTACAACAAGCAAACAATTGTGGAAGCTGAACGTTTACTCGGTCGAGATAGTAAATTCCTGTTCGGTCAATTGCATAGTCGTAACTTATCTAAAGAAGACATTTACGATGCTCGCTGTTTGTGGGGCTATTATCATGACTATGCACATCATACCGGACCGCGGCCATTGGATAAAAATCTGTATATAAAATTAAATTGGTTTACAGGTCTTCTAGAAGAAACTAAAGTTGATTTAATTACAGTGCGTATTATGCTACAAAATCATCCAAAATTTTGGAAAGAAATAACTGAATTTATCCTATTAGAACGCATATTTCGTTATCCAAAAGATTCTGATCAGCATATGACATTCGATGCTGGTACAGGGATCTTGCTTTTTGAAATATTGATGCGGAACAAAGCATTGATTGAAACAAATCAAGGTTATCTTCAATTTGATTTGGAGCGTCTTGAAAAAGTAATAATATTGATGATAGCAGATATAGAAGCACTTGAAGCATTAGATGATGACGCTTATTTGGCAGGAGCTAAAGATTATATCCAAAATAATCTTGGAAAACCACAGACCTCAAAGTCACGATTTAATTTTTCAACATCATCTTATGCACAGCGAGTGATTAGAGGATTAAATCATTGAGTTTTATAAAAGGACGATTATTATTATTTACTTTTGCCATTCTAGCATTGTTTTCCATAAGTTGGTTATTATCTAAGAATTTGGTTAGCAATATACCCGTCATGCATGCGGTTGGACTTAGGTTGTTTGCCACCGCTGCCACCTTATGGCTGATTGCAATATTTCGTGAGAAAGCTGTTTTCAGATCCCTACCATTGCTTTCCATGATACCTTCTTTTTTAATTCTCTCAGTGTTAGGATTTTCGCTGTATTTTGTATGCAGTTTTGGTGCATTAAAATCACTCAAAGCCAGTGATTTAACCATGGTGCTCGCTACTATTCCAGGAATTACTTATATATTAGGTGCATTGACAAATGTCCTTAAATTCTCATGGCTGAAGCTTAGTGGAGTGATAATTGTCAGTGTAGCAGCTGTAGTATTCAATATAAATAGTGGAGAAGGTGGATATTATAACCTGATAGGAGTAGTGCTTGCCTTAACAGCAGCACTTTCTTATTCTGCTTATGGCTTATTGTCTAAACGTTATCTTAAAAATCTACCTTTGCTCACCTCACTGGCTTGGATCACGACAATTTCTGCAGCATCATTTATGCCATTATTTATTTTTGATCCTGCCCCACTCTTCTATCTTAAGTTAGAAGATATATTTAAAATATTGATTTTAGGAACTGTTTGCTCGGCACCAGTTTACGTATTATATCAAAAAGTTTTAGCCGAAGGAGGCGTATTATACGCCAACACTATCGGCGTATTATCCCCTTTTGCAGTGGTTGCATGTGAATGGATAATCGGCTCGAGCCCTTCTCTCAATATGATCAAAATAATTGCTATGATTGTAGTTGTTATAGGGATGACACTCTTATTTATAGATGCATCAAAGGTATCTACATGGCAACATAAACGCCATTCTCAAAACTCCCAATTTAATGAGGAAACAAAATGAAAAAACTCGCGTTAATTTGCCAGCGCAATGCAAAATTACCATTTATATTTGAAGCAGCACAAGCAGCTAATATCGAATTAATAATGATCTATGATACCGCTGAAAGCGCTCCCTCTCAACACCCCGCAGCAGTAACTTCAACTTGGCAACTTCCTGTTTTTGATAACCCAGAGGCAGCTTTAGACACTTTTGCAACAGGAGCAAAAGAACGCAATATTTCTGGGGTTATAACCCTTCGCGAAGAAGCCATTCTATGGACAGCTTTGGCTGCAAAAAAAATCAACACTCCAAGTATTGAACCAGAAATAGCAGCATTAACCAGAAATAAATATCTCATGCGTCAAGCTTTCGCTAAAGCAGGCTTAAGAACACCAGGATTCTTTTATATAGATCATCCAGAAGACCTATCAAAAACACAAGCCTTGGATTATCCACTCGTTATTAAACCCGTCTCTGGATGGGCAAGTACAGGCGTAATGTTAGCTAAAAATTCCGCCGAACTTCCTGATCTCATTAAAGCCGTATGGAATGTTCAGCATAAAGACATGGCACGTTTTAATGATAAAAGTAAACCTGTAGGTTTAGTCGTAGAACAGTATTTGCCAGGAAAAGAGTTTGTCGTAGAATGCTTTGTTGATACAGCAGGTGTACACGTTCTGGCCGTTGGAGACAAGGGACAGCCTGAGGGACCATGGTTTGAAGAAACAATTTATCGTCAACGCTGTGATATAGATGATCCTTTAATTATTGCTTTATGTGAGGCTGCATGCTCTGGAGTTAAAGCTCTTGGTATAAATATAGGTGCTGCCCATGTAGAGCTACGCCTAGATGCTCATAATTTACCTTATATCATTGAGATTGGCGCTCGTATAGGTGGATCGGGTGTCTCCCATTTTATTGTTGAGCAAGGTACAGGGATTTCATTTGCAAAACTATGTATGAATGCCGCTTTAGCTGAACAAACCCCAGACCTTCCCGATATACTCCCAGCTGAAAAAGTGGCGGCAAATTATATTATTCCTCTTCGTGGTCATGGACGGTTTTCTGGATTTTTAGGTCTAGATAAGGTTGCACAGCATCCTCAAACCGCCAGAACTATCATTTTCTTTGAAACCAATCATCTTTCACCACCTCCACCAGCATTTGGTGGATATCCTGGTTTTATTTTCTCTGTTCATAACTCAAACGAAGAAGCACGCAATTACCACAAATGGCTCGATGACACCTTAAGCATCATATGGAAACACCATGTTTATCAATAGTCCGATAAAGATATTTTTACTGCCCCTGAACTTTAATATAAATCTTATCGATACAAACGAACTCACAATGCGAATGCGATTGCCTAAAACTTTGCAAACATCTTCCATTAAAGGTACATATTTCAAAAAACAGGAATTGAGGAAGATATAATCTACTTTTACACCCCATTTTAATAAAAGCTCTTCAATGTTTCTATATTTGAAACAATAATAAAAACTTCTAAACGACTTTTTTGATACGATCAACCTCTTCTCCCCACGTCTTAAAAGAAGAAAAAAAGATCTTACCTCCCCCACTTTGATTTAAAACTTATATTTCATATCTATTTAACAAAGAAGACATGATCTTGTTCATATATTCAATACAGCCATTAGAACAATTTTTTTAAAGGATTTATCTTTATTAAGAACTGAAAATATTGAATTTGATGTTAAAAGTGTTCAAGCTTTACCACTTTTCTCATTATCCACCTACAATAATGCGATCGATACGAACAGCTTCAAAAACGCTTTTTGCAAAATTTTAAAGCATAAAAATACGCATCATCCACGAAACGATCGAGCTGTATATTGTACATATCTCCTCCTTTGCTTAACAGCAAAAGCTTTTAATCAACAGTCAATATCTCCCTGCCTTTCATGATTGATATCAGCGACCTCAAACGCCAGTCTTTACAGCATAACAGGATAATAAGGCTACTATTTTAAAAAGCTGATGACAAACACATCCCCAATATTTATAGCCAAAATAACACAAATAGATTCACAGTCCCATTATCAATTTTTTTGAAGCATTTAAGCTCCCCTATCAACCAGATAAAAAAATAAATCAACGTGATCCTTCCATACTTATTAAAACACATGATATCATTATTAAAAGAAGCAATTAAAATTCTGCACCATCAATGGTTTAAATCCCGACAATAAAACAAAACTTTAAAAATTACATTTATTATTTTTAAAAAGATTTATTAAAAATGATAGCGCAAACCACCAGAAAAATGAACTCCAGAAAAACCAGCCTTGGTTAACCTATGCTGATAGCTAAGATCACTGTGAAGTGTAACTTTAGAAGAGAACTGCGCATTGATACCCAAACCTGTTTCTAAGGAAGACCCGAAAGAACCCAACTGGAAAACATCTTTAAAATGAACAAATTGTTCTTTATCAAAACAATGAGCAAGATGAATAGTGCCATAAAAAGAAATGATACGATCCTTTTCAGAGGCTGTAAATGTTTTACTTAAACGCCCACCAACACGCATAAACCATTGATCTATTTTTTTCATCTCAACATCAAATCCGTCAATATCACGAAACTTATCAAATTGAAGATGTTGATAAATAAGCTGAAATTGCGGATCAAAAACAAGACCTTCACGTCCTATCATAGACACTTTACCAGCAGAAAAAGAAACGTTGAGAGGTTTTGCTTTTAATGTCGCCGTCTTACCCCAAACACGGCTATGCACATCCCCTTTAAACAAGCCATAAGATAAAAGACCGTCTACGTAAAAATCAGTGTAATGTTTCACACTAGCATATGCCGTAAATGACCATTTATTAAATGTACTCTTTTGACTTTGTTCCACATTATGAGGTTGTAAGGAAAGTTTTCCATAGGTTCCCATAATCCCAAAAGATGTCGTATTATGTGCACTCTCTACCGTTTTAAGCAAAAGATCTGTTTCTATAGCGTTATAATCAACATGACCATCGTACCCATATTTAAGTGTAGAAAGATCTGAGACATAACGATAACGTCCACCATAACCGTGAACAGATAAAGCAAAATTCCCTTCAACTTTTAATAATTTACGAGGAATAGACCGCCTAACTTGCAACTGCTTTTGTTGATGACTAATATCCATGAGCCCAACATGAAACAAAGCATTTGGTACCAGAAGGTAAGTGGGAACCTGTGGAACAACCTCCCTGATCTTTAACTCAGAAGGGGGAATAGCAGACACCTCTAAAGCAGGCTGAATATATTTACTTTCAAGGCGGAAATCCCAAAAATCTCCATCTCCTTCAACCAATCTTTGAGAAGTTTGTGCATTTCCAAGAGCAGAAGCTGGACCATAAGCATGAAGATAATATTGGTAAGGCAAACCCTCTAATGCGATATAAGCACGATTTAACTGAAAAGAATCCTCTGCCGCTTTTCCAGAAACCTGAATAAGTGAAATACTATGAGCATTTTCACCGGTTGCTATCTCACCCTGATTTCCTGAAACAAATTGCACATAAACTGTCGTTTTTCCAGAAACATCACCATGTATCAAAAGCCGATCAGTTTTTTTATTATCGAGCAAACCATCACTACTGAGATGTGTATTGAGATAAATATCTGCCCTATCTTGCGCACTATAAACTTCTTTTTCTCCCTTCCCAATATAAAGTGTCTGATACTCCTGAAACATTGGAATCTCAAAAGCAATAAAACTATCAGAAACTTTCACAAATGAAATAGACGAACTTGTACGGTTTGCAACTTGCAAATCTATCCCTTTTCTTTTTGTCAAAAACCATTTTGATCCCCCTGTTAAATAAAGTTCAGCAATAGAATCATCGGCAACACGAGTCCCTCCTATCAATGAAGAGGAATCAGCCAAAATCGCTACAGTCCCCCCCTTTTCAGCTGTTAATAATAAATCACCAAAAATTTTTGTACCTTCTGTTACTCCAATATAACTACGACTTTTATTACTATGAATAGCTGTTCCGTCTGGAACCTCAAAAATTGTCCTTTTCAAAAAGACAAGTCCCTGTTCATACGCATCATTTTCCCCATCCCTCTCAAAATACATACCATGTTTGTTACCGATTGCTTTAATTGTTGAATCTTCAATATTAACCCGTGAAATTAAAATATTTCCTTCCCTGCCATTATTGGATGGTGTGTTAGAATCTTGTCCAACTGTTAAAACATGAACATCCGTAGAAATAATATTCGTATTTTTTACATAAACAGAACCATGATGTTTTACATTGAAAACTGTATGTGTAATTTTTTCATTTGTATTTTCTTTGTCTTCTGTTTTTTGATATTTTGAAGCAATGGTAACACCATCTAAAGTCGCACTACCCCCTCTCCCCACATAAAGCGCAGCAGCATCATTCACATCAATAAATCCACTTTTCATCTGAATACTCGCATCAGCCCTAACGAAAAGAGCACTCTCTTGACCGATACCCAAACCTTCCACTTTAATTTCTGTATCCGTTAACGTAACAGATGCTCCTAGATTCTCTGCATAAGCAGCAATCTGAGAAGCCTCAATTGTTCCACGATTAACCTCAATCATTCCACTATCAGCTTTAAGACCTATTGATACATTTTTAAAAGCTGAATCGCTCAAAACAATTTTGCCCCCTTGTGATACAAAAACACCATAAATATCTTCTATACCTGCAGTAGCTTCAACCTCTACACGCATTGCCTCAATAACTGTATTTGGCTCCTGCACTACTATAGCAGCAGGTAACATGAGAGACCGCCCCTCCCCATTCTTTTCTTTAACAGGTGCCGTGAATTTATATACTTTATCACTAATTGTATGCTTTGAACCATCACTGCATTCATAAGGTAATTTGTTTTTGTCACATGACAGTGATGTATATGAATGAGAATGTGCCTCAATATTTATATTTAACAAAAAAGAAAAAATAGCTGCTGTAAAAACGCACGAATACAAGTGATTGTTAGATACCTTGACTATCATTGTTTTTCAAAACTTTCTTTTTTCAACAAAAAAAAATGCTGGCAAAAAAATAAACCACAAATTAAACACAACAAGAATGAAACAAACAAAATTATTTTATTTTTTATGATAAATTACAGCATTAAATAATATGTTTTGTGTCTTATGTAAAGAAAGAACAAAAAGTTTAAAAATACCATTTAAGATGACAATCCCTTTAAAGAAGGCATCTCAAAAACCGCTGAAAACTGCAATTACAAAGTGCCGAAACACCAATCTTTAAAAAAACGTGAAAAAATGCGAACTTTGAAGAGATACAATATTCAATTTATCTCACCACCGAAAAATTAAAATACAACAAAATGAGAATAACTTTTAAGATTAAACGATTAAAACGTTTTAATAAAACACAGCACAAATAAGATACAGTATACGCAATCTATAACCGCATTATTCCTTCAACCACAACAAAAAAACAAGAAATTGCACACTAATGTATAAGCTAATCTACATAATTTCTATATTAGAAATGCTAGACATCTAACAAAAAAATTTGAATTAATAAATGTAATATTTTAGATCTTTTGATAAAATCTAAATACAGTAAAACACTCACCATTCTGAAATTAAAAAACACCAAAATAAAATTTCATCAAAATCAGCTCTATGAAAGCTATCTGTTTATTATCGTTAAAGCAAATATTTTAGCAAAGCTATTATTTTTCATTCTTTATATTGAATAAATTTCTCTAAACAACAACTCACTATCCCCCGCTAGCATCATCTGACAACAATACTATTGCCAATCTCGTAGCTGATGAATATAACTACATTGGAGACAAAAGACCGATATTTCTCTCTTCTCCCGTTTAATATTTTTATTCAATTATTGCTTTAAAAATCAACGTTCTACTGTTGGCGATCACTTGTGCAAAGCTTTTTTTATTTTCTGGCGCTTTTTATCATTTTCAAAACGTAACATCAAATCTCGCTCTTGTTTTGTCGAATTGGTTACACCAAAAGTATCATTGTCCATAACCTGCTGATACCCTGCTACCATTAAATTGACTAAAAATGAATCACTTCGCGGCGCTGATGAAAAATAGATTCCCTTTGAATCTTGTAATTTGTACCGATAACCTGCTTTAGTCATGCACTCATAAACTGCTGCAAAATCACTTGCACGCGAATCCATATTTTCAGAAGAAGCGTAGATTGGTTTCCAACCACATTTTGACAGTGCTTGTTGGACCATAGACTTATTGACACCGGGCTTTTCCCATAATTCTAATGTCGATGGGGGAGGTTTGCTAATACACCCAGCAGTGCTTAATAAAATTATAGCACTCAATAATTTCAATGTTTTTTTCATTCCCCCTCCTTCAATATTTACGATAGAAAGACTGATAAGTCTTCTAATATTTGCTCACACGCAAGATGACTCTTGTTAGCATATAGATATTGAAGAAACAATCCCACCCACCCCATGCAAAAACAAGAATGTAAGGATTTTTGATTACAGCAGCCTCAATACTTAAGGTTGACATTCAGGTTGTTCTTTATGCTCTTTACAATGAGGACTATTCAAACGCCTCTCTACACTTCGCTGAGGAATAACTGCATCAGGCTGACAAATTGGAAGATTTTCATATTTCTCACACCACTTCATTCTTCCCAATTTATCTTGAAAACCTGCTTGGATCATACATGCATTCACAGACTCCTCTGCATTGAATTTTTCATCCATACTTATTTCTGTATCAAGACGACCATCAAGATGCTGTATTCCACATTCTAACAGGGCTTTTTTTATCTCAAGCTGATCTGCACCGGATTTTTCCCATGCATCTACAGCTGTTCGAGAAGGCTGCTCTGGATAACATCCTGCCATAACAAATAAGGTTATCCCGCTTAATAATTTTAAAATCTGCTTCATTTTCCTATCCTTGAGTAATTTTGATATTACGAAACAATCTATAAATTATTATACATGCTGTTTTTTATTTCCAAAACAATGATGAACATTATCAGCCTATATTATTTTTATCTTTCCGAAGATTATGCCATAATTATTATAGCAAAAATACGGTAAAATTATTACTAAAACCATATTCTATCAACGATATGCTTATAATTATTATCAATATTTTGATTACAACCAAAATAGATATTTTATATCATTGCGCCAACAGTTGTTGTCCTCATAAATAATTAGCATTGACATGCTGAATTAAGCCATCCCCGTACGGGCATGAGAAGCATGAAGGTAGGGATTGTTGATCATCACAAACAGCAAAACTTAAGGTTTTCATTCAGGTGCATTTTTATACTGTTTACAATAAGGGCTGTTCAAGCGCTTCTTGACACTGGGCCTAGGGATCACAGCGCCTGGACGACAAATGGGAAGGTTTTCGGCTCTAAAAGTATAACATGGCCCACCCGCTCTTGCTACTTCTTCATCTTTATAGCGAAAACCTAATTGAAGCATGCAAGCATAAATTGTTGCTTTTGCATTGATGCTCTGCTTTCTATTTTCTGGATCGACATCATAAGGTGTTGGCATGCCACATTCTAACAGGGCTTTTCCTATCTCAGTAAAATCTGCTCTTGGCTTTTCCCACGCACTCAAATACCCTCCAGGAGTTTTATTAAACTGACATCCGGCTATACTCAATAGAGTTATCGCACTTAATAATTTTAGAGTTTGTTTCATTTTTTACTCCATGATTTAATTCAAGGCTTTTGTTCTAGATGAGATGTGCCATAAAAACTTTTGGCATTTATAACCCACATCTCCAAGACAGGTATGGGAGCTTATGGGATTCATGATCACTCTCCACCATTCTGTCCACCAGTTACTACCAGCAGGTATTGTCGCGTAGGTATAGCCATTACCGCCAATCCATCGGCTTACAAAGTCATATCTATGCCCATCAAAAAACCTGTTTCATGCGTCTGTGAATGGCTGCTATGATGGTCTGTCATGCCAACAATCGTCATACTTTCTCCCATTACATTGATATCTTGACCGGAAATCAGATGAGAAGCAGAAATCTTGGCTTCTCCTTGTGCGTCTAACACGATGTTGCCCGTCGCCCCAAGGATAGAGGAGACCGTTGTGGTATGCGATTAAGAACTATCGGACGATTTCTCATGCAAAAAGCCACTTGATGACGATTGTTTTTGCTGATCGTAGTGTTCTTGAGCACCTTTTATGGTAGTATTGAATAATTTTGCACCGCAATACAGTTGCGGAGTGCATTTTGTCCGCCTCCACTTGTGATAAAAATTACTCTCGTATCAATATTATAAAAAATAAGTTTGATCCTTGCTATTGTGAGCGCAATAACAATAAGAGTCGTAACACTGTCACACGTTCATTGTTCTCTTTAATTTACTCTTCTATGAGATTTTATTGTGATACCTTGCTGCTCTTTATTAAAGTTTTTGCAAATACAATCATACAATACCTCTAATGACTTTGTTATCCACTATTTTCTACCAACGCCAATCCTCTTTGAGAAAAAATACATAAAGAACTTTATCTTCGATTCTAAAAGCAATAGTAGTTTTCTAAACAATAAAATTTAAACAACCAATTTTTTAAAGAGCTTAAAGAACAATTCTTACAATAACTTCTCTTGTGGAACAGAACTTCATTAATACGTTTAGAAAAAGATATCTGCCTATAATCTTGTATCTGGTAAAATCTATTTGCACTATTAGGCATTTTTACCTGAAAGACTTATATTGATTGCAGGGCTCACCATCAAAAAATGCCTAATATTTATATGATTTGGTCGTTACCGTAAGCAATGGCTCACAAAACTTCCAAAGCAAAATAATAACGAGCAGATTTTTTCAATCTAGATTGTTCTAACCTTTAGAGAATAACAATCAAACACCTGTTTTCCTGATGACATCAGCTATTTGTTTTGAGCTTTATCTCTATTCACATTTTATTGCTGTTTCTTTTGCTTAAAATTATAAAGTTTAAGTGCATAGAAACAAATAATAAGCCAAGCAATCCAACTAAAACCTATAATTAAAACCGGTCGTGTCTCATCAAAATACCATAACAGAATAAAAATAAAAACCATAAATAAAATAGAAAAAATCGATCCTATTGGCCAAAATGGAATGGGAAATTTTAAACCATTCTGTGCTTCTTTAGGCATCTTAATTCGCATAAAAAATTGTGAAAGTAGAATCATCATCCAAACAAAAACTGTCGCAAATGTTGCCATTGCGGCAATAAGAAAAAAAAGCTTTTCATGGTAAAAATAATTAAGGACAGCACCAAGAAGAAAGATACCGAAGATCATCAAAATAACAAAAACTGGTATACCATTTTTTGATAAATATTGAAACTTTTTTAAAGCATAACCTTCCTGCGATAAACCATGGATCATACGACAAGCACCATACATTCCACTATTCATTGCTGAAATAGCCGCTGTAACAACAACAATATTTAAAATATTTGCTGCATACGAAATCCCAAGATTTTCAAAAATAGATACAAAAGGGCTATCCATAAGACCAATCTCATTCCAAGGATAAAGAGACATTAAAATAGCTAACGTCATGACGTAAAAAAGCAAAATACGAACTGGAGTAGAATTAATTGCCTTTGAAATCGTTTGATGAGGGTTTTGAACTTCCATGACTGCCATGCCAATAATTTCTATGCCACCAAAAGCAAAAACAACAACACTAAAGCAAGCTAAAAAACCAAACCAACCATTGGGAAAAAGTCCACCATTTTTCCATAAATTATGAACAGTAACGGTAGAAAAATTTGCACCTTCACCCCACCCCCAAAAAATAATTGCTATTCCTAAAATAATCATCGCAATGATAGCGATAACTTTAATAGAAGATAGCCAAAACTCTAGTTCACCATAGACTTCTACAGCAGCTAAATTAATACCTGTGATGATTAATGTAATACTCAGTGCCCATACCCAAGGAGCAACATCAGGATACCAAAACCCCATATAAGTCGCAAAAGCTGTAATATCAGCCAAACCAACAAGAATCATCTCAAATACGTATGTCCATCCCGTTAAAAAACCTGCTAATGGTGATATGTAATTTGCCGCATAACGAGCAAAAGAACCAGGTAAGGGATTATGAAGTATCATCTCTCCTAGAGCCCGCATAACCATAAAAATAGCTAAACCAGCAATACAATAGGCAATCAAAACACTGGGACCGGCAAGCTTAATTGCCTGTGCAGACCCATAAAAAAGACCTGTTCCAATAGCAGAGCCAAGAGCTAAAAAAATAACTTGGCGCTTACTCATCCCTCTTTTCAGTTTATTTATTGCCATTTCTTTCCTTACTTTTTGAAATGCTGACAATCCACACAACGATAACAGCTTTATGATAAATAAAGCCTCATGTTTCTTTCACAAATATATTTCAAAAAACATCGAAGACCAGCCCGTCAAACACTTTGTTCTAAACAATAAAAAATACTTTTATTGCGAATTACTCAGCTTTTATAGCCTGCAATTTCGTATTATTTTATTCAAATAAAGTGATAATGAATTTTTTTATAATTGTCATTTAATTCATTTCGTATTCTCTAGTTTTTTACAGAGAAAATTAATCTTAATGTAATCTAAACTTTTAGGCTTCTATTTCCGTGCACGAAAATAGAAGCCTAAAACTTCATAACAAACGCATTAACTATGCGTACAATTAATTTTTTGTTACTTTAAGAAAACTCTCTTTGAGCCCACAAAGCAAACTTTTTACGCCAATTGAATAGCTCAATCAATGATAATACGAATCTCGCAAGCCTTCAAAAGTATGAGAAATTGTATTTACAACCCATCTTTTAAGGACTCCAACTGTCTTAAAGATAAACTTTCCAATGGAAAAAAAATATGCGCTAAAAATAGAATCTTTGACTGTTGGCCTAATGATAGCATTCTCCTTATCTTCGGGATTTTGCCCTGAGATAGCAATAAAATCTTTGTTTTTCGCTAAAATCAGAGGCTCCTTCTCTTGGTCCACTATTGTAATGAAAACTTCCTCTGGAAAGCCACCTCTCCTACAATTTGCATGAATCTCAAGAATTTGAGAGAAAAAAATAACTGTTATTGATACACATAATCTAGCACTTTTAAACATTTCTTTCTCCTTTTTTATTTAAAATATCAAAAATGAAATATAAAATTCATAAAGTATTAACAAATAAGAAGAATCTACAATAAATTTTTTATTTTTACTTAATATAATACATATATTATAATTTGTACTTATAAAAATATAATATTACAACATATAATTTGTGAATATTATTTAACTTAGATTAAAATTTCTGATAGAAATCAGAAAGTATAGGTACTTTAAATTTATAGTTTCTATAAAATTATGATGCTAAATCAGATCCATATAAAATAATAAAATATCTAGTTGACTATAAATAACATATATATACATAATTCATTAAATAATTCAAATATAGTATTGATCTTCTATATTTTCATATGAGGAAGTTTCAAAATTCAATATCCGCCCTTCATCATTGTCCTTAAAACAAATATTATTGAAAACTTAATGAAGGAAAAATTGTTTCTGGTAAAACAGATAATAAGTGCCCTTCACGCACAAGTATATGTGCTTGATGAAGATCTGGAGCCAGATAGCGATCTTCCTTAAGAGAAGCAACATTTTTGCGTAAACATTCCATAACAGATTGCAAAAAAGTACTTGTTTTTAAAGGTGCACGATATTCAATTCCTTGTGCTGCAACAAGCGTTTCAATGCCAATAAGTGTAAAAAGATTTTCGCTCATTACCAATAACCGACGAGCTCCATGACAAGCCATTGAAACATGATCTTCTTGATTGGCTGAAGTTGGGGTTGAATCAACGGAAGCAGGATGGGCCATTTGCTTATTTTCAGACATTAAAGCTGCCGCTGTTACTTCAGCAATCATAAAACCTGAATGAAGACCCGCATTATGCGCTAAAAAAGCTGGAAGTCCATAAGAAACTGCTGGATCAACCATAAGAGCAATACGCCGTTGAGAAATAGATCCTATTTCACATAAAGCAAGAGCAATCTGATCAGCAGCAAACGCTACAGGTTCAGCATGAAAATTCCCACCTGATACAACTTCACCATTCCTTAAAATCAATGGATTATCTGTAACAGCATTTGCTTCAATAATCAGTGTTTTTGCTGCTGCCAGCAAAATATCAAAACATGCCCCCATGACCTGTGGCTGGCAACGTATACAATAAGGATCTTGTACACGCTCATCACCCCGTAAATGTGCTGCACGAATTTCTGAATCCTCTACAAGCTTTTCTAATGTTTTCGATACGGCAATCTGCCCATAATGTCCTCGTAAAATATGAATATCAGGATGAAATGGCGCCGTTGATCCCATGATGGCATCTGTCGTCAAGGCCCCTGCCAACAATCCACCACACAATGCCCGATAACCTCGAAAAAGACCGGCAAGTGCAAGGGCTGTTGATGTTTGAGTCCCATTAATAAGAGCTAGACCTTCCTTTGCCTCTAAAATAATAGGGGACAATCCCGCTTTCTCTAATGCAACAGCTCCACTCATACGAATATTTTGAAAAAATGCTTCCCCTTCTCCCATCATAACAGCCGCCATGTGAGCAAGTGGAGCTAGATCACCTGAAGCACCAACAGACCCTTTTTCAGGGATGACAGGAATGACGCCCTTTGCAAGCATATTTTCCAGCAAATTTACCAATTCTAGACGAACTCCTGAAGCTCCTCTTCCTAAAGAGATAAGCTTTAAGCTCATTATCAAACGCACAATATTTTCAGCTAAAGGTTCTCCTACCCCACAACAATGGGACAAAATAAGATTTCTCTGTAAAACAGTAACATCGTCCGCATCAATTTTAATGGAAGCCAACTTCCCAAAACCAGTATTAATACCGTACACAGGCTCACTTCCAGCAGCAATTTCAGCAATGCGCAGTGCCCCTTTCTCGATAGCTAAATGCGTGTCATTATGAAGTTTACTCACTTCACCATTAAAATAAATAGCCGCAAGTTCACTAAGCGTCACCTCGCTCGGTTTCAGTATAATAGTCATAATTTACTTTCTTTTTTATCAAAGTATAATGTTTAGCATTATTGATGCTTCTATAAAACAAAAAAACTATAACGACTCTTTAAAGCGAGAATACTTTTTTAAAGGTATTCCTTATAATGGAGTTATTATTCAAAAGTAGAATAGTTGACGATAAATGAAAATGAAATATTGACAAACACAACTAAGGTCATGGATTTCAAAAATAGATAACGCATTAATTTATAATTATAATCTAGCATGATTCATATTAAATGAGAGAGCGGAGTATCTTAAGACTCTCTCATTCCAAATCTGTGTATGTTGAATCAATCAACACCATTCGCTTGCACGTCATAAGCGAAATTGGCGTATAGATAAAACTGTAAAAAAAAGGACTACTCCTCTTATGAGCCGTGTCAAGAGCTGTCGCAACATTGGGAGATGACAAAGTGTGTGATAGTGCAGGCTTATTTTTTTATGACGCGTAAAGATGAAGAACTCAATGGATTTATCATTAAGCTATTCCTACTAAACTTATAAAAATCTTAGACAGACAGCTGTCACAATCTATCATGATTGCAAAAATTAAACTCTATAGAAAATTAAAAAACTTATTCAACACATCACAACAGAGAAGAAATTGAGCTTTTTTGCTACTTCTAAAATTGTATTTAAAGCGCCAGATTGAAACCTAAAAAGCACATCTTCAATAAAACCACACAAGACTCGCCCTAACCCGTTATTTAAAATAAAAATAAAAGAAGTTTTCTTATATCAAAAAATTTAATTAACATATTGTTTTTATATTATATCTTTAAAAAAGAGAAATGCTCCATATAACATATTTATATTTTACTTTTTTGTTATATTGAATCTGAATTTAGAGATAATTTCAAAATGAGTTGTTTTTTAAAGGTGCTTCCAAGCCATTACCTTTTTTACTACAAATTTCTGATTATGATAATTTTTATACTTTGTCAGTTGTTTTTGTCAAAATTTATTAAAAACACTCTCATTTAATAATAAAAAACAATCATAAAAACAAAGAATTATCAAATATTTCTATTCAATCTACCTCTTCTTATTTTATAAAATAATCTGTTGTTAAACTGCAGTAAAGAAAGCGCTTCAATACTATAATGCAGTGCATAAATTTTCTATTTAAACTCTCTCATATCAAGTGAACAATGAAAATCAGACGTAATAAGATGTCAACGTGAATGCTGAAGAAAAAAACCGTCCCCCTCAAAATCTGCCTTAATAAGGCGTTAATTTCCTGAATACCGCCTACTCTGATGTGCTAAAAGAGCAAAAGTAATCATCGATATCAGATTATCCCGCATACATATAGAGCTCACTTCGATACAAAAGCTCCAAATTGCCTTGCACTTCATATTTCTTTATCAATGAGACCAATTGCCGCAAATATTCTTCCCCATAGCAAGCAATAGCGCGTTGCGCTTGCGTTGAAGAGCGGCTCATTCCAATAAAAGCTTCAGATGGGATCATCATCGTCCAATTATGCGTATGAAAAAAATCTTTTCTGGATCTACCCCAAAGCCATCACTCATTTCCTGTAAAAAATCAAAATTACGATAATAACGGGAATAGTTCGGACTCATTTTTTCTAACAATATCTCATAAGCCTCTAGAAATTCGCTATGCTTGAAATCGCGATTATTTTGAATAACCGCCATGACACCATTGACTCGAAGTTGATCTGAAACAGAACAAAGCAACTTGGGACGATCCATCCACTGAAACGCTTGCGCTGCAATGACAAGATCAACCTCGCCAATTTGAGGCAATAGGCCTTCGGCACAGCCCTGATACCACTGCACCGTAGGAAATTTTCTTCGCCCCTGCTTAATCATATCTGCCGATACATCGATAGCATGATATTGGTGCTCATTTCCTAAAAATTTAACAATTCCCTCTAATGCGATGCCTGTCCCAGCACCCACATCCACAATGGACAAATGCTTTTTGTTCTTAAAAGAATGGAGCATGGTTTTAAATAAAGTGAGGGGGTAGCGAGGACGATAACGATCATAATCATTAGCCAATCCATCAAACTTTTCACTTTGCCGTTGAACACTTTCTATCACAGGATTTTCCGCCTCCTTCACAATTACTACCATACATAGTTAAAAAGCCCTTTTTGTCCAATCTATTAAGCACACCTTCTAAAGGAGAGAAAATAAGAACTGCCCTTACCTTCTATCTTTCCATAAGATTGATACTTACATTTTTCCCTTTTCCAATTGTGATCTGCACGTTGTGAAACACAAAAATACTACGAAAATAATATAATTTTCTGTAATAATAATTGATATAAATATTATTGAACTTTTATAAGATGACATCTATATTACCCTTATTATTTTAATATCAACGAGTCACTTAAGCGTGCCTAAAACGCATAGAGATGTCGATTTATTGATAAATATGCCTGTTTATAAAATTCAAAATACTTTCCACCAAGAAGATAAACCCTATATAATACATAAAATATCTGTGGAGACATCTTTATGTTAAATGTACAAACTTCTTCAATTTCAATGTTTAAAATATTAAAACAATTTTCAATCGTGATTTTTTTGGCATGGTTAGTGCCATTTTTAAGTGGGTGCGGATTTAATACGATACCAACAAATGAAGAAAAAGCACATGCAGCATGGAGTGAAGTGCTCAATCAATATCAACGTCGTACAGATCTCATCCCCAATCTTGTAGAAACAGTTAAAGCTTACGCAGCTCATGAACAAAGCGTTTTCACAAATGTAATTGAAGCACGTGCTAAAGCAACGCAAGTCAACATTAATGCAGATATGTTGAATAATCCAGAAGTTATGCAGCAATATCTCAAAAATCAAGCAAATTTATCAAGTGCACTTTCGCGACTTATGGCTGTTGTTGAAAACTATCCGGATCTTAAAGCAAACCAGAACTTTCTTGCTCTTCAATCACAATTAGAAGGAACAGAAAACCGTATTTCCGTTGCGCGCCGCGATTATATTGAAACAGTACGTGCCTACAATACTGCACTCAAAACAATGCCGACGATGATTTGGGCAAAATTATGGTTTCGTGATGCTAAACCTATGCCAACTTTTACCATCGATACTGATAGCCAACAAACACCAAAGGTTAATTTTAATTAATGAAATCATTTCGATACTCTTTGCAACGTATTGTATTTCCACAATTATGGGCTTTTATCTGCTCTCTGTATTTAGTTGCTGCATTGGGAAGTATCGCTTGTTCGCAAATAAAATTTCCTCATTTAACAGGTTATGTTAATGATGTGGCTCATTTGCTCGATAATGCAACCAAGGAAAACTTGACAAAAAAACTGGCAGCACTCGAAGAGAAAACGGGAGATCAAATTGTTCTTGTGACACTCCCTACTCTTTCGGGCAATGATATAGAAACATACAGCAATTCTCTTTTTCGTACATGGGGATTAGGCCAAAAGAAGATCAATAATGGTGTATTACTGGTCATTGCACCGAATGAACGCACAGCACGTATCGAAGTAGGATATGGTTTGGAAGGAGAGCTAACAGACGCTCTTTCCTCTGTCATTATTAATAGCTTCATGATTCCTAATTTTCGCGAAGGAAATTATCAAAAAGGAATTGCTGAAGCAGTTGATGCAATTATCAAAGTTATTACAGAAAGTAATTCTGATTTTACTTTTCGTATCAAAGAAAAAGCTAAAATCGTTGAAGAACAACGTAAACAAGCTGAAAAAGAAGAAATGGTAATCAATGCAATTATGTTTTTAGCCTTTTTTATAATGTTTGGTCTTCCTATTCTTGCAATGATTTTTGGTAAAAAAGTGGGTCCACAAAAGTATCTCTGGCTGGGGGTCATCTTCACACCTTGGTTTCTTAACTTAAGTGCCGGTGGCAGATATCCTGGTGGAAGGTTCGGTGGTCCTCGAGGTGGAGGGGGATTTAGGGGTGGTGGTGGATCATCAGGTGGGGGCGGTGCAACAGGAAGATGGTAAAAGGAACGTGGATTTTTAAGCGTAGCAAATCTTCTTAAGATAAAATTTATGAACGTATTCTCTTTTATTCAACAATTCTATACCTTACTCTGTAATCACTTTTATTGATTACAATATAAACTCAAACATCAAGATAAATATTACCAATGACATTTGAATTGAAACATACGGATCGTAATCACTTATCACATCATTTTAATGCAATTCTAGGAAATCCACCCGTTGAATGGAAGATAAGTGATCATCTAGTTGAGTATCCTGAAGCTCTGCGTTATATGCAAGAACGTGTAGAAAAAATTCTTGCAAAAACCGCGCATGAACAAGTTTGGCTTCTTGAACACCCTTCCCTTTATACAGCGGGGACGAGTGCAAATAAAAAAGATCTTTTGGCGCCTAATTTATTCCCTGTTTATGAAGCAGGACGTGGAGGTGAATTTACATATCACGGTCCAGGACAGCGTATTGCTTATATCATGCTTGATCTTAAACGCCGAAAACAAGACATTCGTGCTTTCATTAGTGCATTAGAAGAATGGATCATACAGATGCTTGCAAACTTTAATATTAAAGGCGAACGCAGAGAAGATCGCGTTGGTGTCTGGGTTAAACAATCTCATTTCCCATCAAAACAAAATGATATTTATTCCGAAGATAAAATTGCAGCTATTGGCATTCGAGTGCGAAAATGGATAAGTTTTCATGGAGTTTCTATCAATGTTAATCCTAATTTAGCCCATTATTCAGGAATTGTTCCTTGTGGAATTACAAACCACGGTGTAACGAGCTTTCTTGATCTAGGTTGCCCTGTAGCAATGCATGATATTGATATTGCTCTCAAACACGCTTTTGAACAAATTTTTGGTCCAACAATTGATGTTTTCTAAGTGCATTGATTTTTAAATAAAAAACAGGCATAAAATTATTTTAATAAATATTTTATTTTATGAGGTAGATAGTTAAACGCTATGAGCGATAACAAAAAGGATCTTTTTAGTGTTTTAAATAAAGCCCAATCTCGGGTAAATACAAAAGAAAACACTCTGCAGCCTCCAATGAAATCAAAAGCGATGATTTCAAGAAAAAGTGCAAAAGATACGCAAGAAGATGACTATAATGCCCTCTCTATTCGAGTTCTTGAGGGTTTAGAGCCCGTGCGTTTACGCCCTGGAATGTATATTGGTGGAACAGACAGTAAAGCGCTTCATCATTTATTTGCCGAAATTATTGATAACGCGATGGATGAAGCTGTTGCGGGTTATGCAGATTCTATTGAGGTCTCATTAGATAGGAACGGTTATATAACCGTTACAGATAATGGACGCGGTATTCCTGTCGAAAATCATCCTCAAATGCCTGAGAAATCTACTCTTGAAGTTATTATGACACAACTCCACTCTGGGGGAAAATTTGATGGAAAGGCTTATCAAACTGCAGGTGGACTTCATGGAGTAGGAATTTCTGTCGTCAATGCTCTTTCTGATGATATGGAAGTTGAAGTTGCACGAGAACGAAAACTGTACCGCCAACGTTTCTCACGCGGTATTCCTCAATCTGGATTGGAAGATCTGGGAGATGTTTATAATCGTCGTGGTACGCGCGTTCGTTTTCATCCTGATCATGAAATTTTTGGTGAAAAAGCAGCTTTTGATCCAGAAAAAATCTATAAGATGACATGCTCCAAAGCCTATCTTTTTGGTGGCGTAAAAATTCGCTGGACTTGTGATCCCGTCATACTTGAAGGCGCAAAAAATATTCCTGAAAAAGCTGTTTTTCATTTTCCCAATGGACTTAAAGACTATTTACTTGCGTCACTAAAAGATGAATATCGAGTAACGTCAGAAATTTTTTCTGGCAAAACACAACACAATAATGGCCATGGCTCGGTTGAATGGGCTATCGCTTGGCATGGTGGTGATTCTTGTGTGCAATCTTACTGCAATACGATTCCTACAGGAGAAGGCGGAACGCACGAAATAGGATTACGTCAAGCTCTTTTGCGTGGATTGAAATCCTACGCTGAGTTAATAGGAAACAAGCGCGCAGCGATTATTACGTCTGACGATATTATGATTTCAACAGCCGCAATACTTTCAGTCTTTATCAGTAACCCTGAATTTGTTGGACAAACAAAAGATCGATTAGCAACCATTGAAGCACAGCGTATCGTTGAGAATGCAATCCGCGATCCTTTTGATCATTGGTTAGCAAATTCCCCGCAAGAAGCAACAAAACTTCTCGATTGGGTTATTGAACGTGCTGAAGAACGTGTTAGACGACGCCAAGATAGAGAAATAAGTCGAAAAACTGCTGTCCGCAAATTACGTCTGCCCGGTAAACTTGCAGATTGTAGCCAGAACCATGCTGTGGGTGCTGAACTATTCATTGTTGAAGGGGATTCTGCAGGAGGATCTGCTAAACAAGCAAGAAATAGAGCAAACCAAGCAATTTTACCTCTTCGTGGTAAAATCTTAAATGTCGCCAGTGCTGCACATGAAAAAATGAACTCAAGCCAAACAATTAGCGATCTTATCCTTGCTCTTGGATGTGGAACACGCTCCAAGTATCGTGAAAAAGATCTCAGATATGAACGTATTATCATCATGACAGATGCTGATGTTGATGGTGCTCATATTGCGTCACTGCTCATTACCTTCTTCTTTCAAGAAATGCCTGACCTTATTCATCAGGGACATTTATATCTCGCCGTCCCTCCCCTTTATAGAATATCGCAAGGAGGAAAAGTTGCTTATGCTCGTGACGACATTCATAAGGATGAATTGCTCAAAACTGAATTTACTGGAAAAGCTAAAATAGAAATCGGGCGTTTTAAAGGGCTGGGTGAAATGCGCGCAGAACAACTTAAAGAAACGACTATGCATCCTCAAAAACGTACATTGCTTCGTGTTTCTATTGATGCCGTGGAAATGCAAGAAACGAAAAAGACTGTAGAAAGTCTCATGGGAACAAAACCAGAAGCACGATTTCGTTTCATACAAGAAAATTCTACGTTTGCTTCTAATCTAGACATCTAATGTAAAAAATATCCCTTTCAAACCACTGCGGCTGCGTCAATCACGCGCAGCTGCGGATTGATCGTTCCATTCCAATAATTCAAACTAAGATGACCAGCTAAATGAATCATTTCACCAATATTTTCAAAAAGAAAATCACCAAGCGATGTCCCTACAGCACGAAAAGCAATTCCTTGCAGTTTTTTTCCTTCAACATTAGATACAATGAGGCGAAGATGTCCTTTACCAACTTCAGATAGATTCACCAGTCGATGAGAGGGAAGAACAAAAACAGGTGTTGCATTCCCTGCCCCAAATGGCCCTGCTTTTTCAAGCAATTCAAACAGCGCTTCATTAACACCAGAAGCAGAAAGAGAACCATCTATACTAAGAGATTTTTTTGCACGCAACTGTGAAACCATTAAAGAAACTTTTTCTTCTAGCCATTTTCGAAAAATTTCAATTTTTGTTGATTGAATTGTAATTCCTGCTGCCATACTATGTCCCCCTCCTTTTTCTAATAAATTTAATGTAACAGCTTCACGAACGAGTGCTCCTAAATCTATACCATTAATTGAGCGTCCCGACCCTACGCCATTTCCATCTTCTTTCAAAGCAATAGCAAAAACAGGACAAAAAAAACGCTCTTTGAGACGGGAAGCAAGAATACCAATAATTCCCGGATGCCATTCTTTATGTGAAATTACAAGCGATAATGGTATTTCTTGATCTTGATAAAGAGAAGTAATGTAAGATTCCGCTTGTGCTAATTGAATGTTCTCCATTTCTTGGCGTTCTTGATTAAGCCGATCTAATTGTTCTGCTATTCTGTCCGCTTCATCTTTATTCTCACAGCTAAGTAAACGTGCTCCCAAAGCTTGATCACCAATGCGCCCTCCTGCATTAATTCTAGGACCTAACAAAAAACCTAAGTGAAAACTATTAAGCGGCTCCCCTATTCGTGCAACCTTTGTTAAAGCTGTTATTCCTAGATTATGCATAGAACGAGCAACTTGAAGCCCTTTTATCACAAAAGCACGGTTAACCCCCTGTAATGGAACGACATCACATATGGTTGCCAATGCAACAAGATCAAGCATACTTAAAAGATCAGGCAGCTGCCCTTGGAATTGTTTTTTCCGCAGCAAATGATGAACCCAAGCTAACGTAACAAAAACAACGCCAGCTGCACATAAATGCCCCTGTTTAGAAAAATCATCAGGGCGATTAGGATTGACAAGAGCAACGGCTTCTTGATGAATCTCTGACATTTGATGATGATCTAAAATCACAACATCAGCACCAGCAAGCCTCGCTGCTTTTACGGCATCAGGACTGTTTGCGCCACAATCAACAGTGATAATTAACCGAGCGCCTTCTTGCACAAGCATCCTCATTGCTTGTTCATTAGGACCATAGCCTTCAACAATACGATCAGGAATATAAATTTTGACTTCAATACCAAAATAACGAAAAAAACGCGCTATGAGTGCCGATGAACAAGCACCATCAACATCATAATCACCAAAAACAGCAACCTGTTCTTGATTGAGAAGAGCCTTAACAATACGCTCTGCAGCGCATTGCATATCCCTAAAACTTTCTGGATCAGGCATAAGCGTACGTAATGTTGGATTAATAAAAGCAACAGCCTCAGCTTCATCCACATCTCTTGCTGAAAGTACTCGAGCTAACTGATCTGGAAAGCCAAATTTTTGAGAAATAGCGCGCGCATTATTTATCCCTTGAACATCAAGGGCATCTAACCAAGCTTGACCACAAGCAGAAGATTCAACATTGAGAAAATAACGAGACCACTGCATTATTTCTTATTTTATAATGAAGAACAATAAAATACAATCATGCGTTAAAGATAAAATAGTTTTTTGCAACATTCATTTTAAGTTTAAATGGTCTACAAACTTCTTTTAATGGGGTATTATAATACCTTTCTCGTAACATGTTGTTTTATAAAGTTTTTATTTTCTCTTGACGTCAATCAAAAGACATTATATCAGAGCAAGTAGTATGCGTTAAATATTTCGCTATGGTAACAATTTTCAACGCAAAACAGTAAAAATTCCCTTATATTAAAAGGGTTCTAATAAAGGATACTTCTATGGCAACTTTTTCACAAAAGCCAACTGAAGTGGTGAAAAAATGGGTTATTATTGACGCAGAAAACCTTGTTTTGGGTCGTCTTGCCACATTTGTTGCTAACCGCTTACGTGGCAAACATAAAGCTACATTTACTCCACATGTTGATGATGGTGACAACGTTATTGTCATTAATGCAGATAAAATAGCTCTCACTGGCAAAAAATATACGGATAAAAAATATTATTGGCATACCGGCTATATTGGTGGAATCAAACAACGTACAGCACGTCAACTTCTTGAGGGGCGTTTTCCTGAACGTGTTATTGAAAAAGCAGTAGAGCGCATGATTCCTCGAGGGCCTCTTGGTCGCCGTCAATTGAAGAATCTACGTGTTTACGCTGGAAGCCAACATCCACATGAAGCACAACAGCCTGAATCTCTTGACGTTGGTGCTTTAAACCGCAAAAACAAAAGGATTGCTTGATTATGGCTGAAATTAATTCTCTTTCTGAGCTTAGCATAGTAACAAGTATTACAGAAACACATGAAAATGTTGTTCCTGTCCACGTGCAAAAGCTTGATTCACAAGGACGTGCTTATGCAACAGGAAAGCGTAAAGACGCTGTTGCACGCGTATGGATTAAACCAGGTTCTGGAAAAATCACAATCAACAATAAGGAATTTGACAAATATTTCGCTCGTCCTGTTCTTAGAATGATTCTTCGTCAACCAATTGTTGCAACAAATAGGGATACCCAGTTTGATATTATTGCAACCGTTGCAGGCGGTGGTCTTTCCGGACAAGCCGGTGCAGTGCGCCATGGCATTTCCAAAGCTTTAACCTATTATGAACCAGAACTTCGCTCAATCTTGAAAAAAGGTGGTTTTCTTACCCGTGATAGCCGCGTTGTTGAACGTAAAAAATACGGTAAAGCAAAAGCACGTCGTTCTTTCCAATTCTCAAAGCGTTAATTTCAATTTTTGTACAATGCATAAAGCCTCGGACAAAACCGAGGCTTTTTCCCCTACTAAAACAGACTTTTAGATAAATGTAGGAACAAATCTATACCGATTAGAAAAAACAAAAATGCAAAACAACCTCCTCTCTTAAGATAAAAGGCAAGAAAATAAACCGAAAAATCTCGAAACTTCAGTTTCAATTTTTAAAATCTGTTTTACTAACTTGAATATATCCACGTGCTAAAGCAGAAAAATATTTGCACGAAAACTTTAGCAATTTTATAAGCTTTTCAATATTTTTTTCTATCATCACTTAACAAGCTTTAGTCCACAAAATGTTTTACCATTGTGATAAAATGAGGAACAGAAATAGGCTTTGACATATATTCTTCACATCCACTGGCACGAATTCGCTCCTCATCGCCTTTCATAGCAAAAGCTGTTACAGCAACAACAGGGATTGATCGAAGTTCTTCATCTTCTTTTAATTGTTTAATAACATCTATTCCAGAGACCTCTGGCAACTGGATATCCACAAGGATAAGAGATGGCATTGATGAACGCGCCAAATCTAATGCCATAAGACCATTACGCGTTTCAACAGTTTCATAACCACTCGCTTCTACAAGATCACGGAATAACTTCATATTAAGCTCATTATCTTCCACGATCATGACTTTTTTTGACATTCGTATAACTCCACCCTTCTCAAATAAAATAGAGAAATAGAAATGAATCCACATTCTCTTTGCTTAAGATAAAATGATAAAATGAATTGTAAACCACAAAGAGATTAAAAGATTCCAATAAAAGCATTTTTTACAAATATTTGTAAGACGCATCGCTATACTTATTCAGTTCATCAGTATAAAATCCACAATAACCATAAGTATTGTATTACCCTATATTTTTGAGTGAATACGCACCGTTTATGAATATCTCAATTCCAGCATATGCATTTTCATCATAGAAAAAATATCAAATACAAACTTAGCTCAAATGCGTATTTTGAAGAGAAAAAATTTAATTAACTTTAAAAAGCAGCTGATTATTTAAATTTAATGTCCCCTATACTGCCATCCCCCAACAATATCTTAATGATATTAAAGGATAAATTTACCATATTATTAAAAGTAAAAAATAAATAAACCGTGATTAAACATCACGGTTTATTTAATATAAAATATTCAACAACAGAATAATTCAAAGTTCATCAAGGAATTATCTTTTAATTCAAAGCCCATGCACTATAAGCAAAAGCATCGAATGCTCTTCCACCTGTCTCTCTGTTAGGACTCGGCGGTTTTCTAGTAAAGAAATATACAAGATATGCGACTAAACCAAAAATCGCTGCCTCCATCCCCATTAAACCCGCGACTTTTTGGACATCTTTCTCAGCCCCTTGTCCTCCAAACTGGCTAATAATCATATCAACAGCTTTAATAACTCTATTTTCCTGTGTCATTACAGAAATGAAACCAGCATTTTGAAATCTATCATTTAAAGAATCAGCATTGGCTCCTAAAACCTGTGAAAAGAAAATAGCTACTGCAACAAAACATACTATACAATGCTTGAATATTTTCATCATAAACACCTATTACAATATTTAATAAAATAAATTTTCTTTACCGCCCCCTCTAAATAGAAAACATTACATCATCTATCGATAAAGTATATTTATCTTCTAATAACAAAAAATATAATACAAAATTTAATTAACAGTTTTATTTTAATTGTTAATTTTATATTATATTACATTTACAATATATCCGTTACATGTTTATTTTAATATTGTCAATTATTTTATTCGTGTTTTAATAATGTATAATTTAATGGCAAAAATGTATTAAAATAAAATTGTTTTATTGTTTTTATTATAATTTTATCTCTATTATCATAAATATTATTAGATATTATAACATAAAAATATCAATATATTGTTTTTTAGTTACACGTAATGTTTTTTATTTTTTGTATAATATAGTAAGATAAATATTTTTAAAATTTACAAAAAACAAAAAAATATTTTATTGAAATATTCTGTTAAAATAATTTTTTCTTAGTATAGATTGAGAAGAAATAGTTTTCCCAGCAAAAATTAACGTAAGTATCAACTTAGCTCTTTGATTGAAAAAGCTAAATTAAGTAAGATAAGGGATAACTTTGGTGAACGCGCCAAATCTAATGCCATAAGGCCATTACACATTTCAAAGATTTCACAGCCATTCGTTTCTACAAGAACGTGGAATAATTTTAATAAAGTTCATTGTCTTTCAAGATTCTAACTTTCTAACATTAATATAATTCTACGACTTAGAGAAATAGAAATAAATACACATTCTTTCTAACCAAGATAAAATGATTAAAAATTTTAAACCTCAAAAAGACTATATTATGTACAATAAAGTATTTCTGTAATAATATTAAAAAAGAGTACAGCCTAAAAACTTAAAGCTTAATGGGCATATTAATAAATATAAAAATAGCTAAACCGTGATTAGAAATCACGGTTTATTAATTATAAAAGATTCAAAAACAGAATAATTTAAAATTCATCAAATCAACATTTTTAATTAAGAGCCCATGCACTTCGAGTAAAAACAGTGAATGCTTTTTCACCTGCGCTTTTTCTAGGATCCGGTGGCTTTCTAGTAAAGAAATATACAAGAAATGCGATTAAACCAAAAATCGCTGGCTCCATTCCTATCAAACCAGCCACCTTTTGGACATCTTTTTCTCTGCTTTGTTCCGAAAATTGACTAATAATCTCCTTAACAGATTTAATAACTCTATTCTCTTGTTTCATTACAGAAATAAAATCAGCGTTTTGATATCTACCATTTAAAGAATCGGCATTGGCTCCTAAAACTTGTGAAAAGAAAATAGCTACTGCAACAACACATGATATACAATGTTTAAATATTCTCATTATAATAACCTATTACAATATTTAATAAAACCTTACTCTCTAAACAGAAAACATCACATCATCTACCGATGATTCATATTTTCCTACTGAGAAGAGAATGATAATATAATACAAAAATAATTATCATTTTGTATTATATTTTTGTTTTAAGCTGACTGATTAGATGATAAAATTTTATTACAATAATATGATTATATTATTGTTTAAATTGTATTTTTTCTTCAAAACTATTGATTTTCTTAATCACAACATTTTTAAATCACAACATAAAAAATATTACTAAATTGTCTTTTTTTATTACACATAATGGATTTTTTATATTGCTAGCATACAGTAAGCTAATTTTTTTTCTTATTGTATGTTGAGAGGAAATAGCTAACCGAGTAAAAATTTAGCGTAAACAAAAATTTCGCTCTTTGATTAGAAAAGCTAAACGAGATAAGATAAGAGATAATATTGATGAAACCGCCAACTTTAATCCATAAAGCCATTAAACATTTCAACGATTTTACGACAATTCGTTTCTACAGAATCGCAGAATAACTTCAGTTTAAGCTCATTATCTTCCACGATCATTACTTTTTGATATTAATAGTGCTCCACCCATTCAAAATAAAATAGAGAAATAGATAATGAATACAAATTCTCTCTCTAACCAAGGTTAAAAAGATAAAAAATGTAAACTATAAAGAAACAAAACAACACCTAATAAAAGCATTTTTGCAAATATTTGTAATGCTCAGCATTATGTTTTTCAGTTTATCAAAATGAACTCCACATTAATCGTAAAATTATATTATTCTATATTTTTGAATCGATATGTAAAATTCATAGTTATCTAATGAATACCAATAAACTCACAAGTATTTTCATCGTAGCAAAGCTATCAATCACAAAAATTAACTCAAATACACATTTTGAAGAGAAAAAACTTACGTAACTTTGATATGCATAGATTTTTTTATCTGTAAGCAATCGGTAGTTTATATACCCAATTAAAAATTTATTCTTGTGATCTTATATTGTCTCAAACGCTTTTGTTATACATCAATACGAGCGATGCAATAACAAATCAAAATAGAACTTACTTATGTAATTTTAAACAAAACTTTAAAATGGACCACACATGTTGTTAATGCATTGTTAAATGCAAAAACAATCACAAAACTGTGAAAATAAAAAACTCATTATAAATGCTAATAACTTAACAGAATTTATTTTTTTGCTTTATATAATTTTTCAAAAAATTTGGTAAGAAAATATGAGTGATACGCGAAAAAGTTCTCAATCTTTTCAATCTCTATATCAAAAATCACATTATTTTCATCACTGATAATCAAAAACATATGATCGTTATCAGTTATTTTACAACATCAAATTAAAGCATTATTTTTGTTTATTGAAAAAGAAGCTGTCTGGATTTCTCTTTATTTTTTTGGACAAATTTAAAAACATAACTTTATTAATAACATATCTCATAATCTCTATAGAAAGATACTTAAATAAAGAATACTATAAAAAATAAAATGAATATTATTGATGATTTTTTATAATATCAGTTTTAAAGTGCTGCCTACTGCTTCTCTTAGTATAGCTCCCTCCGCAGCAGCAGCTACGATTAACAGGAACTATACCATCTATTTTCTATTGCAACTGCACCCACTATACTTACGATTCCTCCAAGCACAGCACCTCCAACTGTCCCAACAGGCGCCACTATCATTACTCCTGTTTGTCCTGTAGATTTTATTGTATCCCAATAATAACCCGAAGGACGGCATGAATTACCTGAAGCATTTGATGAGCTTGAACTCTCCTTTTTCTTTTATAGAAAAACGCATCATATCGATACAATTAGATTAGATTATTACGCATTTTAGACAATTGTCAAACCTAATTTTAAATTAAAATAAAATAAAAACATCGTACAAACAATAATAATATTTGCAAATACTATTAAAATATAACACATTATATTTTTCTTTCTCTTAACAAAATCATAAATTAAAATGAGTTTGCATAAGAAAAATTAAGAATCTTCTCTTGATTTACTCGCACAACAAAGAAATATATTTATTACGTTATTGAAATTAATCTTATTGCTATCGTTTTACATCTACTTTACTTGGTGAATACTTTTATTTCAAGCAATTATTGATGGAATTTTGCCTACTCAGCATGCTGAAAGTCTCTATGTGATTGTTGTCTTGATAATTGCTATCATGTTGTTTAGCACAACTCTTAGCTTTCTATCGGGCAACTTAAAAGCTTTATTCTATCAATTTTCTTATTGTTTAAGCAAAAAACTCATCCACGTAATAATATATTGAATGCACCAACAAAATCCGCACGAATAACCACATTCTACGCATATAAAAATTACCCACTTTGACAATTTTTTAGCACTATAATCGAAAAAGAACACATCTGGCTCGTATTATGAATGATACTAAATTGTATGCCATCTTACCATTGGCTTTTGTCATCAAGCTGCCATCTAAAATCGAACAGTTTAAACCTCTGATTTCTATTTCACGCTCCTTGCCAGTAACTGTGGGAATGCGGCCTATATTATTGTTCAATCTTATCTAACAATAAAAAAATCCTCATGTGAAAATTCTACATGCCTTATATCGCCAGAATAAATAACGATAATTTATGGTACAATAGAATTATTCACTCAATTTTTTTTATTTTTATAATCATGCTGACTTTCATTTCATCCCCCTAATCCATTAAATTTACGCATTGTTTTCTTATAACTTATGAAAGTCATGACCATGGAAAGAAAAGCGCTCAACAGAAGATATCCAATATTCCATTCGCCTTTACCAAGCAACAATGACACAGGCAAGGAAGCAGAAAAAGCCATGGGAAGCATAAACAAAAGCCATTTTACGATGCTTAAAGGATAAATTCCTATTGGCACAAATGAAAGCTCGTAAATCATTTCATGAAAATATTCGACAGGCATCTTACGGCTAATAATAAATGTTACAAAATTAAACATCATGAAAAAACAAATATTGACAATAAAAACACAAAATATTGCAACAATAAAAGAGATCCATCTTAGCTTAAGATCGGATATATTCGGTAATGATACAAATAAATAGGCACTAACATAAAGAACAAAGAGCTTGATCAGATTAAGAGGTTTACACCAACCAAACAACATCAACAACCAGATTGAAACGGGCTTTATCAAGTATGGTTCAATTTTACCATCCGCTACTTTTTCAAAAAACGTTTCAATAGAATTAGTAAAAATATTCAAAAATATTCCAAGTAAAACAAAGACAACAAAGATAAAATGGATTTCATCTCTGCTATAGTTACCGATCTTTCCTGAAAAAGAAGATATTCTATCAATAAATATGAATTGAATAAAATAATAGCATAGAGAAAGAATAAACTCCCCAGCCAAATTCTTACCATAAACAATCTGTCGGCGGATATTCAAACTGATAAAATGAAGGATTATTTTCATCTCAACCACCCGCTCCATTATATGCTTTCATCCCTTTATTCCAAGCAATATAAATTAAGAATAAAAAACACAAAATATAAGTAAAACTTCCGAAAATAAACTGCTGAAACAACGCTAAATTTTGCGTCGCGAAAAACTCGGCAGGAGCTGATATCATGAAACGATAAGGATTAAATTGCATAAGCGGAATAAGCCACACCGGCCAAAAAGATGGTGGTAAAAGAACACCACCAAGAAGCGTTGAACTGAGAATACTGAAAGAGAGTAATATATTGTACTCAATCACCCAAAAGCTTAATAGGGCAATTCCAAAAGAGAGTAAAAAACAAAGCAATTGTGATAGAATAACAACCAGAAAAAAGAACAGAAAAGCGATAACCAATCCCAGAATATTTTCATAGGATAAAACAAGCTTAACAACAAAAAGAGCCAATAACGGGATGCTATATAATACACTCTCCCCTAAAAAAGTAAAAAGCATTTGTGTCATATAACTAAAGGGCTTTGTAAGATATACTTCTAATTGACCTTCTTTAACATGATGAGAGAAAAACTTAATCACATTATAACCATTATTTAAGCGACCTAGGACTAAAGCAAAAGCATAATAATACATCATATCATAAAAGCTAAAGCCATTGATGGTGTTGCCCGTATCAGAGAAAAGTGCATTCCATAATAGAAGTTGAATAACAAATGGCGAAAGTGTCCCAATGATAATATCGGTAAAAAACATTGCTCTATCACTTAGAACAGTGAGTAATCCATTCTTGGCAAAAAGAAACATACCAAAGCAGTGGTTAGATAAATTCTTTAAATTTAACACGGAGCATCTCTTCAAGCGAGGGAGTGGATACAGAGAACGTACAGTTCAATTCGGTTGTAATTTCGCGTACAAAACGCGCAAAATCCTCACGGGACAGCGAAACCTCCAGCGAGCATTCTTCAGCGTTAAAGTGCTTATCTTTTAAAGGAGTAGATAATTTCAACGCAATCTCATCAATTTTTTCTACAACAGCTGAAGGTGCAGCCATGTGTTCACAAAAAAGTGTCATTCTCACCAAAGAAGGAATGACATTTTTAAGCGCATGAAGATTACCATGAAACTGTTTCTTTCCTTTATGCAAAAGAATAATATCATCGACGTATCCATCAATATCTCCCATATCATGACTTGTAATGATATACCCAGTGCCACACTCCTTTTTCAGTTTTTTAAGAAGCTCCCTGATTTCATGCTTAGATGTAATATCAAGACCAATACTTGGCTCATCGAGAAACAACAGTTTAGGTCTAAAGGAGAGATTAAATGCCAATTCACTTTTCACTCTCTCACCCAGACTAAGCATCCGCACTGGCTTATCCATAATATGCTCAAGACCCAGCAACTCAGCGATCTCTTTAAGATCACGGGTAAAAGAGGCGCATTCAAGACCATATAATGGTTGAACCATATCCAGACTGTAGCGTAAGGGCAAATCCCACCATAAACAATTCTTGTGACCAAAGACCACACCCAAAGACTTGAACAGATTTTTCTTCGCTTTATAAGGATCAACACCAAGGACTTTAACACATCCCTCATCAGCGTATTGTATACCAGAAAGTATTTTAATCAGTGTCGATTTACCCGCTCCGTTAGTGCCAAGAATTGCTAACGATTGCCCTGAAAAGAGGGTGAAACTCATATCTTTTAACACATGATGATTTGTATAAACCGGCTTGAAGAGAGAAAACACCTTGTTTTTAAAACCAATTCCTCTGTCAATGTTGCGATATATTTTTGAGACGTTATTAACGTCAATCAATAATGATCCCATCAGTCACTCCTAATTTCAATTTATCCCCCTTTTGAATGTTCCCATAATAAATATCTGTTTTGTTCACTAGAAAAAACAAAAGTGTTCAAGCCCTCCCTAGAGCAATAAAACGCGCCTGACGTTTTATCTCCAATTTTTTGTCTAGATATTTTTTCAATGTGATGAGTTCACTTCAATGAAGCATTAAGATACTGAAAAATTATTTCTTCTTTTATGAAAGATAGTCTTTTGGATAAACTAAGTAAGTAGAAAAAATTGCTCATTGAAAGGAGAACTTTGCTAAGAAGGCTTCATTGTGTAAGTAAAGATACAAAGCATAAATCTATACTATAAGCATATCAAACCACATTTATAACAGAACAAACTTCCTTGACAACAGGATTTTTTTGAGAGTCTACTTTTCCTAAGCATTACTATAAAATGCCTCCATTATTCCCCATAAAAAAACTAAAATCGCTTTCTCTATTTTAGTAAATATCTTTCAGATTTTATCTAACTCATCTCCCTCAACAGACACGCCTTCCCAATATGACCTCTATAGATAATTCAAAGGAGCAGCTTCATAAACTCAGATTATTAAACGATACACCATATCCAAAAAATAACAATACAATCAATATGGATAAAGAGCTGTAGAAAGAAAGCCATGATATTCGAAAATTTCATCACTCAAAAACATAATTTTCTCATAGCGATTGACTTATCAAAAACTTCCTTCAAATGATGCCCTATTCATCTTATCAAATTTATAGACAAAATTTTATATCAATCAAAAAAACAAATGAAGTTTGTTTAGTCGGTTTCGGCATCACTCTCATTAAAAGACAAAAGATTAAAACTTTGAACCATATGAGGTGGTAAAGGTGCAACAATGTCCAATATTCCTCCTGAAGGATGAGGAATACGAATACGACGTGCATGAAGATGAAGACGATTTTGAATTCCTCCTGGTAATGTCCAATTACTATCAGAAAAAAAATACTTTGTATCGCCAATGATAGGATGATCCATATGGGCAGCATGCACACGAAGCTGATGTGTTCTCCCTGTATAGGGTTCCATTTCAAGCCAAGAAAGAGCCCGCCCTCGTGTATCTAAAACGCGATAGTAGGAAACCGCATGATGTGAATCTGGCTCCCCATGTTCACAAACACGCATTTTGTCACCTTGTGCAGTCATTTCCTTAACCATCCACGTTGAAATTTTATCCTGCTTTTTTTTAGGCACGCCCCGAACCAACGCCCAATAAGTCTTTTTTGTTTCTCGCGCTCTAAAAGCAGCAGTTAAGGACTGAGCAGCTCCCCTTGATCGCGCAACAATAAGCACACCCGACGTCTCACGATCAAGACGATGAACCAAACGCGGCTTTTCACCTTTTTTATTGCGCCATACCTCAAGCATACTATCCATATGACGTGTTAAACCAGAGCCTCCTTGTACAGCCAACCCAGCTGGTTTATTAAAAACAAATACCTTTGGATCTTCATAAAGCAGCATTTTTTTCAAAACGGTCCCATCATCCTGCCCACGAAGTGTTTTATCCGTTATTGAAAAATTTTCCTTGTCATTAATAGGGAGAGGTGGAATACGAACAGCTTGCCCTATACAAAGACGCGTATCGGCTTTAACACGTCCACCATCAACCCGTATCTGACCAGAACGCAACAATTTTTGCAAAGCTCCAAAACCAAGTCCTGGATAATGCACTTTAAACCAGCGATCTAAGCGCATTCTATTTTCATCTGCCTCAACTTTTTTTATTTCTATGCCTGCCATGAAAATTCCCTTACCTGATAATTTTATTGATCTATTTTTGCGCCTTTATAAACACAAAAATTCATATTTTAGTTGGTTTTATCACACCATATTACAGTTAGTATCCAAAATTGCCTTTTCTTAACGTCCAAATTTTATTAGCTAAAAACTAAGCGTTGTAAAAATCAACAGCCTTTACGCTTAATAGCGAATGGAGATAATTAACCGTGTCCTTATTCAAAACCTATGCACGTGTTCTCACTTACCTAAATAGAGAAAAAAATGCATCCCTTTTAATCTGTACCGCTAATGTTATGTTAGCTATTATCACTATTGCAGAACCTATTTTATTCGGACGTGTTATTGATTCTATTTCAGAAAAATCAGCTATCATTCCTACTCTTACCATCTGGGTTTGTTTTGGACTTTCACATATTATTGCTTATGTCCTTGTTGCTCGCGGTGCTGACCGCTTAGCCCATAGACGCCGCTTAACGGTTTTAACGGAATCTTTCGAACGTATCATTGCCATGCCTTTAATTTGGCATCAACAACGTGGAACTTCCAACGCACTCCATACACTTTTGCGCGCAATAGATTCCATGTCAACCATATGGCTTGATTTTATGCGCCAACACCTCTCAACGCTTGTCGCCTTATTGGTTCTCATCCCCATAGCGTTTAATATGAATTGGCGTCTTTCAATAGTCTTGGTTGTGCTTGCCATCACCTACGTATTAATTGCACGTTTAGTGATGCGAAAAACAAAAGACGGACAAGCCGCTGTGGAATGCTACCACCACAACCTTTTTAAACATGTCAGTGATTCAATCTCTAATGTTTCCATTGTACAAAGTTATAACCGAATAAAAGAAGAAGCTTCTATACTGCATCAACATACAAATGCTCTGCTTAAAGCACAAAATCCTGTTCTCAATTGGTGGGCGCTCGCCAGTGGCTTAAATCGAATGGCTTCAACAATTTCAATCGTTTGTGTTCTTCTCCTTGGAGCTTTTTTTGTTGCAAAAGATCAATTACGAGTAGGTGAAGTCGTTGCTTTTGTTGGATTTGCACAACTCATGATTAGCCGCCTAGACCAAATGAGCAATTTTATTAATTGTGCAATATCCTCACAAGCAAAACTGCAAGAATTTTTTGAAATGGAAGACTCAACCTTTCATATCAACGAACCGCAAAATCTTCCTTCCCTCAAAAATGTTAAAGGCGCCATACAATTTCATCACGTGACCTATAAATTCCCCAATTCTTCTCAAGGTGTTTTTGATATTTCCTTTGAGGTTAAAGCAGGACAAACTGTTGCAATTGTAGGGCCAACAGGGGCTGGAAAAACAACATTGATCAATCTGTTGCAGCGCGTATACGACCCTACCCTTGGGCATATCTCCATTGATGGAATAAATATATGCTCAATCAATCGCGAATCTTTACGCAAATCTCTAGCAACAGTATTTCAAGACTCGGGTCTTTTCAACCGTACTATTCATGACAATATTTCAATAGGAAAAGCGAGCGCAACAAATGAAGAACTTTATGAAGCAGCAAAAATAGCAGAAGCTCACGATTTTATTCTAAAAAAAGCTGATTGTTATAACACAATGGTGGGCGAACGAGGATCTCAATTATCCGGTGGAGAAAAACAGCGACTAGCAATTGCACGCGCTGTTTTAAAAAATTCCCCTATTCTCATTCTAGATGAAGCAACAAGCGCTCTTGATGTTGAAACAGAAGCACGTGTCAAAGATGCTCTCGATTGCATAAGCCATAACCGCACTACTTTTATTATAGCACATCGCCTCTCAACAGTACGCAATGCTGATGTGATACTCTTTCTGGATCATGGTCACTTAATGGAAAAAGGAAACTTTCAAGAATTGATCGATAAAGGGGGACGTTTCTCTAATTTTTTAAAGGCAAGTGGTTTAACAATCAAACCACCAGAAAGAGAAGGAGAAAATGTTATCCCCTTACATGAAGCCATAGCATCATAAAATTGATACTCTTTTTCAAGCAAAAAAATCCTCCTCAAGATAACAAGAGTTCTTATATATGATACAAGTAAAGAGATTTCTAAAAATGCCACAATTCATTTTAGGTATTTAAGAAAAATATTTTCCTATATCTGTGCATATTGACGAGTATACATTCTCATTTAGGGAAAATGTAAAGGTAAAAACAATTTCCAGTTTTACCGTCTTCTTTTTACTCAGCTTTACGAATTTCAAAACGAACTAAAGAAACATCTTTTAAATAATGAATATTATGTATTGCTTTGCACTTTTGTTTATCACGTTCTTTATAGTCCTCTCATAAAGAACAGAACATCATTGTTTTGCACATTCATATGACTTTTTTAAGAAACATTTTTCAATGCTCTTAAGCCCATTTCACAACGACATTCGTGAGTGGTTTTGATTAATTTAACATACCCAGAATTTGAAATAATAAAATCCTACGAATATTCGTAGCTCTTATTCAAAAGATAAAACGATAAATTATCATTATAACCCAATGTATTAAAGCAATTTTATCATAAATAAATTAAATATTAATCTAAATCTTTAGATTTATGTGATATTCCTTTGATTTATATTGATAATTCATTACTTTATAACTTTAAATAAAGATTTATAAAGATAGGAGAATATTCTTTTCAAAACCTTTTAATAATAAACCAAAAAACTGTGTACATAACAAGCAAAATGAAAACAATAGCTCTAAGATATAACAACTCTTTTATAAGCCTTTTCAAGGAAAGAGATTTTATTCATTTGAAAACTAATCGAATAATGACAGCTTATAACTTTATAAGGAGAATCGTATGCAATAAATCTTGATTTTTCCTTTCATAAAAAGAGAGGTTTCTTTAAAAAATCTATAAGAGCAACATAATAACTAGTCTTCCTAGTAAAAGAATACACAGCAAAGCATGAAGTGCTGAATAATCTATCTTATCTTAAAAAGGTGACTCCTGAAACGCTTGGACGTTATAAAGACAAACACTGTTTTTATCTTTACAATTGTATTTTTCCCCAATTACGCTGTATCTGCATTTCAGAAATACACCAGACAGATATTCATGATACATAGATACCAACCCAATATAACAATGTAAAAAATACCTATGCAGAATGATTTCATTCTTTAATTTTTTTCAAGAAAATCTTTTAGTGCCGCAAATGCCTCATCAGCTTTGTTCCCCTCAGGACCACCAGCCTGCGCCATATCAGGACGGCCACCTCCACCTTTACCACCAAGCATCTCTGAAAGAATACGAACGAGATCTACAGCATTTAACTTATCCGTTAAATCATCCGTAACGCCGACAACAGCACTCCCTTTTCCATCCTCCGAGACACTAATAAACGCAACCACTCCAGATCCGATTTGTTTTTTCTCAGAATCGACGAGCGCCTTAAGATCCCGTGGTAAAATATTTTTAACAACGCGTCCGGTAAAAGAAAACCCATTGATGATGATAATATCACCTTGGCTCCTTTCTATTATTCCACCACTCAACATCATTTTCTTGCGTACATCATTCAATTCTTTTTCAAGTTTACGACGATCATCAAGCAAAATTCGCGCCCGTTCTTCCACACCAGCAGAAGAAGTTTTTAAAAGATCAGCAATTTCATGAATACGTTCATCTTGGCGGCTAAGATAAAGACGTGCTTCTTTGCCTGTTAAAGCTTCAATACGCCGCACTCCAGCTGAAACAGAACTTTCAGAAACAATATGAATCAAACCGATATCACCTGTTCGCTCCACATGTGTGCCACCACAAAGCTCAATTGACCAACGCTTTTTAAATCCTCCCTTTTCAAATGGCTCCCCCATAGAAACAACGCGAACTTCATCACCATATTTTTCACCAAACAATGCCATGGCACCTTCAGAAATTGCATCATCTACAGCCATGAGGCGCGTTATTACTTTACTATTTTGCAAAATAATCTCATTGGCTAAATCTTCTATTTTTTTCAACTCTTCTGGTGAAACGGATTTTGGATGTGAAAAATCAAAACGCAACCGATCTGGCGATACAAGAGAGCCCTTTTGTGTAACATGGTCCCCCAATGTTTGGCGTAAAGCTTCGTGTAACAAATGAGTAGCAGAGTGATTCGCGCGAATTTTCTTACGACGAACAATATCAACCGTTAATTCTACACAATCAGACCTCGATGCCTGACCAGATTTCATCTCCCCAATATGGATAAAAACACCATCACCCTTTCTTTGGGTATCATGCACCTTAAAAATAAAATTTTCACCAGAAATGATACCGCTATCACCAATTTGCCCACCAGATTCACCATAAAAAGGTGTCTGATTAACAACAAGCATAGCTTTCTGATCTGAAGAAATATGATCAACAATTTTACCATCACATACAAGAGCTGTAAGAATACCTTTCGCTGTCTCAGTTTCATAACCTAAAAACTCTGTGGCCCCCACTTGATCACGAACAGAAAACCAGATTTTCTCTGTTACAGCTTCTCCAGAACCAGACCAATTGGCACGTGCTTCCTCTTTTTGGCGTTCCATCGCTTTATCAAAAGCACCAACGTCAACAGATATTCCGCGACGACGAAGAACATCTTGCGTCAAATCAAGCGGAAAACCATAGGTATCATAAAGTTTGAAAGCAACTTCACCATTCAAATAGTCTCCTTCTTTAAGATCGGTACTTGCTTCGTTCAACAAACCAAGTCCTCGTTCAAGCGTTTTACGAAAACGTATTTCTTCTAACCTTAAAGTTTCTGAAATCAAAGATTCAGCACGCACCAACTCAGGATAAGCTTGTCCCATTTCGCGATTTAAAGCAGGCAAAAGTCGCCACATTAAGGGCTCTTTAGCACCAAGAAGATGCGCATGACGCATAGCACGACGCATAATACGACGTAAAACATATCCTCTTCCTTCATTAGAAGGAAGCACACCATCAGCAATCAAAAATGCCGATGAGCGAAGATGATCAGCAATGACACGATGGCTGGCAATAAAATCACCCTTTGCCTCAATCCCTGTAATTTCTTCTGATGCAGCAATTAATGCACGAAAAAGATCAATGTCATAATTATCATGAACGCCCTGTAAAACAGCAGCAATACGCTCTAATCCCATGCCTGTATCAATAGAAGGGTGAGGTAAGTTAACATGTTTTTCCTTGGAAACTTGCTCATACTGCATAAAAACAAGATTCCAAATCTCAATAAAGCGATCACCATCTTCTTCCATACTTCCAGGAGGACCGCCCCAGATTTCATCACCATGATCATAAAAAATCTCCGAACAAGGCCCACAAGGGCCTGTTTCTCCCATCGACCAAAAATTATCAGCTGTCGCAATACGGACAATTTTTTCATCTGGAAGACCTGAAATTTTACGCCACAGTTCAGCAGCAACATCATCACTCTGATAAACTGTCACCAACAATTTATCTTTTGGCAGGCAAAATTCCTTTGTTAAAAGATTCCATGATAAAAAAATGGCTTCTTCTTTGAAATAATCACCGAAAGAAAAATTACCCAGCATTTCAAAAAATGTATGATGGCGCGCCGTATATCCAACATTATCAAGATCATTATGCTTTCCACCCGCACGAACACATTTTTGTGCCGTTGTTGCCTGCGTATAAGAAGGTTGTTCAAGTCCAGTAAAAACATTTTTAAACTGCACCATCCCTGCATTTGTAAACATAAGTGTAGGATCATTCCGCGGAACAAGCGGACTAGAAGAAAGAACTTTATGCCCATTACGATGAAAATAATCCAAAAATATTGACCGAATATTATTAACACTATTCATGTTGACACCTGCTCAATACAGCACAAAACCATAAAAGAAAAATCCCCCTCATTAAATTCTCTTCGCCACGCATGGAGTCAATTTAATCAAAAATGGAATATTTGTTTTAAAAAATTGAGAAAAAAATGACTGCGTATTTAAAAACTCAAACAAAAAAACAGAAAAATCTGAAAGGGAAAAAATTATAGACGAAAAAAACACTCCATCAAATGGCTTCATCACTTTCTATATTTTCTGACCCTGCATTTTCTAACAGTTCAATCGCAATCAAACCAGCATTTTGGCGCAAAGCTGCTTCAATCTCTGTAGCTATTTCCACATGTTCACGTAAAAACTGCTTTGCATTCTCACGCCCCTGTCCTAAACGCTGAGAATTATAAGAAAACCATGCACCAGATTTTTCCACAACACCAACCTTGACACCCAAATCAATCAATTCACCTACTTTGGAAATACCTTCACCATAAATAATATCAAACTCAACCTGCTTAAATGGAGGTGCCAATTTATTTTTCACCACTTTAACGCGCGTCTGATTACCAACGATTGAATCCCTATCTTTAATGGATCCAATGCGACGAATATCTAAACGAACAGAAGCATAAAACTTTAAAGCGTTTCCACCCGTTGTCGTTTCAGGAGAACCAAACATCACACCAATTTTCATGCGAATTTGATTAATAAAAACAACCATACAGTTAGAGCGAAAAATTGCTGCGGTTAATTTTCGTAACGCTTTACTCATTAACCGAGCTTGCAATCCGGGCAAAGCATCACCCATTTCACCGTCAATTTCTGCTCGCGGAGTTAAAGCTGCGACAGAATCCACAACAAGCACATCAACTGCACCAGAACGAACCAACGTTTCTGTAATTTCCAATGCCTGTTCACCGGTATCTGGCTGAGAAATGAACAAGTTTTCTAAATCAACACCAAGCTTACGCGCATAAATAGGATCAAGCGCATGCTCTGCATCAATAAAAGCACAAATCCCACCACCTTTCTGTGCCTCAGCAATAGCATGGAGAGCCAATGTTGTTTTCCCAGAACTTTCTGGTCCATAAATCTCAACAATACGCCCCTTCGGTAATCCACCAATCCCTAAAGCAATATCCAAGGATAACGACCCTGTTGGAATTGTTTCAATTTCAACAACCTGCTCTTTTTGCCCAAGACGCATAATCGAGCCTTTACCAAAAGAACGTTCAATTTGTGAGAGAGCAGCATCGAGAGCTTTTGTTTTATCCACGATTATATCCTTGACCGAATTCATAATAACCTAAAAATTTAGTGTACACTGTACTTTTAATTTAACTAAAGGCTTGAGTTTAGATTTTCACAGACTATTTCCATTCCTATCTCCACATTATGCCCATAAACATTCATGACCATCACAATAAAGAATTGGCATTGCTTATCTTATGACACATAATAAACTCTAATAAAATAATATCTCTATGGGAGCATAGTTAACATATTTATATCTCTCTAGAAAAGGAACAATTTAATTTTAAACACAATGTTCTACAGCCCTTCTGCTTATCCCTTTGATTAAATACTTGAGAGACTAAGAATTCTCCTGCTATTGATCACAAAAAAACGCATCATCAATCAACCTCATACCCTATTGCATCGAAGAACAAAACGCCATTGTGTTGCATATTCATACACTTGATTTAAGAAACATCTCTCAAAACTTCTAAGCTCGTTTTGTGACAACACCTATGAATGTGGTATACTACAAAACCCTTTAGGCGCCACCATCTTTACTCTATGGAAGGAGAAAGCCGGCACCCATCACACTATTTATCATCCCCCAATGTTGCAACAGTTCTCGGCACTTGAGACAATTCATAAGAAGGATTTTTAGTCCTTTCTTGTACAGTTTTTATCACACGGTAATCCTGCTTGTAACATGCAAGTAAATGATTTGATTGATTCAACAAATAACAGACTTGGGATGAGAGAAATTTACGGTATTTGAAACTTTCATTCAACTTACGAAACAGTCTATTATTATAAGTCAATATATTATTTAATAAAACCAAAAAAATAAAGCAGCTTAAAAGTTGAATGATATATTTAAATTTGAAAAACTATGTACTTTCGAAGATATCAAAAAAAATCTCTACAAGCAATGCAATAAATGTTTAAAATATAAGCTAAATTTCTCATACAATAACATAAGAGATCAATAAAAAACGTATTTCAACTCAAATTTTATTTTGATCTTTACGTTTTTTGCGCAACTGTTGCCACCACTCAAGACGTTTCACAATTTCACGCTCAAAACCACGCTCAACTGGTTTATAATAACTCTGACGCCCAAGTTTTTCGGGAAAATATTCTTGTCCTGAAAAAGCGTCTGGTTCATCATGGTCATAACAATAACCACTTCCATACCCTTCTTCCTTCATAAATTTCGTAGGAGCATTAAGAATATGTTTAGGAGGTGATAAAGAGCCATTTTTGCGCGCACAACGCAGTGCTGCTTTATACGCGAGATATGCTGCATTTGACTTTGGCGCAGTTGCAACATAAAGACATGCTTGCGCCAAAGCCAACTCTCCTTCTGGTGATCCTAAATAATCATAAGCATCTTTTGCTGCATTACAAATGACAAGAGCTTGAGGATCCGCCAAACCAATATCTTCAACAGCCATACGAACCAATCTTCGCCCAATATAGAGAGGATCTTCACCAGCATCCAACATACGTGCCAAATAATAAAGCGCAGCATCAGGATCAGATCCACGAACGGATTTATGCAACGCTGAAATGAGATTATAATGCCCATCTCGTCCTTTATCATAAATGGGCGCACGACGCTGAATAACTTTTTGCAAAGCAACAACATCAAGAATCTCTCCCAATGGAGCAATAGACCAAACTTCCTCTGCCAATGTCAACGCTACCCGCGCATCACCATCAGACATCTCTATCAAAACGTCTCTGGCATCATTATCCAAGGGAAGAGTTTTTCCCTCCACTTCTTCAGCACGCTTCAAAAGCATGTCCAAACTTTCATGATCATGAGAAAGAAATGTTAAAACACGTGCACGCGAAAGAAGGGCAGCATTCAGTTCAAAAGAAGGATTTTCGGTTGTTGCACCTATAAGTACCACAGTACCCTCTTCCATCACAGAAAGAAAACTATCCTGCTGAGCACGATTAAACCGATGAATTTCATCAACAAAGAGAAGTGTTTTATCCCCAGATATAAAACGCCTCTGCGCAACTTCAAAAATCTTTTTAAGTTCAGAAACTCCTGTAAAAATAGCAGAAACCTGTTCAAACGCGAAATTTGTTTCAAGGGCTAACAAACGTGCAACGGTCGTTTTTCCCGTCCCTGGAGGTCCCCAAAAAATCATCGATCCAATTGAGCCAGTTGCCGCCATACGTGAAAGCAAACCATCCTCTCCAATCAAATGCTTTTGTCCCACAACATCATTGAGAGAACAAGGGCGCATTCTTTCTGCAAGTGGCTGATTTTTATTAACTTGAAAATCAAACGACGAAGTAAAAAAATCTTTCTTCAAAAAAAACCTCAACGAATAAATTGGCGAATATACATACCATCACGTTCATATTCCAATTGCCACATATTTGAGCGACCTTGCATAAGAACCTTTTTCAACTGATGAACTGTTTGAATTTTATGGCCATTTACAACACGTAGAATATCTCCTGACTGAAAAATTCCAGCTGCATTGCTCATTTCCTCAAGATTGGTAATCACAACCCCTTTTGCAGATATAGGAAGATGAAAACGTCGACTATTTTGCGGTGTTAAATCTAACACCTCAGCACCAGCAAGAGGACTGTCACCCGTAATTTTTTCAGATTTTAAAAATGCAGTTTCTGATATTGATGAAACTGTTATTTGTGTTTTTAAAGTTTTTCCACTTCGTAAATATTCCAAGGCAAGACTATGCTCAACGTCAGCTGTCATCAAACGATAACCAAGACTATCTGGACTGTCAACGCGTACCCCCTGCACACTCAAAATAACATCACCTACTTTCAATCCAGCTTTTTCAGCAGGACTATCTTTGATAACTTCAATAATCAGAGCACCATAGGGACGTTCTAAACCTAAACCACCAGCAATATCAGGTGTAACATTTTGAAAAGAAGCCCCAATATAAGGCGGCACAAAATATTTTCCACCGCGTTTAACAGTATTAAGCATTACTTTTACAAGATTAACTGGAATAGCAAAACCAATCCCTACCGAACCACCGGAACGCGAATAAATAGCCGTATTAATTCCGATTAACTGACCTTTCATATCAATTAAAGCGCCACCAGAATTCCCTGGATTAATGGCTGCGTCTGTTTGAATAAAAAAGTCAAAATCAGAAATCCCAACACGTGTACGCGCTTGCGCTGAAACAATACCACTTGTAACTGTTTGACCAACACCAAAAGGATTACCAATAGCCAGAACAAGATCACCAACTTCAACAGCATCAGAATTTCCCAAAGAAAGAACAGGAAATTGAGCATCTTTTTCCTCAACTTCAAGAATTGCAATATCAGTCGCTTCATCTTTGAGCACAACCTTACTCTCAAACTCCCGCCCATCAGAAAAAGCCACTTTAATTTCGCTTGCATCTTTAATGACGTGGTAATTTGTAACAATCAAACCACGTGCATCAACAATCACCCCTGATCCTAATGACGATTGCTTACGAACAGGAAATTTATTTTGAAAACGACCAAAAAATTGCTCAAAAAATGGATCGCCTTCAAAAGGTGATCGTGCTCTAATTTGTCGAGCTGCATAAATATTTACAACAGATGGAACTGTCTTTTTAACTAAAGGAGAAAATGAAAGAGTGATTTCTGTTTGTGTTTGAGGAACATGAGCATATACATGATCAAATGATATCTGCATCATAATTGCAAAAAAAATCCGCACCCAAAAAGAATACCTCATAATCCACTCCTTATAAAATCAGCACATTCTGTTGAAGATTAATAGAATAAAAAAACGCATCCCCGCAAATTAAGGATCTCTATTAATATTTCATAATAGAGAATAAAAACAACCTATTCGAACAATAAATATTATAAAAATAAGATAATTCAATACTCTATAATTTTCTCTCTGCACCTATTTCTCAACTAAAATAAACTTAAAAATACTCACAAAAAAACCGCCCAAAACAAGGCGGCCTTTAAAAATCCAACAGAATAAAAAAAACTCTACGAAGATGTTCCCTTTTCATTCTCAGAAGCCTCCATGCGAGCACGATCCCCAGCACCCTTCGCTTCAACATCACGATCAACAAACTCTATAACAGCCATGGGTGCATTATCACCGGTACGAAACCCCGCTTTCATAATACGCAAATACCCACCGTTGCGTGATGCATAACGTGGCGCAAGCGTATCAAATAATTTTGCAACCTTTCCCGCATCACGAAGTGCTGCAATTGCTTGCCGACGCGCATGCAAACCACCACGCTTACCAAGAGTAACGAGTTTTTCAACAATAGGACGAATTTCTTTAGCCTTTGGAAGCGTTGTCACAATCTGCTCATGCTCGATCAACGAAGTTGCCATATTTGCAAACATCGCTTTACGGTGACTGGCAGTACGATTCAACTTGCGTCCTGACTTACTATGGCGCATAAGCCCTCTCCTTAAATTCTAATTTTAATATTGATCTTCATAACGTTTTGCAAGATCATCAATGTTCTCAGGCGGCCACGCAGGAATTTCCATTCCAAGATGTAAACCCATACACGCCAAAACTTCTTTAATCTCATTCAACGATTTGCGACCAAAATTCGGTGTCCGAAGCATTTCAGATTCTGTTTTTTGAATCAGATCACCAATATAGACAATATTATCATTCTTAAGACAATTTGCCGAACGAACTGAAAGTTCTAATTCATCCACTTTTTTGAGAAGTGCAGGATTAAAAGAAAGCTCAGAATCAACCTCTTCAATAGGCTCCTTCTGTGGCTCTTCAAAGTTAATAAATAACGATAATTGATCCTGAAGAATGCGTGCTGCAAAAGCAACAGCATCCTCTCCATTAACAGCACCATTCGTTTCAATCGTTAAGGTCAATTTATCATAATCCAAAACTTGACCTTCACGCGTATTTTCCACTTTATAAGAAACTTTACGAATTGGTGAATAAAGACTATCAATTGGAATAAGCCCTATACGTGCATCATCAACACAATTACGATCAGATGGAACATAACCCTTTCCTGTGTTGACAATAAATTCCATACGAATCTCAGCATCTTCATCAAGAGTACAAATAACATGATCTGGATTTAGAATTTCCATATCCCCGACTGTACTGATATCTCCCGCTTTCACGACACCAGGCCCCTCTTTATAAACGACGACACGTTTAGGCCCTTCTTCTTCCATACGAAGCGCAATTTCTTTTATATTCAGAATAATATCCGTAACATCCTCACGCACACCTGGAATCGATGAAAATTCATGCAAGACACCGTCAATCTGCACAGCAGTAATAGCAGCACCACGAAGCGAAGATAACAACACGCGACGAAGCGCATTTCCTAAGGTTAAACCAAAACCACGCTCAAGAGGCTCAGCAATCACACTTATAATATTTGGATTATCATGTGCACATGATTCAACCTTATTGGGTTTAATAAGTTCCTGCCAGTTTTTCTGGATCATATTTTTATTCCCGTTCTTTAGTTCCGTTACCATTCAATCGTAACGACCAATGTGAACATCAGAGAAATCTCCGACAACAAAAAACAACACCCAATTAAACACGCCGCCTTTTCCGTGGACGACATCCATTATGAGGAATTGGTGTTACATCGCGAATAGAAGTAATGACAAAACCAACAGATTGCAATGCACGTAGAGCAGATTCACGCCCTGATCCAGGCCCACAAACTTCGACTTCCAAAGAACGCATACCATGCTCTTGCGCTTTTCTTGCACAATCCTCCGCAGCAACTTGAGCAGCAAAAGGTGTCGATTTACGCGCACCTTTAAACCCCTGAGCCCCAGCAGATGACCAAGCAATTGCATTACCCTGAGCATCAGTAATAGTAATCATTGTGTTATTAAATGTTGAATTAATATGCACAACACCCGATGAAATATTCTTACGTTCGCGACGACGAACACGTGTGGCTTCCTTGGCCATAATTTCCCTTTCAACGATCTCATCACTGCCGTAACATCAGCAGCTCCACCTTTTTTTTCCTTGTCAAACAAATCAAACAAGAAAAAAGAATATATAAAAACCTTCCACAAAGGCCCTTATTTCTTCTTACCAGCAATTGCCTTAGCCGGACCTTTACGCGTACGGGCATTCGTATGTGTACGCTGTCCTCGGACAGGCAAAGACCGGCGATGACGCAATCCTCGATAACAACCAAGGTCCATCAAACGCTTAACATTCATAGCAACCTCACGACGAAGATCACCTTCAACTTGATAGCCCTGATCTATAGCCTCACGAATCTGCAGCACCTCAGCATCTGAAAGCTCATGCACACGACGCCCCAAAGGAATGCCAACTCTTTCAATAATTTCTTGAGCAAATTTTGGTCCAATCCCGTGGATATATTGAAGCGCAATAATTACACGCTTATTTGTCGGGATATTGACGCCAGCAATACGAGCCACGCCTACTCTCCTTAGTTATTTTGACAAATTGTTATAAAATACCTGATATACCTTACAGAAAAAAATAGACTCAGAAAAAAATTCTTCCGAATCCTCTTATTTCACTAAAATAAATTAAATTTACTTCTGATAGATTTCATCTCAAAAGTCAACTCTTTTCATTTATTTCTAAAAAAAATCTCATGAAAGAAAACTTCTAATCATATGTGTCACTTCAGCAACACCAATCATTCCATCAACAACTTTCAACATTCCCCTCTCTGAATAAAACTTTGATAAGGGAGCTGTTTTTTCACGATATTCCACTAATCTTTTTGCAAAAGCAACAGGATTGTCATCTAAACGAACCTGTCCACCAGCCGCTATTGTTTCCTCAACACGCTTCTTCATACGTTCAATCAACACGTCTTCATCAACACACAACTCAATAACAGCATTAAGCCGCGTATTTTTTGAATCCAGTATCTGTTGCAACGCTTCCGCCTGCCCCACAGTTCGCGGATATCCATCCAAAACAAAACCGTTTACACAATCAGCTTCATCAATCCGATCTGATACGATTTGGTTAACAATACTATCAGGAACCAAAGCACCAGAACTTATAATAGCTTTAGCTTTTTTACCAATCTCCGTTTCTTTGGCAATCACCTCACGCAACATATCTCCTGTTGATAAATGAGGAATGTTATATTCCTCAGTCAACATTTTTGCTTGCGTACCTTTTCCCGCTCCAGGAGGACCTAAAAGAATAACTCTCATCGATTCCTTCTACCTCCACGAAGTTTTGATTTTTTTATCAACCCTTCATATTGGTGGGCAACAAGATGCCCCTGAATTTGAGCAACCGTATCAAGTGTAACAGTAACAACAATCAACAAGGATGTTCCCCCAAGATAAAAAGGAACCTGTAATGCAGATATCATAAATTCAGGTAACAAACAAACCAAGATAATATAAACAGCGCCCACAACAGTAATACGCGTCAAAACGTAATCAATATATTCGGCTGTACGCTCACCTGGACGAATCCCTGGAATAAAACCAGAATGCTTTTTCAATTGATCTGCAGTATCACTTGGATTAAACACAATAGCTGTATAAAAAAAGCAAAAAAACGCCATTAAAAATGCATAAACAATCATATAAAGTGGCTGTCCATGACCAAGAGCATAAGAAATCTCCTGAACCCATTGTGGCATTTTATCAGAAAAATTATTAATAGTGGCAGGCAATAATAATAAAGATGAAGCAAAAATAGGTGGAATAACACCAGCAGTATTCAACTTTAAAGGAAGATGCGACATATCTCCTTGAAACATTTGATTACCGACCTGACGTTTCGGATATTGGATAAGAATTCGCCGTTGTGCACGCTCTATAAAAACAATAAGCCCAATAACCAAAACAGCAATAAGAACGATTCCTATTAAAAGAAAAGTTGATAAATCAGCCTGACTATGAGCTGTCAAAAGCTGAGCAAAAGTAGAAGGAAAGTTGGCTACAATCCCTGTAAAAATGATAAGAGAAACCCCATTACCAACACCACGTGACGTAATTTGCTCGCCAAGCCACATAAGAAACATCGTTCCGCCAACAAGTGTAATAACAGAAGAAAAACGAAACATAAGACCTGGTTCTAAAACAATTTGAAGCCCCGACCCTATACCGCTTTCAAGCGCAACCGCAATACCAAAAGCTTGTAGAATTGCCAATACGACTGTCACATAACGCGTATATTGATTGATAATCTTACGACCTAAATCCCCTTCCTTTTTAAGAGTCTCCAAAGAAGGAATAATAGATGTTAACAATTGCACAATAATAGATGCCGATATATAAGGCATGATACCCAGCGCAAAAATAGCCATACGCCCAACGGCACCTCCAGCAAACATATTAAAGAGTCCTAATACACCAGACGCGTGATGTTCAAATGTTTGCCGCAAAGCATCGATATTGATACCTGGAAGAGAGATGTAAGTGCCAAAACGATATACAAGAAGCGCCAACAGAGTAAACCAGATGCGTTTCTTTAATTCAGTTGCACGCGAAAAGGTACCAAAGTTTATATTGGAAGCAAATTGCTCTGCTGCTGATGCCATAAAACGTCTCCACTTTACACTCCAGTTCTTTAAATCACAGAAGTATAATCCTAAAATTCACATACGCATACACAAATAAATGCAGAACTTAAACAAGTCTCCACAAAAGATCCCACAAAACAAATATAATTCTTCTTTAGGTCTCTATTCATACTAAAAAATTATCGAGCAATATCAGGAAAAATGACCTGACCACCCACTTTTTCAATCTTAACACGAGCAGCTTGTGAAGCACCAGAAACATGAAAGGTAATCTTAGCCTTCAAATCACCATCAGAAAGAAGACGAACCCCATCTTTTTCACGACGAATAATACCAGACTCTTTCAAAGCAATCATATCAACAGGCTTTTCAATATTCAACTTACCCGCATCAACTGCCAACTGAATACGTCCTAGTGAAACTTCATTGTAGGTTTTGGCAAAGAAATTTCTAAATCCACGTTTTGGCAAACGACGATAGATAGGCATTTGCCCACCTTCAAAACCATTAAGGGAAACACCAGAACGTGACTTTTGCCCTTTTACACCACGACCACCAGTCTTACCCATACCGGAACCAATGCCACGCCCAACACGCTTACGATTTTTTATTGCGCCTTCGCAATCACGCAGTTCATTGAGTTTCATATATAATACTCCCGCAACCCTTAACCTTCATCTATAACGCGAACAAGATGCCGAACCCGAGCAATCATACCCCGCACACAAAGTGTATCATCTAAAACGCGCCGACGACGCATTTTATTTAGTCCAAGCCCCTTTAAGGTTGCACGCTGAATCTGTGAGTTTCGAATAGGGCTTCCAATTTGCTCCACCGTCACAGTTTTATTACTCTGAGATTTTTTCTGAACCATTTCCTAATTCCTTTTCTGATAATCTCAGAAACTACCCTTCTAGGTCGACTAAATGGCGACGACGCGCCTGCAAAGTCGAATATTTTATACCACGTTGAGCAGCAATATCTCTAGGATGCATTTGATGTTTCAATGCATCAAATGTTGCACGAACCATGTTATAAGGATTCGACGATCCTAGCGATTTTGCAACGACATCCTGCATACCAAGAGCTTCAAAAATAGCACGCATCGGTCCCCCAGCAATAATACCAGTACCAGCAGAAGCCGAACGTAGCAAAACACGCCCAGCTCCGTGACGACCTTCAAGATCATGATGCAATGTACGCCCAGACCGAAGTGGAACATAAATCATCCCACGCTTTGCAGATTCCGTTGCTTTACGAACGGCTTCGGGAACTTCGCGGGCTTTACCATGTCCAAAACCCACACGTCCTTTTTGATCTCCAACGACAACAAGAGCAGCAAAACCAAAACGCCGACCACCTTTTACAACTTTAGCAACACGATTGATATGAACGAGCCTATCGACAAATTCATTATCGCGTTCTTCTCTATCACCACGTTCTTTTTGTGCCATTCCTCATTCCTTTTTCTTTTCCGGAAGCACGATAACAAAGTCCCTCACCAAACTGGAAGAACTTAAACGAAAAACTCTAAACTCTCCTTACTCATTCATAAATAAGAAATTTTAGAAATTCAAACCACCTTCACGAGCAGCCTCAGCTAAAGCTTTGACGCGACCATGGTACACATACGCTCCACGATCAAAAACCACCTCATTAACACCCGCTTTCTTCGCACGCTCAGCAATTAACTTACCAACAGCAAAAGCTGCCTTTTTATCAGCACCACTCTTTAACGACTTTTTTAAATCACTTTCAAGAGTAGAGGCTGAAACAAGTGTACATCCCCGCAAATCATCGATAACCTGAGCATAAATGTTCTGATTTGAACGATAAACACTAAGCCGAGGACGATCATGAGAAACCATTTTAATTCTACGACGAACACGCCTTGCACGACGTTGGATAATGTCCTTAGATGAAACCATAATACAAAATCCTTATTTCTTTTTACCTTCTTTACGGAAGATACGTTCATCTGCATGCTTAACACCCTTACCTTTATAAGGTTCAGGCCTACGATACTCCCGAATCTCCGCTGCAACTTGTCCAACTTGCTGTTTATCAATTCCAGAAACAACAATTTCTGTTGGCTTAGGAACAGTCACAGTAACACCCGACGGAACTTTATAAACCACATCATGCGAAAAGCCCAGAGATAGTTGAACATCCTTACCCTGCAAAGCAGCACGATAACCAACCCCATTAATCTCCAACCTCTTTTCAAAACCATTTTTCACACCACAAAAAATGTTCTCAATCATTGAGCGCGACATTCCCCATTTAGAACGCGCATCTTTTGACTGATCCCGCGGCATAACTGATATGATATTTTCCTCAAGTTTGACCAAGACTTCATCATTGACGACGTAACTCAGCTCACCTTTTGGACCTTTTGCCTTAACCAGCTGACCTTCAACAGTAGCAGTAACTCCAGAAGGAATTGAAATGGGTTTCTTTCCAATACGAGACATTGTTCTAACCTACTTTTTCTTCCGTTTTCTTGACATAACTTAGAAAACACGACAAAGGAGTTCTCCACCAACATTCTGTTCACGCGCCTCATGATCTGCCATGACGCCTTTAGGAGTCGATAAAATCGAAATACCAAGGCCATTAGCCACCTGTGGAAGTGACTTAGCAGAAACATACACACGACGCCCTGGCTTTGATACACGTGAAATCTCACGAATAGCAGCCAGCCCTTCAAAATACTTCAATTCGATTTCAATCTCAGCTTTCCCATCACCTAAATCAATTTGATTATATCCGCGAATATAACCTTCCGACTGAAGAACATCAAGAACGTGCGCACGAAGCTTCGAAGCTGGAGTAACTACTTTACCTTTTTTACGACCAAGTGCATTACGAATACGTGTTAACATATCACCAAGAGGATCTGACATAGACATTAAATAATCTCCTCTTACCAACTAGATTTTACAATACCAGGAATATAGCCAATAGAGCCAAGCTCACGCAACGCAATTCGCGACATTTTTAATTTACGATAATAAGCCCGCGGACGACCTGAAACCTCACAGCGATTACGAATACGAACTTTCGAAGAATTACGCGGTAACTCTGCCAACTGAACAGAAGCTTTAAAACGTTCTTCAAGAGAAACCTTCTGATCCATAACTATTGCTTTCAAACGTGCACGACGGGCAGCATAACACTTTACCATCACCTCACGACGCTTATTTTTTTCAACGGCACTTACTTTGGCCATAATTTCACCTCACTATGTTTGCCGTTACGAACGAAAAGGAAAATTAAAAGCACGCAATAATTCACGAGCCTCATCATCCGTTTTTGCTGTCGTACAAACGATAATATCCATGCCCCAAATTTGATCAACTTTATCATAGTTGATTTCTGGAAACACAATGTGTTCTTTAATACCCATAGCAAAATTGCCACGACCATCAAAACTCTTTGGATTTAAACCACGAAAGTCACGAACCCGCGGAAGAGCAATCGTAACAAGACGATCTAAAAACTCAAACATACGATCTTTACGCAATGTAACTTTAGCCCCAAGAGGCATTCCTTCACGAACCTTAAAGGTCGCAATAGAATTACGCGCACGCGTAACAACAGCCTTCTGACCCGTTATTAGCCCTAAATCCTCAGCAGCAAGGGAAGGCTTCTTCGAATCAGCAGTTGCTTCACCTATGCCCATATTTATTACAACTTTATCAATCCGCGGAATTTGCATTGCATTTCTGTAATTAAACTTTTCTTGAAGCGCTTTACGAATCACTTCAAAATAATGCGCTTTCATACGCGGTACTTGTCTTTCCTCAGCCATTAATCAACTCTCCCGAACGCTTGGCAAAACGCACCTTATTACCATCTGCATTCATACGAAAGCCTACACGTGTAGGCTTACCATCTTTAGGATCAGCAATCGCCAAATTAGACAGATGAATCGGAGCTTCTTTAGAAATAATTCCAGCCTCTTGCTTCTGCGTTTGACGTTGATGACGTTTAATCATATTAATCCCACGAACAAAAGCCTTATTCTCTTTTGGACTAACCTTAATTACTTCACCACTACATCCTTTATCCTTACCGGACAAAACAACAACTTTATCACCTTTTCGAATCTTCTGCATAACATTTACTCCTTATAGAACTTCAGGAGCAAGCGAGATGATCTTCATATGATTCCTACCACGCAATTCGCGGGGAACAGGTCCAAAGATACGAGTACCAATCGGCTCTTTTTTATTATCCACTAAAACCGCAGCATTACTATCAAAACGAATGACACTACCATCTGCGCGACGAATATCCTTAGCAGTACGAACCACAACAGCTTTCATAACATCACCTTTTTTAACACGGCCACGAGGAATTGCATCCTTAACCGAAACAACAATAATGTCACCGACCGAAGCATATTTCCGCTTTGAACCGCCTAACACCTTGATGCACATGACACGACGCGCTCCAGAATTATCAGCAACGTCGAGATTTGTTTGCATCTGAATCATGACTGGCCACCTTCTCTTAACACATATATCCGATTGTACCTTTTATACACTCGGATTTGCCTGCCAAATAACGATAAATTCATCGCCTTCAAATTTATCAATGATAAAAACACTGTTAAATTCTAAAACAATAAACTTAACCCATTACGCTACATTGTCTTTTACAACAATCCAACATTTATCTTTCGAAATTGGTCTAGATTCTTGAATAGAAACTTGATCCCCAATCTTGAATTGGTTGTTTTCGTCATGCGCTTTATAATTTTTAGACTGCCGAACAGTCTTCTTAAGAAGCGGATGAGAATAACGGCGTTCAACTTTGACAACAACAGTCTTATCACTTTTGTCGCTAATAACAACACCCTGCAAAACGCGTTTAGGCATCTCTTATTTCCTTAAACCTTAGTTTCACTTATCTTTTGACGAAGAAAAGTTTTAATACGCGCAATATCACGACGAACTTGTCTAACACGCGCAGTCTTTTCTAATTGACCTGTTGCTTGTTGAAAACGCAAATTAAATTGCTCTTTCTTTAACTTAGCCAATTCATCTTTCATTTGGTCGAGCGTTTGCGCCCGTAATTCTGTGGCTCTCATCGCTTAACCTCATTATTCAGCAATACGCTGGATGAAACGCGTTTTTATAGGCAACTTTGCAGCACCCAACCTTAGCGCTTCACGTGCAACATCTTCCGGAACTCCATCAAGCTCAAACATGACGCGCCCAGGAGCAACACGTGCAGCCCAATAATCAACACTTCCCTTACCTTTACCCATACGAACTTCAGTCGGTTTAGATGTAACCGGAAGATCTGGAAAAATGCGAATCCACACACGACCAGAACGCTTCATATAACGTGTAATCGCACGACGCGCCGCTTCAATTTGACGAGCAGTAACCCGCTCCGGCTCAACAGCCTTCAAACCGTAGGCACCGAAATTCAAATCCGTACCACCCTTCGCAGAACCGTGAATACGGCCTTTGAACTGTTTACGGAACTTTGTGCGCTTTGGCTGCAACATTGTTCTCTACTCCAAATTTTAGTTCAATCTCAAAAACTAAGCATTTTCGCGGCGACGATTCGATGAAGAACCAGATTGATCAGCTTCCGTAGCACGACGTTCTGAAGCCATCGGATCATGCTCAAGAATCTCACCCTTAAAGACCCAAACTTTAATACCACAAATACCATAAGCGGTCTTAGCTTCTGCTGTACCGTAATCAACATCAGAACGCAAGGTATGAAGTGGAACACGACCTTCACGATACCATTCCATACGAGCAATTTCAGCACCACCAAGACGGCCAGAACAATTGATACGAATACCTTCCGCACCAAGACGCATAGCAGACTGAACAGCACGCTTCATTGCACGACGAAAAGCAACACGACGCTCTAACTGTTGAGCAATTGATTGCGCAATAATTGTCGCATCAATCTCCGGTTTACGAATCTCCACAATATTCAATGAAGTTTCAGCATCCGTCATTTCTGAAAGCTTACGACGAAGCTTTTCGATATCAGCACCCTTTTTACCAATAATCAAACCAGGACGTGCAGAATGAATCGTAATACGACACTTCTTATGAGGACGCTCAATAACAACCTTAGAAATAGCCGCCTGTTTAAGCTCCTCAAGCACATATGAACGAATTTTCAAATCTTCATGAAGAAGGCGCCCATATTCACCACTATCAGCATACCAACGAGAGTCCCAAGTCCGATTAACACCAAGACGAAGTCCTATTGGATTGATCTTCTGCCCCATTACGCGGCCTCCACTTTTTCGGTAACTTCACGAACAATAACAGTAAGATGCGAAAATGGACGTTCAATTCTACTAGCACGCCCTCGACCACGAACATGAAAGCGCTTCATCACTATCGACTTACCAACATAAGCTTCCGCCACAACAAGCGAATCAATATCAAGATCGTGGTTATTTTCTGCATTTGCAATTGCTGATTCAAGCGTTTTTTTCACAGTAGCAGCAATACGCTTGCGTGAAAACATCAAATCAGCGAGCGCTACATTAACTCTTTTACCACGAATCATTGCAGCAACTAAATTAAGCTTCTGCGGACTAACACGAATTGTCCGCGTGACAGCTCTTGCTTCATTATCTTTAAGCTGGCGCGAAACTTTAGCTTTTCCCATTCCTACTTCCTCTTCGCTTTTTTATCAGCACCATGACCATAATAAGTCCGGGTAGGAGCGAACTCACCAAACTTATGCCCAACCATCTCTTCAGAAACAGAAACAGGAATATGCTTATTACCGTTGTAAACACCAAAAGTTAAACCAACAAATTGCGGTAAAATAGTAGAGCGACGACTCCATATTTTTATAACTTCATTGCGCCCACTTGCACGTACCTTCTCTGCTTTACCAAGAAGATAGCCGTCAACAAACGGACCTTTCCACACTGAACGAACCACTTCAGACTACCTTTCTCATTTCTTGCGTTGATGACGCGTACGCATAATAAATTTATCAGTGGCTTTATTGGAGCGCGTACGCTTACCTTTCGTAGGTTTACCCCAAGGAGATACTGGATGGCGCCCCCCCGATGTACGACCTTCACCACCACCGTGCGGATGATCAACGGGGTTCATAGCAACACCACGAACATGTGGACGTTTACCACGCCAACGTGACCGACCCGCCTTACCATCATTAATATTCCCATGATCAGGATTTGAAACAGCGCCAACAGTTGCAAAACAGCTACTCGGAACCAAACGCTGTTCACCAGAATTTAAACGAAGAATAGCCATACCATGATCTCGTCCAACCAACTGCGCATAAGCACCTGCTGAACGCGCAATCTGCCCTCCTTTTCCTGGCTTCATCTCAACATTATGAATAATTGTGCCTACAGGCATATTACCAAGAGGCATAGCATTACCTGGTTTAACATCCACATTTAAACCAGCCATAACAGAATCACCAACACCAAGACGCTGTGGCGCAAGAATATAACTCAATTGCCCATCCTCATAGCGGATTAAAGCAATAAAAGCGGTACGATTAGGATCGTATTCTAAACGCTCAACCTTTGCTGAAACATCACGTTTAAGACGCTTAAAGTCGACAAACCGATAACTACGTTTATGTCCACCACCCTGAAAACGAGCAGTAACACGACCGCGATTATTACGTCCACCCTTTGAAGACAAACCTTCAGTTAACATCTTTATAGGTTTTCCCTTATAAAGACAAGAACGTTCCACAATAACAAGCTGACGCTGCCCAGGTGTAGTTGGATTAAATTGCTTAAGTGCCATTATTCCTATCTCCGAGCCTCTTAAAGACCTGTCGAAACGTCGATAGTCTGACCACTGGCCAGAGTTACGATCGCTTTTTTGACATCACTCTGCCGACCAACTATACCTTTGAAACGCTTCACTTTACCCTTACGGACTATCGTGTTAACTGCTTTAACTTTTACGCTAAAAAGCGCTTCAATAGCAGCCTTAATCTCAGGCTTCGTCGCTTTCGGCGCGACATTAAAAGCAACTTGATTATATTCAGAAATCATAGTCGCCTTTTCAGTAATAACTGGACTAATAATTATATCATAATGGCGAAGATCTGTCATTTAAAACGCTCCTCAAGAGCCTCAACAGCTGCTTTTGATAAAACAAGTTTGCTGCGACGCAAAATATCATAAACATTAATTCCCTGAATAGGCAAAATGTCAATATTAGGGATATTAGAGGCTGCACGAAAAAAGTTAATATCAATCTCTTTACCACCAATCAAGAGAGCGTTATTAAATCCAAGCTTAGAAAAATGAGAAACAAGCATCTTCGTTTTAGCATCCTTAACAGTCAACTCATCCACAATAATCAAATCTTTTGCTTTTAATTTTGCAGATAAAGCAAGACGCAACCCAAGAGCACGAATCTTTTTAGGAAGATCATGCGCATGACTGCGAACCACCGGTCCATGTGCCTTACCCCCACCTCTAAACTGCGGTGCACGTGCAGATGAATGTCGAGCACGCCCAGTTCCTTTCTGTTTAAACATTTTTGCCCCTGTTCGCGACACATCAGAACGACCTTGGGATTGATGACTTCCCTGCTGACGACGTGCAAGCTGCCAACGAACAACACGTTGCAAAATATCCTCACGCGGAACAAGATCAAAAATAGCTTCAGAAACCTTTAATTTGCCAGCTTCATTACCATCAAGAGTTTTAATTACAAGATCCATTATTAGGCTCCCTCAACTTCAGAGGTTTCCGTCACCGGAGTAACCATTTCCGCTTTCTCCTTCACAAGACGGCGAATACCGGCAGGCTTTGGAGCATTATCAGGAAGACGCTTCTTCACAGCATCCCGTATCAAAATCCAAGAACCTTTAGAACCAGAAACAGCACCACGCACTAAAATTAAACCACGCTCACTATCTGTGGAAATAACTTCAATATTCTGTGTTGTTACACGCACTTGCCCCATATGGCCGGCCATTTTTTTGCCTTTAAAAACTTTACCAGGATCTTGGCACTGCCCTGTAGAACCATGAGCACGATGTGTGATCGAATTACCATGGGAAGCACGATGCCCACCAAAGTTATGTCGTTTCATAACACCAGCAAACCCCTTACCAATACTGGTACCAGTCACATCAACTCTTTGTCCTGGAACAAAATGTTCCACTGTAATCTCAGTACCAACATCAAGAAGATTGTCGGGACTCACACGAAACTCTGCTATTTTGGCTTTAGGCTCAACAGAAGCCTTAGCAAAATGTCCACGAAGAGCTTGTGAAGTATTCTTAACCTTAGCAAAGCCTACACCTAATTGAACAGCAGTATAACCATTCTTTTCAACTGTACGCTGAGCAACGACTTGACAATTCTCCAAACGAAGTACCGTCACCGGCACATGCTCACCAGCATCATTATAAATACGGGTCATGCCCAGCTTCTGTGCTATTACACCTGAACGCATCGGGTCTGTTCCTTCTGTCCTCAAACCTCAGAGCTTAATTTCTACATCCACACCAGCAGAAAGATCGAGCTTCATAAGCGCATCCACTGTTTGCGGCGTTGGATCAACAATGTCAAGAAGACGCTTATGTGTTCGCATCTCAAACTGCTCACGACTTTTCTTATCGATATGCGGTCCACGATTGACCGTAAACTTCTCAATCCGCGTCGGAAGCGGAATGGGACCACGGACATTTGCACCGGTACGTTTAGCAGTCGATACAATCTCACGCGTCGACGTATCAAGAATTCTATGATCAAACGCTTTCAAGCGAATGCGAATATTCTGACTGTTCATGCTCTTTATTTCCCTGTTATACAAAGTGCATTAATAATTAAAGCACTCAACAAGCATTATTTATTCAATGATCTTAGAGACGATACCGGCACCAACAGTACGACCACCTTCACGAATAGCAAAAC
>NZ_JBHINK010000078.1:0-780 GCF_042194905.1 Bartonella sp. CL63NXGY
ACGTCCTTACGGGTTTCTTTGAGTGCTAGTTACTCCTTGAGTGAATCACTGGCTACGTCATTGAGTACGTCCTTAGCTACTTCCTTAAGTGCTAGTTACTCCTTGAGTGCATCAATGAGTACATCGCTAGAAGCTTCCTTAAGTACCAGCTATTCCTTAAGTGCTTCGAATGCTTCGAGTGCTTCTTTGAGCACCAGCTTAATGCTGAGCCAAAGTTACAGTACCAGTGCGATCGTTAGTCAATCATTAAGTAATTCCTTAAGTGCTAGTTATTCCACTAGTGCCATCATCAGTACCTCAGTTCAAACATCCTTAAGTAGCAGTTACTCCTTGAGTGAATCACTGGCTACGTCATTGAGCACGTCCTTACGGGTTTCCTTAAGTGCTAGTTATTCCTTAAGTGAATCCTTGGCGACGTCTTTGAGCACATCCTTACGAGTATCTTTGAGTACCAGCTACTCCATTAGTGCTTCCAATGCCTTAAGCGCATCCTTGAGCACGAGCTTGATGCTGAGCCAAAGCTACAGTAACAGTGCATCTGTCAGTCAATCATTAAGTAACTCCTTAAGTGCTAGTTATTCCACTAGTGCCATCATTAGTACCTCAGTTCAAACGTCCTTAAGTAGCAGTTACTCCTTAAGTGAATCGCTGGCTACTTCTTTAAGCACGTCCTTAGCCACGTCCTTAAGCACCAGTTACTCCTTAAGTGAATCGCTGGCTACTTCTTTAAGCACGTCCTTACGGGTATCCTTGAGCACGAGTTACTCCTTGAGTGCTTCC
>NZ_JBHINK010000079.1:0-769 GCF_042194905.1 Bartonella sp. CL63NXGY
AAATTATCCGATCAGCACCGCTTTCATTTGCAATATTGATTTCTGCGCCACCTACTTTTGCACCAATAGTGAGACGACTCGTTGTCTTATCTTGCTGAACAAAGCTCTCGCTTTCCACTTTGGTAATCACATTATTAACCTGTTCAGTCAATTTATTCTGAACATTCGTGATAGAACTTCCAACACCGGCAAGTGCATCCGCTACATTCTGATAATTCTTGTCAAAAGAAGTACCATCCTCACCAAACTGCTTGATCTTGAAATCCGGTGCTTTCCATTTGCCCTCTTCATCATAACCAGCACCACCACCAAAATAGGATGCAAGCGTGTTACCCATTGAATAAAGTTGACCACCATTTACTGCATCTGTTGAGTTTTGGGTAATCTCACCACTTGCTAGAAACGTAATTCTACTGTTTTCTTGTGTTCTTACAGCCCTGCCTTTTTCTTCTTTTCTCTTTTCATGACGCGCTACAAAGGCATTGGCTTCATCATTCCATAACAAAGAATCCTGCGCTACTCCTTCAGAAACTTCTTTAATCCGTGCATTCACATTCTTGATATTTGTATCAAGACCAGTAAATGCACTCCCAACATCTTTAAAAGAGCCCTCTGTTATATTACCCTTTGTATCAATCTTGGATAAGTCATAAGTTGGTCCCGTCATGTCAGAACCAGCAACTCCTGCACCCCCACCAAAATATTTTGATGTATTCGCCATAGCCGTTTCCAGATTTCTCGCTGTGGACGAAAGACCCTCATTGGTTTT
>NZ_JBHINK010000080.1:0-768 GCF_042194905.1 Bartonella sp. CL63NXGY
GCACCCAGTTTGCAATTTACCGGCTATGGCAATGATGCAAAGACCATTCATGGAGTTTGGTTTCCAGAAGAATTTGGTGATCGGGTAGCGATAGATGCCATCACTACAACTATTCGAAGAGCAAAGCCTGTCCAGATGCTTCGTTGGATTAATGATACGACCTATAGTGTCCTTCTCCATGGATCCGTAGTAATCACCACGATCAATAAAGACCACGACTATATCAGTCGCTCTGGTCAATCCCAGCGCATCCGCTATTCCATTACGCTCTTGCCCTTTTTTAATGGCGGAAAACCACAAGGACAATACCAGGTGGGACAATACCAAGTGGGACAAACTTTATGAAGATACCAGAAAAGCATGTTATTGTAGAGCTAGAGGATATGAGCCTCGATCTCCTTTGCTTTCACCATGTCATGGCAGTGTTCAGAGACCGGAGGCAAGTTGGGGCACTAAACGGTTATTTAGAAGCCACACTGGAAGCTAATCCAGAGATTGCCAAATATGGTGTGTTTTTACCGCGGGGCTTAAAGGTCATTTTGCCTGAATTTGTGTTGTCTAATCCCCAAAGCATGGTGAAGCGGTTATGGGATTAATGCGTACACACCCTTTTATTGTGGTCAAGGTGGGAGACAAACCTGTTCATGAGGTTTTTTACCAGCGTCTTTTAACCGCAACGATTACGGACCATGCCGGTAATGAAGCCGATACATTTGAAGCAGAGTTTGACGATAGTGGCAATGATTTAGAGGTTCCCTCAAGCAACAG
>NZ_JBHINK010000081.1:0-401 GCF_042194905.1 Bartonella sp. CL63NXGY
TGCTTTATATGCCCACCGCGCTTACTTAAGCCACGTTTTTTGGCTGTATTGGTCCTGGTTAGCAATCAATCATCTTGCTCCCCACTTGGGAATTGGCATCAAATTCCCCCTGCTTGTTGGGCTAACAATTATTCTTGCCTTTGCCTGCGCTTATTTGGTTCACCACATTTGGAGTAGTATCAAACAAGCTTTGCATATCGGACACTTAACAAACGGCTAATTTTGTATTCTATAGCGAATAAAAATGGGAAAATTTGGTTTTTGTATTCTATAGCGAATAAAATAGTGAAAAATGATATAATATTTTGTATAGAAAACAAAATGGTGGTGAAAGAAAATGAACGTTATCCAACGACCACGATATATGAATTTTCTAAAAGAATTTCAAGATGTTACAGACA
>NZ_JBHINK010000081.1:419-759 GCF_042194905.1 Bartonella sp. CL63NXGY
CAGACACCGTTAAAGTTCTGACAGGAATTCGGCGTTCCGGGAAAACTTATTTAATGAATATGTTTATTAATTACTTAAAAGACGAGGGAGTAACTAATGACCAGATTTTAAAGATCAACTTTGAAGATTTTGCATTTTCAAATATCACAACTGCTAAAGAATTATATGATTATGTTCATAAGCATCAGAACAATCATAAGCGTAATTACTTATTCTTTGATGAAATACAGCACGTAAAAGATTGGGAAAAAGCAATCAATAGTTTCCGAATTGATATGGATGCTGATATTTACATTACTGGTTCTAATGGCTATTTGCTTTCTGGTGAGTTGGCAACCTT